>JAJTGU010000166.1 GCA_021297985.1 Rubrivivax sp.
CCGCCAGAGGTGGTGGACCAGGCTTTCGACGAGTTCTACCAGGCCGACAATGCCGAACGCGACCGCAATCGTGGGCTGGGCCTGGGGCTGTCGATCGTGCGCCGCCTGGCCGGGCTGCTGGATCACCGCATCGGACTGCGCTCGACACCGGGACGTGGCACTGTCGTTCGCATGGACCTGCCACGCGTTGCGGGCGATTCAACACCTTCAGCCGCTGACGACCCGCAGAAGGAGGGACACCCGGCCGGTGCGGCCGCCACCGGCCTGTGCCTGGCCGTGATCGACGACGACTCCGAAGTCCGCGACGGCCTGGCCGCGCTGCTGAACCGCTGGGGCCACCGCGTGTTGGCCGGGTCCGAACCGCGGGAACTACTGCACGCCTGGCAGGCCCAGGGCCGGCCCATGGTGAACGGCATCGTCAGCGATCTGCGGCTGCGCGGCGGGCTCGACGGCGTCCACGCGGTCCAGACCCTTCGACGTCGCTGGGGCGCCGGGTTGCCTGCACTGGTGATCACCGGCGACGTGGCGCCCGAGCGGCTTCAACGGCTCCGTGACAGCGCCCTGCCCTGGCTGCCCAAGCCGGTGATGCCGATGCGGCTGCGCAGCTGGCTGGCCGCACTGCAGGTCGGTCCCGGCTGACGCTCAGGCCACGGCGCCGATGCGGAAGACCGCCACCGCCCGCACAAGCTCATCGGCCTGATCGCGCAGCGACGCCGCCGCCGCGGCCGACTCTTCGACCAGTGCGGTGTTCTGCTGGGTCGAGCTGTCAAGCGCACCGATCGCCTGGGTGACCATGCCGATGCCGCTGGTCTGCTCGCGCATCGCGCTGCCAATCTCGCCGATCAAACTGCCGACACGCTCGACCTGTCCGAGGATGTCGGCCATGGTCGCGCCCGCCTCGGCGGCCTGATGACCCCCGACCTCGATGCGCGCCACGCTGCCCCCGATCAGGGCGTTGATCTCCTTGGCCGCAGCGGCCGAACGCTGGGCCAGGCTGCGCACCTCGGAGGCGACCACGGCAAAGCCTCGGCCCTGCTCGCCGGCCCTGGCGGCCTCGACGGCTGCATTCAGCGCCAGGATGTTGGTCTGGAACGCGATGCCGTCGATGACCGAGGTGATCTCGGCGATCTTGCGCGAACTGGCGGTGATCTCCTGCATCGTGCCAACGACCTTGCCCACCGCGTCGGCCCCGCGCCGCGCGACGTCGCCCGCCTGCTGCGCGAGCTGGGTCGCCTGCGTTGCGGCATCGGCCGTCTGCTTGACGGTGCCGCTGAACTGCTCCATGGCCGAGGCGGTCTGCTGCAGGTTGCCGGCCTGACGCTCGGTGCGGTCCGACAGGTCCTGGTTGCCCGATGCGATCTGGGCCGCGCCTGTGGCGATGCTGTCGCTGCATCGACGCACCACGCCCACAGTCGCCGACAACTGGTCGCGCATTCGGGCCATGGCGGCCATCACGCTGGCAACGTCGCCGGGCTCGGTTCGCACCGCGACGGCCAGGTTGCCATGCGCCACTTCGGCGGCCACGGCCGCCGCCTGCGCCGGCTCGCCGCCGGTGGCGCGCCAGATGTCGCGCGTGACCCAGCGGCCGATGCCGAACAGCGACACGACGCTGGCCAGGAACAGCGCCAGTCCGCTCCAGAAGCCGATGCGCTCGATGCGCTCGACCTCGGCCAGCGCGGCATCGGCCTCGGCCAGCGCCGCCTTGACCTGGTTGTCCACTTCGGCGCGGTGCGCCAGGTACAGGCCGTGCGCCGACTTCAGCGCTGCGGTCGCCGCCGCAGAGTCGCCAGAGGCGCTGGCCTTGACCACTTCGGCCGCACTGGCGATGAAAGTCCCGCCGGCAGCGTCCTTCAGCATCGCACGCGCAGCGGCCGGCGCAGCCGGTCCCTGGGCCCGCCAGTAGGCCAACCGGGCCGCGTACTCGTCGCTCAGGCGCTTGACTTCGGCACTTCCCTTCGCCGCGTCGAGGCTGCCGTCCACGACCATGCCCAAGGCCAGGCGCAGCTCGATCAGGTACAGCGGCGGCGGCAGCACGTCGGCCGTCAAGTCTTTGGCCAGCAACAACTGGCCGACGCTGCGGTCGACACGGTCGCTGGTCAGCATGGCAGCGCCCGCGACCATAACGGTCGACACGATGCCGGCAGTAACAAGGAGGGCCAGTTGGCGACGGATGGACTTCATGGGGATCGGCGTTGTTTCAGGAGTCGGTCTGTGCACAGGCTTGGCGCGGTTCGCCACTGCCGGGTTTTCGGCCCACTTCCGCTGGAGTTGAGGGATTTATTCGTAACCGGCGAATTTCAGCGCATACCCCGTCCGGTGGCGATTCGGGCAGGTCCGGCCCCGGGGCGGACCGCTGTCGGGAACATTTCACGGATGCCCCTTAGGATGGCGGGGAGATGACGCTGACAGCCGGGGCCCCGATGCCAACGGCAGGAGTTGAGATGTTCGATCCCAAGATGTCGATGCTGGCCACCGCGCTGCTGGCCATGCTGCTGCTTCCCGGGTGCAACCGCGCCGACTCGGCGGGCCCCGGGGGCCCGGAAGGACCGCCGGCAGTGGCCGTGGCGCCCGTCACCCAGCGCAGCGTGCAGCAGGCCGAAGACTTCAGCGCCCGGCTGGAGGCCGCCGAAACGGTGGCGCTGCGCTCTCGCGTCGCCGGCACGCTGAACCAGGTGCACTTCAAGGACGGCGAGCGCGTGGCACGCGGTGCCTTGCTGTTCAGCATCGACCCGCGGCCCTATGCCGCCGAAGTGTCGCGTGGCGAGGCGCAGCTGGCGGCGACGCGGACCCAGGTCGACCTCGCCAAGGCCGAACTCGCGCGGGCCGAAAAGCTGCTGCCGATGCAGGCCGTGTCCCAGCAGGAGATCGATCAGCTGCGCGCCAGCGTCAAGAGCGGCGAGGCCAATGCCCAGGCGGCCCAGGCGGCCCTCAACCAGGCGCAGCTCAACCTCGGCTATACCCGGATCGTCGCCCCGGTGGCCGGGCGGCTGTCACGCGCCAACGTCACCGCCGGCAATCTGGTCGGTGTTGGCGAACCGGTGCTGACGACCCTGGTGGCGGCAGACCGCATTCACGCCTGGTTCGACGCCAGCGAGGCGACGCTGCTGCGTTTGCAGGCGGCGCAACGCGCCGGCGCCCCGGGCGCGACGGTGCTGATGGGTCTGGACGACGAGGACGGCCTGCCGCACAAGGGCACGATCGACTTCATCGACAACCGGCTCGACCCGGCCACCGGCAGCATCCGCATGCGCGCCGCGTTCGCCAACCCGACGGGTCGCTTCGTGCCCGGGCTGTCGGCTCGGCTGCGCCTGATCAGCGGCGCACCGACGCTGACCGCGACCGTGCCTGAACGGGCCATCGCCACCGACCAGACGCGCAAGACCGTGCTCGTGGTCGGCGCCAACAACATCGTCGCGCCTCGCGAGGTCAAGCTCGGCGCTCTGCTCGGCGGCATGCGCGCGGTGAGCGGCGTGAAGGCCGGCGAGACCATCATCGTCGATGGCCTGCAGCGTGCGTTTCCGGGCGCTCCGGTGACGCCGCAGTTGCTGAAGGTCGATGCCGAGGGCATGCCGATCCCACCCCCGCCACCCGCCGGCGGACCCGGTGGCGGCGCTCCGGCCGGCAAGTAAAGCGCAAGCCCCGCGACACGAGCCGGCACCGCCCATGGACATTTCGCGCTTCTTCATCGACCGGCCGCGTTTCGCCGCGGTGCTGTCGATCTTCATTTTCCTGATCGGCCTGCTGGCGATCTTCCGCTTGCCGATCTCGGAGTACCCCGAGGTCGCGCCGCCGCAGGTCGTGGTGCGGGCGCAGTTCCCCGGCGCCAACCCGCGTGTCATCAGCGAGACCGTGGCTGCGCCGCTGGAAGAGGCCATCAACGGTGTCGAGAATCTGCTGTACTTCGACAGTCAGGCCACCGCCGACGGCGGCATGACGCTGACGGTGACCTTCAAGGTCGGGACCTCGCCCGATGCCGCCGAAACCGCGGTCCAGAACCGCGTCAACCGGGCGCTCCCCCGCCTGCCGGACATCGTGCGCCAGATCGGCGTGACGACCGAGAAGCAGGCCAGCAACCTGACCATGGTCGTGCACCTGGCGAGCCCGGACAACAGCCGCGACGCGCTCTACCTGCGCAACTACGGCCAGTTGAACGTGCGCGATGAGCTGTTGCGCGTGCCTGGCATGGGCAGCGTGCTGATGTTCGGCGCCGGCGACTACGCCATGCGCGTCTGGCTGGACCCGAACAAGCTCAACGCCCGCGGCCTGACCGCTGGCGACGTGGTGGCGGCGATCCGCGAGCAGAACGCCCAGGTCGCCGCCGGTGTCGTCGGCGCAGCGCCGGCGCCAGCGGGGACCGAGTTCCAGTTGTCGATCAACACCCCGGGCCGGCTGAGCACCGAGGAGGAGTTCGCCGCGATCATCGTGCGCAGCGACACCGCCAGCGGCGCCCTCGTGCGCCTGAAGGACGTCGGCCGGGTCGAGATCAGCGGCAACACCTACGCGCTGCGCAGCCTGCTGAACAACAAGGAGGCGGCTGCGATCGCCGTCTTCCAGGCCCCGGGCAGCAACGCGCTGGCGCTTTCGAACGACGTGCGCGCGACGATGAAGCGCCTGAAGCCCAGCTTTCCGGCCGGGGTGGACTACGCCATCGTCTACGACCCGACACGCTTCGTGCAGACCTCGATCGAGAAGGTCGTGCAGACGCTGATCGAGGCCGTGCTGCTGGTGGTGCTGGTGGTGATCGTCTTCCTGCAGACCTGGCGGGCCTCGATCATCCCGCTGCTGGCGGTGCCGGTCAGCGTCGTGGGCACGTTCGCGGCGCTGTTGGCGCTGGGGTTCTCGATCAACACGCTGACGCTCTTCGGCCTGGTGCTGGCGATCGGCATCGTGGTCGACGACGCCATCGTGGTGGTCGAGAACGTCGAGCGCAACATCGAGGCCGGTCTGACGCCCCACGACGCCACGGTACAGGCCATGCGCGAGGTCTCCGGGCCCATCGTCGCGATCGCGCTGGTGCTGTGCGCGGTGTTCGTGCCGCTGGCCTTCGTGCCCGGACTGTCGGGACAGTTCTACCAGCAGTTCGCCGTCACGATCACGATCAGCACGCTGATCTCGGCCTTCAACTCGCTGACGCTGTCGCCGGCACTCGCGGCCATCCTGCTGCGCCCGCACGACGCGCCCAAGGATGGCCTGACGCGGGCGATGGACGCCGCGTTCGGGCGCTTCTTCCGTGCCTTCGACCGCGGCTTCAGGCGCAATAGCGAGCGCTACGGCCGCGGTGTCTCGGGCATCCTGAAGCGCAAGGGCCTGGCCCTCGGGGTCTACGCGCTCTTGATCGCGGCGACGCTGGCCTTGTTCGCGCGGCTGCCAGCGGGTTTTGTGCCGGCACCGGACAAGCAGTATCTGATCGGCATCGCGCAGTTGCCTGCAGGTGCGAGTCTGGATCGCACCGATGCCGTGATCCGCGAGATGAGCGCGATCGCGCTAAAGGTCCCCGGCATCGTGGATTCGGTCGCCTTCCCGGGGCTGTCGATCGCCGGCTTTTCGGCTGCACCGAACGAAGGCATCGTGTTCTTCGGCCTTGAGGACTTCGACAAGCGGACCACGCCCGACAAGAGCAAGTTCGCGATCCTCGGCGCCGTCAACGGCGCGATCCAGCAGATCCAGGGCGCGCGCATGTTTGTCGTTCCGCCACCGGCAGTGGACGGCCTGGGCTCGGCGGGTGGCTTCAAGATCCAGGTCCAGGACCGGGCCGGCCTGGGCGAGCAGGCCCTGTTCGGTGCCGTCTGGGGCACGCTGGGCCAGGTCTACGGCAACCCCAAGACGAGCATCGGCACGCCGTTTTCGACCTACGACATCAACGTACCGCAGCTCTTTGCCGACGTGAACCGCACACGCGCCAAGCAGATGGGCGTGCCGCTGGGTTCGATCTACGACACCTTGCAGATCAACCTGGGCTCGCTGTACGTCAATGACTTCAGTCGCTTCGGCAAGACCTACCAGGTCATCGTGCAGGCCGACGCGCCGTTCCGCGCCCAGGCCGACGACATCCTGCGCCTGAAGGCGCGCAACGACCGGGGCCAGCTCGTGTCGCTGGCGACGCTGATGAAGGTCGAGCCGACATTCGGCCCGACCCGCGTGACGCGCTACAACGGCTACCCGTCGGCCGACATCAACGGCGCGCCGAACCCGGGCTTCTCCAGCGGTCAGGCCGAGGCCGAGATCGAGGCCCTGCTGACGCAGCTGCCGCGTGGCATCACCTACGAATGGACCGAGCTGAGTTACCAGGACCGGCTGACGCGCGACGTCGCCGTGCCGGGCACCCAGTGGCGGGTGCCGACGCTGGCGGCCGTGCTGGCGCTGTCGGTCCTTCTGGTGGTGCTGGTGCTGGCGGCGCAATACGAGAGCTGGACGCTGCCGCTGGCCATCGTGCTGATCGTGCCGTTGGGGGTTCTGGCGGCGCTGTTCGGGGTCTGGGTGTCGAGCTTCCCGCCGTTCCTGCAGGCCGGTGACCTGAACATCTTTACCCAGGTGGCCCTGGTGGTGCTCGTCGGGCTGGCGTGCAAGAACGCGATCCTGATCGTCGAGTTCGCCAAGGAACTCGAAGAGCGCGGTCGCGGGTGCATCGACGCCATCGTCGAGGCCTGCCGGCTGCGATTGCGTCCCATCCTGATGACCTCGATTGCGTTCTGCGCCGGCGTGCTGCCGCTGATCCTGGGCAGTGGTGCCGGCAGCGAGATGCGCCGTGCGATGGGCATCGCCGTCTTCAGCGGCATGCTTGGCGTGACGCTGTTCGGCATCTTTCTGACCCCGGTGTTCTACGCCCTGCTGCGCCAGGGCACGGCACAGCGGCGCGCCCGCGCCGAGGCGCTCCGGGCGGCCATCGATGCATCGGCCCATCCCCCATCGGTGGCGGACAACCCCGCGCCGCCGACCCGGGAGGGCCAGCCATGAGTGCCCGTCGTCATGCACTTCAAGCCATCGGGCGCCCGGTGGTTCTGGCGGTTGCGGCCCTGGCGCTCGTGGGCTGTGCAGCGGTGCCGGACAAGCCGACGCGTGCACCCGCCCTGGTGGCGCCCGCCGCATTTGCGCATGCCGGCAGCGTCGCAGCGGCTGCCGAGCCCGTCGCGGCGTTCTGGCAGCGCTTTGCCGATCCGACACTGGACGCCGTGATGGCGCTGGCTCTGGCCGGCAACCTGGACCTGCGCATCGCCGCCGCCCGCCTGGCCGAAGCACGCGCCTTGCAGCAGGGCAGCAACGCGCTGGGCAAGCCGACCCTGAGTGCCGACGCCGCGGCGGGCCGCTCGCGTTCAGGCGGCAGCGCGTCCAACCGGTTCGGTCTGGGCATCGGCGCGGAGTGGGAGATCGACCTCTTCGGCGTTGTCACCGGCGAACAGCGCGCGGCTGCTGCCACGGTGCGCGCCAGCCAGGCCGATCTGCGCGCGGCGCAGGTGGCGCTGGCGGCCGAGGTCGCAGCGACCTATCTTCAACTGCGCGGCCTGCAGGCCCAAAGGGCGGTGGCGGCACGCTCGCTCGAGACCCAGATGGCGGCGCTGCGCCTCGTGCTCGCGCGGGTCGAAGCCGGCCGCGGCACGGCGCTGGACAGCGAGCGCGGGCGCAACCTGGTGGCCACCACCGCCGCCCAGCTGCCGGCGCTGGACGCCGCAGTGCAAGCCAGTCGGATCAAGTTGGCGGTGCTCTGTGGCCAGGCTCCCGGTGCCGCCAGCGGTGCCGCAGTCGCCTTGTCGGCACTGGATCGCGACCAGGCCCTGCCCGGCCTGCCCGTCACGGCGCTGACCGCAGTGGGTGACCCGGCCAGCCTGCTGCGCCGCCGCCCCGACGTGGCCGCCGCCGAAGCCCGGTTGCTGGCGGCAGACGCCACCGGCGACGCCGCACGGGGCCGCTTCTGGCCACAGCTCAAGCTCGCCGGCAGTCTGGGCCTGAACGCCGGCCGCCTGGGTGACCTGGGACGCTCGCAGGCCTTCGTCTTCGACCTCGGGGCGCAATTGGTGTGGTCGTTTCTCGACCAGGGCGCCAAGGCCGCGGCGGTTTCCGCTGCCGACGCACGCAGCGAAGCCGCCGCCGCCGCTTTCGACAAGGCCGTGCTCGTGGCGCTGCAGGACACCGAGACCGCCTTGTCGGGCTACACGCGCGCCCAGCGCAGCAGCGAGTTGCTGTTCGAGGCCGAGGCCGCCGCCGACAAGGCTGCACGAATCGCCCGCGCCCGATTCGACGTCGGCGCCAGCGACTTCGGGGCCGTGCTCGAGGCCGAGCGAGAACTGCTCGCCGCACGCGACCGCCTGGCCCAAGCCCAGACCACGGCGGCCACGGGCCTGGTCCAGGTTTACCGCGCGCTGGCCGGCGGTTGGGGCGGCTAGACCAGAGGGGCCACGGCTGCAACAAAGCGCCGGTTCGCTCAGCGGCCCGCCCAGCGACCGGCATTGACCGCAATGCCCTCCGCCAGCCGCGGCAGCAGCGCCAGCGGCAGGTCGTGGCCCATGCCGTCGATCAGGTCGAGCTCGGCGCCGCGGATCTTGGCCGCCAGGTCGTGAGCCGCCGCCACCGGCACCAGCGGGTCGGCCTGGCCATGGATGACCCGCGTCGGCGCGGTGATGCCGCCAAGCATTGGGCTGCGGTCACCGTCGGCCGCCACCGCAACCAGCTGCCGGGCGGTGCCGGCCGGGCGCCAGGCGCGTTCGACGCTGGCACGCAGCCGAGCCTGCGTGAGCTCAGGCTCCGAGGGGTATCCCGGGCTGCCGATGAGTCGCACCAGGTTCAGCAGGTGCGTGACCACTGCGTCGGTGGATCGGCCATCGGGGCGCGACAACAGGGCCCGCTGCACCCGAGCGCTGGCCTGTGGCAGGTGGCGCGCGCCGCTGGTCGTCATCAGCAGCGTCAGGCTGCGCAGGCGGTCCGGGTGCCGAGCCGCCAGGTGCTGGGCGATCATGCCGCCCATCGAGGCGCCGCAGACGTGCGCCTGCTGCCAGCCCATCGCATCGAGCACGCCCAGCGTGTCGGCCGCCATGTCGGCGATGCCGTAGGGCGCCTTCAGGGGCAGGTGCAGCCAGTGCTTCATCGCCGCCCAGGGCAGGTTGGGCACGCCCAGGTGGTCGAAGCCGCTGGACAGGCCGGCGTCGCGGTTGTCCAGTCGCAGCACGCAGAAGCCACGCTGCACGAGCGCCTGCACCAGCTCGTCCGGCCAACCGACAAGCTGCATGCCCAGGCCCATGATCAGCACCAGCGGCTCGCCGTTCGGGGGGCCCTGGACGTCGACCTCGATCTCCAGGCCGTTGGCAGAAATCCGCATGCGGGCCGTTGGGGGTGGCTCAGGCCTGACGGAAGAACCAGCGGCGCGCACCCGTGGTCGCAAACGGCTGCCACTGCGCCGGGTCCTGCGCCAGGCGGTCAGCCACCGCGAACAAGGCCAGCGGGTTCATGCCCATGCCGACATGGCTGGCCTGGACCTCGATGTTCTCGGCCCGCGGCGACGGCGGGTTGACACTGCATTGCCACGCCACCACGCCGTCGGTCTTGCTGTAGATCGAGGTTGTCGGGCAATCGGGCGTGATGCGGATCTGGGCCTGCAGCTCGACATCGTGGACACGTTGACCGCTGACCATCTCGTAGAAGCGCCAGGCGTTCGTCGCCCGCGGGTGGCCGGTGAAAGGCGTGCCCAGCGTGACGACGCAGCGCGCGTGCTGGGGCTGCTCCTTGGCGAGCTCACGCGCGTAGACCCCGCCCAGGCTCCAGCCGACCAGGCTCGCGGCCACGCCGTGCCGGTCGGCGATCTGCATCAGCTGTGCGCGGCAGCGATCCAGAACGCCATGGCGGGGCCCGAAGTTCAGTCCCTGGTCCCAGGCATAAGGCGTCCAGCCGCGTTCGCGCAGGAAGTTGCGCAACGGCAGGGTCGTTGCGTCGGATGCGCCCAGGCCGGGGAACACCAGCACCGGGTGGCCGTCGCCCTGCGGGGCGCGGCTGCGCAGCAGCGGCAGGCTGGCCAGCAGGGCCGCCGCCTCCCAGGGCGCGCGCGCCTCCAGTGCCAGCAAGAGCGGCCCCGGGGCCTTGAGCCATTCGTCGGGGTGCAGGGGCGAGAAGGCGTTCAGTTCGCTGTCGTCGGGCACGGGATTCGCCTGGGCTGTCGGCATGCCGGCATTCTGGTGCGCCCGCAGGCCAGGCCGGACGTGCCGGGCTTCACGCTTGCCCTAAGCCCAAGGGGTCGTCATGGGTCCGGTGTCGCCTCGGCGACGCTTTCGTGGCCGGACAAGCGCCAGCTCGCCCGCTGGGCCGCGACGACGAAACCCATCACCGGACAAGCCGGCGTGCCGGACTCGCGGATGGCGAACTTCTTGTACTCGGTGGCACCGATGGTGGCGCGATGGTCGCCATTGCGTCCGATCCGCACCCGCTCGTTCAGTTGGGGCCCGCCGCTGCTCGACTGGCACAGATCGACCAGGGCATGGTTGCGGTCCGCATCGTGCACGCGGTCGATGATGGCGATGTGCTGCGTGGCCGTCCCGGACCAGTACAGCACCGTCAGCGGTCGCAGATCGGTCAACTGCTCGACGGGCACCAGCCTGAGGAAGTGCGAATAGCGCGGCACCTCGCAGGTCGGCACCCGGGGCCACAGGCCGACCCAATGCAGATAGCTGCCGACAAAACCCAGGCAGTCGTAACCGAACAGGCCGTCATCGACCATGGTCTCGATCGGATGGCCGCTGCCGCTGAAGTACGGCGCAAACGGCCGGCCTTCGCCGAAGGTCGCAAAGAACTCCCGGTGCACGATCAGCAGTTCCCACATCGCACGCAGATGCGACTCGGCGGCTTGACCGGTGAAGAGCCTGCGCCAGCCACCGGAGACGGCCGATTCGAGCTCGCCGCTCAAGCGCAGCAGCGCCTGCTCGGCCGGATGCCCGGTGGCGGCAGTCGGATGCTCGACCAGATTCTGAAGCGCCAGGAAACACGCCGCCGCACGCCCGGGCTCGACCCCCGAGACGTAGCGGTTCAGCCGCGCCGGACCGACAGGCGTCTCCAGCCCGGACACGGTCAAATGCTGCACATAGTCGGATGGCGATTGATCGACAAGCGCGACCGTCATTCATCCATCTCCCGTCACCGGCCCCGCGGTGCAAACAACGCTACTTTGGGCTGCGCTTGCGGCCGGGGCCACCCGGTGGCTTGGGGATTTCGCGCCCTCGCTTGGGGGTGGCGAGCGGCGAAGCGATGACCGCCTTTGCGGCTTTTGCGGCCTTTGCGGCTTTGGCAACCTGGGCCGCGGTGCCGTCCAGCACCGTCGACGCCATGCGTCGGGCCATGGTTTCGGCCGCCTGGCCAACCGCAGTGCCGAGGCCCCGCGCAGCGCCCTCGCCGACACTGGCGGCCAGGCGCCGGGTCGTGCGCCGGACCAGACCTTCAGCCGCCGGCGAGCTTGCGGCCGGTGCATCGTCCAGCGCCTCATGGTCCGGGTCGCCGGGGCGCGGCAGCGTGCGCAGGTCGTCCATCGCGATCAGGATGGCATCGGCCAGATCGCGCACGTCGGGCATGGCCTGGGCGTCGGCCATCAGGCCGAAGTCCATCGCATTGGCGTAACTCTGAACGGTGATGTTCAGCGCCATGCCGTGGACGACGATGCTCGTCGGGTGGTTGCACAGCATCCTCGCCCCGGCCATGTACAGCGGCACCGGTGGCCCGGGCACGTTGCTGATGGCGACGTTGGCGACGAGCGGGATCTTGTCGACGACTCCGCTCTTGCCGACCAGCGACACCAGGGCTTCCATCAGCCAGGGCACGCCGAGCGTCGGGAAGTCCGTCGGCAGCACGCTTTTCAGGTCGCCCATCGTGCTCTTCATGGCCGTCGTGGCCTTGACGATGTGGGCCAGCCGGCGGCGCGGGTCGGCGATGTTCGTGCCCAGGCTGACCAGGCTCATCGAGGCCTGGTTGTCGCTCGAGGTGTCGCCCTTGGCGCGCAGCGAGATCGGCACCGCGGCGATCAGCGACTTCTTGGGCAAGAGGCGCCGCTTGGCGAAGTAGCGCCTCAGCGCACTGCTGCACAGCATCAGCACCATGTCGTTGAGCGTGGCCTCGTGGTCACGGCCGATGGCCTTCAGTTCGGCCAAAGGCACGCTGCAAGCGGCAAACGCACGGCCGGCCGTCACGGTGGCATTGAGTGGCGTGCGCGGGGCCAGCGCGAGGTTGCCGGCCCCGCCCTTGCCACCGAGCAGGGCGCTGCTGGTCACCGCCTTGCTCGCAGCGCCACCCAGGGTCCCCAGGGTGTCGGGCAGTTCGCGCACGATCTGCAGGATCTTCTGGGCCTGATTGGCCAGCACGCCGCGCCACAGCGCCTGGGCCGAGCCGATCTTGAAGGTCTTGACGCGGCCGCTGGGCCGGGCCTCGATGGCGCGGGGTGCGGGCGAGAGGTCCATGATCGCGCCGGCCAGTGCCACTGCCGCCTGGCCGTCGACCGCCGCGTGGTGCAACTGGGTGTACAGGCCGACCCGCCGCTGGCCTTCTGGACCTGGGGCCAGGCCCTCGAAGACATGGAACTTCCAGAGTGCCTTCTTGCGGTCCAGCAGCACCGGGTGCAGCCTGGACACTTCAGCCTCGAGTGCGGCCATGCTGCTGCCCTTGGGCAGCTTGATCTCAACGATGTGGGCGTGCAGGTCGGGGTCGGCGTCGACCCAGGCCGGGTTGGCCAGGTTCAGCGGCATCCACCACAGCCGGCGCCGCAGCACGGGCGCGATCGGAAGGCGGCTGGCGATGTGCTTGCGCAGTGCCGTGGCGAAGCGCCCCTTGAAGCCGGCCGGCAGTTCGAAGACATGGAGCGCTCCCACGTGCATGGGCATCTCCGCGGTCTCCAGGTACAGGAAGGTGGCGTCGAGTCCCGAGAGCTGTTTCATTCGGTCGCACCGGTGGTGGGGGCATCACCATGCTAGCCCCGCCGCAGGGGCTGTCACCCCCGGGGCTGCACCGGGCTGGTGTCCGCCCGCTGCGCCCGCCCACGCAAGGCCAGGGCCTCGTTGCCGGCCAGTGCCAACAGCACCAGGGTGCCCCCGGCCAGGGTGGCACCGGTGGGCGTTTCGCCCCCGCCCCACCAGGCCCAGGCCACACCAAACAGCACCTCCAGCAACGCCAGAAGCGACACCTCGGCGGGCGCCAGCCGGCGTGCGGCGACCACCGCCAGCAGACAGGGCACGGCAAGCTGGAAAACGCCGAGCAGCGCCATCCAGCCGATGTCGGGCCCGGCGGCGTGCAAGGGCCAGGCCAGCGGCAGCATCAGCACCGCGCTGATCACGGCGCCCAGCAGCACGCCGCACAGCATGTCCAGATCGTCGCGCGGCGCCCCGGTCTCACCGTGGCGGGCGCGCAGGTGGGCGATCAGGGTCCAGTTCACGGCCGCCGCAATGGGCACCCCGAGCGCCACCGCCATGCCCATCAGGTGGCGCGACTCCCCGGCAGCGACGCCCTGCGCCTGCATCCACACGATCCCGACGCCGGCCAGCAGCACCGCCCACCAGGTGCGCGCTGCCAGCGGTTGGCGCAGCACGACGCGCGACAGCAACGCCGTGAACAGCGGCGCCAGCGCCATCGTCACCAGCACGTTGGCCACGCTGGTCAGGCCCAGCGCCAGCATGAAGGCACTGAACATCGTCGCCCAGCACAGCCCCGACACCCACAGCGGCACACCCCCGTCACGCAGCGTTCGCAACACCGCGTCACGGCCACGCCACGCGACGAGCAGCACCACCAGGGCCAGCGCGTTGACGCCACTGCGCCAGAAGCTCAGTTCACTGCCGGACACGCCCTGGACTTGACGCGTCACGACGCCGGCGATGCTCCACAGCAGCGTCACCAGCACCATCAGCACGACGGCGCGGGCGTGGCTCAGCGGCATCGCCATCCGACCGGTCCCACGCACGCCGACATCAAGTCCCTTCGCGGCTGGCGCGCTTGCGCTCGTGTTCCTTCAGGTGACGCTTGCGCACGCGGATCGACTTGGGCGTGATCTCGCACAGTTCGTCGTCGGCGATGAACTCCACCGCGTACTCGAGCGTCAGGTCGATCGGCGGCGTGATCTTGATCGCGTCTTCCTTGCCGCTGACGCGGAAGTTTGTCAGCTGCTTCTGGCGCACGGCATTGACGACGAGGTCGTTGTCGCGCGAATGGATGCCGACGATCATGCCCTCGTAGACCGGGTCGCCGGCCTTCACGAACATGCGGCCGCGGTCGTCCAGCTTGCCCAGCGCGTAGGTCACGATCTCGCCGTCGTCCATGCTGATCAGCACGCCGTTCTTGCGCCCGGCGATCTCGCCCTTGAAGGCCTCGTAGCCGTCGAAGATGTTGCTGATCAGGCCGGTGCCGCGGGTCAGGTTCATGAATTCGTTGCTGAACCCGATGAGCCCCCGCGCCGGGATCCGGTAGTCCAGCCGGACGCGACCGCGGCCGTCGGTCTCCATGTTGGCAAGCTCGCCCTTGCGCTCGCCCAGGGCCTGCATCACGCCGCCCTGGTGCTGGTCCTCGATGTCCACGGTCACCAGCTCGATCGGCTCGTGACGCTCGCCATCCACGTCGTGGAAGACCACGCGCGGCTTGCCGACCGCGAGTTCATAGCCTTCGCGGCGCATGTTCTCGAGCAGGATGGTCAGGTGCAATTCGCCGCGGCCCGAGACCTCGAAGATGCCGTCCTCGCCCGACTCCTGCACGCGCAGCGCGACGTTGCTCTGAAGCTCCTTCTGC
>JAJTGU010000136.1 GCA_021297985.1 Rubrivivax sp.
AGATCTACCTCTACGGCGAAGAGACCGCCCTGGTCTGGGCCAGCAAGCAGTGCGGACGGCCGATCAAGTGGACCGCCGAGCGCAGCGAGTCCTTCCTGTCCGACGCCCATGGCCGCGACCACCTGACGACGGCCGAGCTCGGTATCGACAAGGACGGCAAGTTCGTCGGACTGCGCGTGCACACGGTGGCCAACCTGGGGGCCTACCTCAGCACCTTTGCCAGCTGCGTGCCGACCATCCTGTACGCCACGCTGCTGGCCGGCCAGTACGCCACGCCCAAGATCAGCTGCACGGTCGAGGCGATGTTCACCAACACGGCGCCGGTGGATGCCTACCGCGGCGCTGGCCGGCCCGAGGCGACCTACGTCGTCGAGCGCATGGTCGAGACCGCCGCGCACGAGCTCGGCATCGACCCGGCCGAGCTGCGCCGGCGCAACTTCATCCGCAGCTTCCCGTACCCCACGCCGGTCGGCCTGACCTACGACACCGGCGACTACGACGCGACGCTGGACCGCGGCATCGAGCTGGCCGACGTGGCCGGATTTGCCGCCCGCAAGGCCGCCAGCGAGGCCAAGGGCCTGAAGCGCGGCATCGGCTACGCCTGCTACATCGAGGCCTGCGGCATCGCGCCGTCGGCGGTGGCCGGGGCGCTGGGCGCGCGGGCGGGCCTGTTCGAGTCCGGCGAGGTGCGTGTGCACCCCACCGGCAAGGTCACCGTGTTCACCGGCAGCCACAGCCACGGCCAGGGCCACGAGACGACCTTTGCCCAGGTGGTGGCCGACAAGCTCGGCATCCCGATGGAAGACGTGGACATCCAGCACGGCGACACCGGCAAGATCCTGTTCGGCATGGGCACCTATGGCAGCCGCTCGCTGGCGGTGGGCGGCACGGCCATCGTCAAGGCGCTGGACAAGGTCATCGCCAAGGGCAAGAAGATCGCCGCGCACCTGATGGAAGCGAGCGACACCGACGTGGTCTTCGAGGACGGCAGCTTCAAGGTCGCCGGCACCGACAAGGCGGTGCCGTTTGCGCAGGTCTCGCTGACCGCGTACGTGCCGCACAACTTCCCGCACGACAAGCTCGAGCCGGGCCTGAACGAAAACGCGTTCTACGACCCGAGCAACTTCACCTACCCGGCCGGCACCTACATCTGCGAGGTCGAGATCGACCCGGCCACCGGCGCGACGCGGGTCGACCGCTTCACCGCCTGCGACGACTTCGGCAACGTCATCAACCCGATGGTCGTCGAGGGCCAGGTGCATGGTGGGCTGGCCCAGGGCATCGGCCAGGCGCTGCTCGAGAACTGCATCTACGACGACGCCTCGGGCCAGTTGCTGACCGGCAGCTACATGGACTACGCGATGCCCCGCGCCGACGACCTGCCGAACTTCACGGTCGAGACCGCCAAGGGCACGCCGTGCACGCACAACCCGCTGGGCGTGAAGGGCTGCGGCGAGGCCGGGGCCATCGGCAGTCCGCCGGCGCTGATCAATGCGGTCTGCAACGCCCTGGGCGTGCGGGACCTTCCGATGCCGGCCTCGCCGTACACGGTGTGGAAGGCCGCCAACGGCAAGGCCTGAGCCCCCACCGCACACCACAGGAGACATCCCCCATGCAAAGCTTTGCTTATCACGCCCCGGCCAGCGTCGCCGCGGCCATCCAGGCCGGCACCGGAGTCGACGCCAAGTACATCGCCGGTGGCCAGACGCTGCTGCAGTCGATGAGGCTCGGCCTGGCCGCCCCGGAGGCGCTGGTCAGCGTCACCGCGATCCCCGGACTGGCCGGCATCTCGGTGGCCGGCGGCACCGTCAAGATCGGCGCCGCAACCACGCACGCCGCAGTGGCCGCGTCACCCGACGTCCGGGCCGCGATCCCGGCGCTGGCCGACCTCGCCGGCAAGATCGGCGACCGCGCGGTGCGCAACCTCGGCACCATCGGCGGCAGCCTGGCCAACGACGACCCGGCCGCCTGCTACCCGGCAGCAGTGCTCGGCCTGGGCGCCACGGTCCACACCGACCGCCGCGACATCGCCGCCGACGACTTCTTCCAGGGCATGTTCACCACCGCACTGGCCGACGGCGAGATGATCACCGCAGTGAGCTTCCCGATCCCGGCCAAGGCCGGCTGGCAGAAGTTCAAGCAGCCGGCGTCGCGCTTTTCGCTGGTCGGCGTGTTTGTGAGCCAAGGCCCGGCCGGCACCCGCGTGGCTGTCACCGGCGCCGGTGCCAACGGGGTCTTCCGCGCCACCGCGCTCGAAGCCCGGCTCGCCGCCGGCTGGTCGGCCGCTGCACTGGCCGGCGCGACAGTCGACCCCGCAGGCCTCAACAGCGACATGCACGGCTCGGCCGAGTACCGCGCCGCGCTGATCCCGGTGCTGACGGCGCGCGCGCTGGGCTGATGCCACGACGCTCGCCACCGACTGGGGCGCCTGCGGGCGCCCCTTCTCTTGCCCGCGCCGGCAAGGCCATGTGGGTCTTCCGCGAAGTCGACAGGCGAAGGCACCCGAGGGTGAATCCCGATGCCAGACCACAAGGTTGCGCAGTGTCATCCCGTGCACGCCTCAACCATGCCATCGCCCATGCGTAAGTTTCTCGCTGCCCGGACCCTGCTCGGGTCTGCTGTCTTTCTGCTCGCAGCCTGCGTCAGCGGCCCTGCCACCGGCCCGATGGGCTTCTTCATCACGAGCACCAACCCCGGCAAGGGGGCCGACTTCGGCGGCCTGGCAGGCGCCGATGCGCACTGCCAGCGGTTGGCCACGGCGGCCGGCGCTGGAAACCGCACCTGGCGCGCCTACCTCAGCACCAGCCCTGCGGCGGTCACCGTGGCCAACGAAGCGGTCAACGCCCGAGACCGCATCGGCAAAGGTCCCTGGTTCAACGCCAAGGGGGTGCTGATCGCCGCCGACCTGGAGCAGCTGCACGGCCCCGGCAACCGCATCACCAAGGCCACGGCACTAACCGAGACGGGCGCCGTCGTGCCGGGCCGCGGGGACACACCGAACGACCACGACATCCTGACCGGTTCACGCATGGACGGCACTTCGCTGTCGCCGACACCGAACCTGACCTGCGGCAACTGGACCCAGAGCGGGCCAGAAGGTGGTGCGATGACGGGCCACCACGACCGCATCGGGCCGGTGGCCGAGCCCTGGGCGCAGTCATGGAACAGCTCGCACCAGACGCGCGGATGTGGGCTGCCGCAGCTGCGCGCCACCGGCGGCGCAGGCCTGATCTATTGCTTTGCCGCCGATTGAGGTCGGCGCATGGTGGCGGCCTGAAGTCCGCATCCTTGGGCATGGCGCCCGTCACCGTCAGCACCTTCAGGTCAGCACCCGGCCCGAGAGGCACTGCTGACGACCCTGATTGGCGGCTGTCGGTTGGCACGCACTCAGGGGATGAGAAAGGCTGATCCTGCGGCTACAGTGCTGGGCGGTATTCGGTTCGCCTCCCAGAGGCACACCACCACAACGCCCAGGAGATCCCCATGCCGACCCGTCACGCCGCAGCCCGCACGCAGCCCAACCGCCGCCTGATTGCCCGTTCAGTGTTGCTCGTCCTGGCGGCCACGCTGGCCACCGGTGCCATGGCCCAGCAGCGGGTGCTACGCGTGATCACGGACCGCACCGACCAGGGCACGCTGCGGCCCATCCTCGAGGCCTTCGAGGCCAGGAGCGGCGCCAAGGTGGAAGGCGTCTTCATGGACCAGGGCCTGGTCAACCGACTGGAGAGCCGCCCCACCGAGGCCGACGTGGTCATCTCCAAGGACGCCGAGCTGCTGGACATCGCCGCCCAGCGTGGCCTGCTGGACGTGATCGGTTCCAAGAAGATCAACGACGCCGTGCCGGCCGAGTTCCGCGACGCGGGCGGTCGCTATTTCGTGGATGCCTACCGGGCGCGCATCATCTTCTACTCCAAGGCGCGGGTGAAGCCGGCCGACCTGTCGAGCTACGAAGACCTGGCCACGCCCAAGTGGAAGGGCCGCATCTGCATCCGCTCCGGCAGCCACGACTACAACCTGGCGCTGTTCGGCATGTTCTTCGCCTCCTCCGGTGAGGCCAAGGCCAAGGAGGTGATCAGCGGCATCGCCGCCAACCTGGCCCGCGCGCCCAAGGGCAATGACCGGGAACAGGCCCGCGCCATCTTCGAGGGCCGGTGCGACGTGGCCCTGATGAATTCGTACTACCACCCGATGATGGCCGCCAATGACGAGCAGAAGGCCTGGGCCGATTCTGTGGGTGTGTACTTCCCCAACCAGGCCGGCAAGGGCACGTTCATCATGCGCTCGGCCGCCGGTGTGACCAAGAACGCGGCCAACCGCGATCTGGCCATCGGCCTGCTGGAGTACATGGCCTCGAAGGAAGGCCAGCAGCTGATGGTCGATCGCACCCGGCAGTGGTCGGTGCTGCCCGACATCAAGGCCCATCCGCTGATGGTGAAGCTGGGCGCCGAGCAGGGACTGGTGGACGGCCGATTCAAGATCGACTTCATCCCGCTGGCCCAGATCGCGGGCAAGCGGGAAGAGGTCATCAGGCTGGTCAGTGAAATCCGCTTCGACGCTGAGCGCTGAGACCGGCGTCGCCCCTGCGGCACCCAGACGCACCGGATTGAACGCCGCCTGGCTGCTGCGCTGCTCGCTGGCGCTGCTGCTGGTTGCATGTGCGCTGCTGCCGGCTGGCTACCTGCTTGCGGCTGCGCTGCCGGTGCTGTTCGAAGGCGGCCGGATGACGCACTTCACCAGCACCAGCCTGCCGCACCAGGCGGCGACCAGCCTGCAGGTGGCGCTGTTGGCCAGCGCCGTGGCGCTGGCCGTGGGCGCCGCGCCGGCGCTCGCCGTGGCGCGCTTCGACTTCCGCGGCCGGGCGCTGGTGACGGTGCTGGCGCTGCTGCCGCTGCTGCTGCCGCCATCGGTGGCTGCAACCACGTGGACCGTGGCCTACAGCTGGTCGTTCCTGGACGGCCGGCACGCGCTGGGCCTGCTGCACGGCCTGGCCTGCTCGCCGTATGTGTTCCTGGTGTTCCGGGTGGCTGCGGCGCGCATTCCCACCTCGTATGCAGAGCTGGCCGCTGCGCTGGGCCTGGGGCCCTGGCAGCGCTTCTGGCGGGTGCACCTGCCTACCCATGCCGTACCGCTGGCCGCCAGCCTGATGATCGTCTGCGCCCAGTCCGTGGGCGACTACGCTGCTGCCGAGCGGCTGGGCATCGACACCCTCAGCGTGGGTGTTCACAACCTCTGGCTGGCCAGCCAGAGTGCCCAGGTGGCCGCCATCGTCTCCACGGTGATGACGGTGCCGGCGGTGGTGCTGGTGGTGGTGGCCACCTGGGCCGCCACATCGTTCATGAACCAGACGCCGATTCCCCCGGCTGCAGCGGCTGCGCGGCGCCGGCCGCTGGGCCGTGCGGCCACGGCCGTGCTGGTCGGCTGGAGCGTGCTGTGGTCGGTGGCCGGCTTCTGGTGGCCCGAGTGGCTGACCGCTCGCTGGGCCTGGCTGAAGTGGGCCCGCACCCGCTTTGCCGACATCCCGGGCGATGTGCTCAACGCGGCCGCCACGTCGCTGTCCACCGCCCTTCTGGTGGCGCTGGTGTGCAGCGCCACCGTGCTGCTGCTGCGCACCGGCGGGCGCTCGCGCTGGGCCGAACGGCTGCCCTGGCTGTTCCTCAGCAACTACTTCCTTCCGCCGCTGGTGCTGGGCCTGGCCTTCGTGATGATGAGCCGCGACGGCAGCCTGGGCGCCCAATGGCTGGGCAGCTGGCGCGACAGCCGGCTGCTGGTGGTGCTGACCGAAACCCTTCGCTTCCTGCCGTTTGCGATGCTGCCGGTGCTCGATGCCTTGCGTCGCACGCCCGAGGCCGGCATCGAGTTGGCGCGCGCCTATGGCGCCGGGCCGTTGCGTGCCCGGCTGGTGGCCTTCTCCGGGCACCTGGGCCCCGCGTTGCTGCTGGGCTGTGCCCTGGTCTTCATGGAATCGGTGAAGGAGCTGGACATGAGCCTGATGCTGCAGCCATTCGGCTACAGCTCGCCTGCGCTGAAGATCTACGCCTTCTCGCGCCACCAGAACATGGACCGCGCCGCCGTCTGGGTGCTGGTCAGCCAGGCCATGATGCTGCTGCCGCTGGCCCTGTTGGCCTGGCGGCTGCACCGGCTGGGCGGCCGCACGGCGCGTTGATGCCAGAACCTTTTTGCCCGAACTGTTTGCCCGAACTGTCTGCCCGCCTGCGAAAGCCCTGCCCATGTTGTCGGTCCGCTCTCTGTCGCGCCTGATCGGTACCCGCGCTGTGGTGTCGGAGCTCAGCTTCGACATGGCCCCTGGCGAGGTGGTGGCCATCCTGGGGCCATCGGGCAGCGGCAAGACATCGCTGCTGCGGCTGATCGCCGGCTTCGACTCCCCCAGCAGTGGCAGCGTGCACCTGCACGGGCAGGAGGTGTCGACCGCCGGCCGGGTGTGCCAGCCGCCCGAGCAGCGCCGGCTGGCTCTGGCCTTCCAGGATGCCACCCTGTTCGCCCATCTCGATGCGGTGGGCAACGCGGCCTTTGCCATCCGCGGCGGCGACAAGGCCGGCCGCCGGCAGCGCGCGCGTGAAGCCCTGAGCGCCATGGGCCTGGATGCGATGGACGGGCGCGACGTGGCCACGCTCTCCGGCGGTGAGGCGCAGCGGGTGTCGCTGGCGCGCGCTTTGGCCGCCGAGGCCCGGCTGCTGCTGCTCGACGAGCCCTTCGGCAATGTCGACCGCCTGACCCGGGTCGACTTGCTGCAGCGGCTGAAGGCGCGCCTGCGGGGCGAAGTGGCCGCCATCGTCATCACCCACGACCCGGCCGACGCGGTGGAACTGGGCGCGCGGGTGTTGCTGATGCGCGATGGCCAGCTGGTGGCCGACGGCAGCCACCAGGCCCTGGCCGATGGCGCCCACGGCGAGTGGGCGCGCGGCTTTCTGCGAGCCGGTGGCTGAGGGCTGCACCCTCTTCGCCTTGGGTCTGCGGCCAACCGGCGTACCAAGGGCCGGTGCCCGAGAGGGTGCTCGCGCTTGCAGCCCCCGGTGGTTGAGGATCTTCTCGATCACTGGCTGCTTGAGGATCGCCGCGATGATCCCCAGCTCAGCATGGACCTGAACGACGGCCAGAGGTCCGGTTCAGCGCATACGATCCAGCGCGTGAACGCCACCGCTCCGATTCCGACCTCGATCGACGACACCGCTGCGCGCCTGCTGGCGCTGGACTACGTGCCCGAGCGCACGCTGGCGACCACGGTCTTCCTGGCGCTGCGGCTGCAAAGGCCGCTGTTCCTGGAGGGCGAACCCGGCACCGGCAAGACCGAGATCGCCAAGACCCTGGCCGCGATGCTCGGCCGGCGGCTGATCCGGCTGCAATGCCACGAAGGTCTGGACCTGGCCGGCGCGGCCTACGAGTGGAACGTCGCGCGGCAGATGCTCGAGATCCGGCTTGCCGAGGCCGCGTCCCGCGACGGCTCTGCCCCGGACCGCGAAGCACTGTCCCGGAGCCTGTTTTCCGAGCGCTTCCTGATCCGGCGGGCCTTGCTCGACGCGATCTCGCCCGCACCCGGCGAGCCGCCGCCGGTGCTGCTGATCGACGAGCTGGACCGTGCCGACGAGCCCTTCGAGGCCTTCCTGCTCGAGGTGCTGTCGGACTTCCAGATCACGATCCCCGAGCTCGGCACGGTCAAGGCCGCCGAGCCGCCGGTCGTGGTGCTGACCAGCAACCGCACGCGCGAGATCCACGACGCCGTCAAGCGCCGCTGCCTGTACCACTGGGTCGGCTTCCCCGACGCGGCGCGCGAGCTTCAGATCGTGCAGCGGCGGCTGCCGGACGTCGGCGCGCGGCTGGCGGCCGAGATCGTCGCCTTCGTGCAGGCGCTGCGCGGCGTCGAGCTCTACAAGCTGCCGGGCATCGCCGAGACCATCGAGTGGACCCGCGCACTGATGCAGCTCGACGCCATCGCGCTCGACCCCGAAACGGTGGGCCACACGCTGGGCCTGCTGCTGAAGTACCAGGACGACATCGCCAAGGTCCAGGGCAGCGAGGCCGCGCGGCTCATCGAGCAGGTGCGCAGCGAGATGAACCGTGGCCGTGGCGGCTGAGGCCGCAGCCGGCGCTCAGGGCTGAGCGGGGTCTGCCGCGAACAGATCACGCGCCGTGGCCGCCACGGCAGTCTTGATCTGCGCCCAACCCGCTTCGGTCTGCACGTCGATGCCCGAAAACACGGCCGTGTGGCGCGAGCGCACGATCAGCATCTGGATGCCCAGGATCACCAGCAGCGTCAGCGCGTTCAGGTGCGTGCGGCGCGCGAACTCCGGTCCACCGAGCACCCGGGCGGCCTCCGCACCCCAGGCTTCGCGCTCGGCGTCGAGGATGCGCGACAGCTCACCCGGCGCGGCGACTTCGGCCGCAAGAATCTCCACGGTCAGCGGGCGTTGGCGCAGGCTGTCGATGAAGATCTCGAGAAAGCGGGTCCAGCGCTCGGCGGTCGGCAGCGTCAGCACCGCCTGGGGGTCGTCGCCCAGCAACTCGGCCACGCTCGGCCAGAAGCTGCCGCTGCCACCCCACGCGCGCACCAGTTCGGGCAGGCCGCCGAAGTAGCGGTAGATCAACACCTTGTCGACACAGGCCTGCTTGGCCACGGCGTTGACGCCCAGGCCCGCAAAGCCGTCGCGTGCCAGCACCTCGCCGACCGCCGCAATCAGGCGCAACTCGCTGCTGCCACGGTCGCGCGTGCGCGCAGACGCGGGCTTTGGCGGTTGCGATGGCGGCAGGCGGGTTTCGGTGCTGGGCAATGGGCTCACGCGCGGATGATGGCATCGACACCCCGTCGTGGCGCCTGGCCGTCGTGTCGTCCGCCGCCACCCGCGTAGCCGACGCGGGCCCACATCTGCACGGTCTCGCCCTGCGGCGCCAGCAGCTGGTGGATGGCGCGGTACAGCGGCGCGACTTCCGTGTACTCCTGCAAGGCCTGTTGCAGCGGCTGCATCACCACACCGTGCGCCGTGGCGGCGAGTTGCACCCGCGCGTAGGCACGGCCGGCGTTGACCTGGGTGGCGCGGTCGTTGCCGGGAGTCGTCATCCACAGGAAGGCGTGGGTCGAGGCCAGGTTGGCGTTGAAGTCCTTGATCTGTCCGGTGATCGCGGGGTCGTCGGCAGCCGGTGCCTTGCTGCGGTCGAACAGGCCCACGCGGCCGAGCAGCACCAGCATCGGGTCGGTGAGCGAGATGCCGTCGCGGTGCTGGCTGATCTCGCGCGCGCCCAGGCGCACGAGCTTCAGCGACTCGAGCATCGTGCGCGGCGTGGTCAGCTCGATGCGCCAGGCTTCGCGCGCGATCTCGCGCTGGCGTTCCAGTGCGGCCGCGTCGCCCGTGCCGGACGGACCCAGGCGGCCAAAACGCAGGCCGGTGGTCGGCGGCAGCAGCGCATCGCCGCCCGCAGCCGGCTGCGCCGCCTCAGCCATCGCGGTCCAGGCGGCGTCGCTGACCTCGCGCGCCGGGTCGTACAGACCCTTGTGCGTGTGGCGCTTGAAGATCTGCTGGAACAGCGGGTCGGGCGCCAGTGTGGCGTCCGCCACCAGCCGCACACGGGCCACGGCGCGCGCCTTGGGGCCGGCCTCGGGCACCGGGCCTTCGAAGACGCCGTCGGGGAACAGCGTCACTTCCGCCCGCTGACCCCGCTGGCGCGCCGCCAGCACCAGCAGTTCCAGGAAGGTGCCCTGGCTCATCATGATCTGGCGGTTGAAGGGGTCGGTCTGCGGCAGCAGGCGCGTCGTGTCGCAGAACAGGCGCATCTCGCCGGGCTGGCTCAGGTCCACCAGCCAGGACTGGAGGTTGTGCGAATGCGGCGCCAGGATGGCATGCGCCAGGATCCAACGACGCAGGTCGGGCTCGTTGCCCGGGCCACTCCAGGGTGCGACGGCATCGGCCGGCATCTCCGACGAACAACCGGCCAGCGTGCCGGCCATGGCAGCGGTCGCGGCGAAAACGGCGCCACCTCCCAGGATGCGGATGAACTGGCGGCGCGGCGCGCCGGGGGAGTCGTGGGACATGACAGGCTCCTTGTCACTAAGTGGCGACAAGACTCTAGTCACCGATTGGTGACTTGTCAATCACGGTTGTGTTTGCCCGTGCGGTCAGCCCCGGAACCACCCGACCACCAACGCCACGACCAGGGCCACCGAGCCCCAGCGCCACAGCGGCGGTGCATCGCTGAAACGGTCCCAGAGCCATTGCCACAGCGCCCGCTCCAGGGTGCGGTGCGCGGGCTCGTCCTCGTCGCTGCGGAACCACTCGCGAAGGCGATAGGCCGTGGTGTCGCGCCAGCCCGCCGGACGCCGCTCGCGCGGCACGCGGCGGTCCGGCGGCGGCGCTGCGGCAGCGCGCTGCGGCGACTTCAGCTCTGCCTCGGCGGCTTCGAGCAGCGGCTCGACATCCGGCAGCGAAGGCGCCATCGCCGCAGTGCCGCAAGCCGGACACTGGGCCTGGCGCGCCGGGTCCAGCGCGCTGCCGCAGGCCATGCAATGCCACGGCACGGCACGGCCGTCGGCGCGCGGGGACGGGCTGTCGTCGTTCAGGCGACGGGTCAGCGCGTGCATCAGCCGCGGCAGGTCGATGACGACGATCGGGCTGCCGCAATAGGCGCAGTCGGTGGCCTGGCCGTCGGCCGGCGCACCGCAGTTGACGCAGGCCAGCTGCTTGCGCCCACGCAGCAGCGCGTCGCGTTCGGCCGGCAGCAACGGACGGGCCAGGCCGCGCTCGGCCAGCACGCCGGTGTGGGTGTGCAGATGGCCATGGCCGCTCGGGCACTCGAGCGCGGCAAAGGCGCCGTACCGGGTGCGGTTGCGTACCGTCTTGAACGGGCCGGCGCAATGCGGGCAGGACAGCGTCGCGTGGCGCGCCTCGGGCAGCACCAACCCGCTGCCCATCTGCAACTCGCGCAGCAGCGCCACCCAGCCCAGCGGTGACAGGTTCACCGACTCCAGCGTGTCGAACCAGACCAGCCGGCAGCCGCCGCAGTGGTCCAGCTGAACCGTGCGCCCCAGGTGCGCGGCCAATGACAGGTGCTGCATCGAATCGCCACAGCGGGGACAGGACAAGGCGGCCTTGGACATCGCCACGGATTGTCGCGGGCCGCGAGAATCGCCCGATGCCGAGTCCCGGACACCTTGCGCAAAACGTCGTCCATTTCGGCCGCGTGCTGCGCGCCGCCGGACTGCCGGTGGGCAGCGACCGGATCCAGCTCGCCTTGCAGGCACTGCCCCTTGGCGGCTTTGCGAGCCGGGCGGACTTTCGGGCCACCTTGCTGGCCTGCATGGTCAGCCGGGCCGAACACCTGGACGTGTTCGACCAGGCGTTTGCGCTGTTCTGGCGCGACCCCGATCTCGCCGGCCGCATGATGGCCCTGCTGCTGCCCAAGGTGCAGACCGCACGCCCCCCCGGCGCACCGCCCCCTCCCCCCGAACACCGGCGCCTGTCCGACGCGTTGTACCCGCACCGCCCGCCGGCGCCGCAGCCCGCGCCGGACGCTCCACCGCCGCCGCTGGACATCGACATGGCGATGACGTTCAGCGACCGCGAACGTCTGTTCAAGGCCGACTTCGACACCATGACCGCCGACGAGTGGCGGTCCGCACTCGGCCTGCTGCGTCACCTGGGTCCGCTGTTCGAGCCGCTGCGCACCCGCCGCATGAAACGCGCGCCGCGCCCCGGCCAGATCGACCTGCGGGCCACGCTGCACGCCCAGGCCCGCGGCGACCAGGGTGCGCTGCGCTGGCGCCAGACACGCACCCGCCCGGCGCCGCTGGTGGTGCTGGCCGACATCTCCGGCTCGATGAGCCGCTACTCGCGCATGCTGCTGCACTTCGCGCATGCGCTGGGCCATGCCGAAGCGCGGGTCGAGAGCTTCGTCTTCGGCACCCGGCTCACGCGCATCACCAAGGCGCTGAAGCAGCGCGATCCCGACCTCGCGATCGGCACCGTCGTGCGCGATGTGCAGGACTGGTCGGGCGGCACCCGCATCAGCCACTGCCTGGGCGAGTTCAACCGCCAGTGGGCCCGCCGGGTGCTGCCGTCCAACGCCACGCTGCTGGTCATCAGCGACGGGCTCGAACACGGCGCCCCCGGCGACCCGGAGTGCAAGCGCCTGGCCTTCGAGATGGAGCGCCTGCACAAGAGCTGCCGACGCTTGATCTGGCTGAACCCGCTGCTGCGCTTCGCGAAATTCCAGCCCCGCGCCGCCGGCATCCGCGCGATGCGCCCGCACGTCGATGCCTTCCTGCCGGCGCACAACCTGGACAGCCTGGCCGACCTGGCACGCGCACTGGGCGACCGGGCAAGGACTACAGCGCGCAGCTCCTGAAGCCGGCACGCGCGGCACTGTCGCCGGTGGAGGCGAATCGGCGGGCGCGGGGGTGGTGCCAGCGGGCCGGCGTGGCCTGGCCGGCGCCCCGCAGCACGCCAAAGCGTTGCGCACCGCCGCGACCCGGCACCAGCGGCAGCGGGTCGATCTCGGCCGGCGGTGCCGGACCGGCCTCGGGCCAGGGGCGCGCGCTGCCGGCGACCCATTCGAGCACGTCGCCCCAGGCAAAGCCGCGGCGCGGCCCGGCCAGCGCGGCACATTCCCATTCCGGCTCCAGCGGAAGGCGCCGGCCCGCCCAGGCACACCAGGCCTCGGCCTCGTGGCGGGTCAAGCCTTGCACCGGCGCCATCAAGCCGACGCGCCGCAGCTTGCCGTCGCCGCTGCGCCAGAGCACGGCACCGGCGCCCAGTTGCTCCACCGCCGCCGGCGCCCGGCGCGAGTCGCCAGAGCCGGCGCCAGGGCCGGCGCCCGTGCTCGGAGAGTTGCGCCATGCCCAGCCGGCTTCGCTCCAGAGTTCGCGGCGGTCGTAACCGCCGTCTTCGGCGAATTCGACAAACTGGCCCCAGTTGACCGTCCGGGCATCGATCTCGAACTCCGGCAGCGCCAAGGCATGGGCCCAACGCTCGCCCTGAGGCACCAGGCCCGCCGGGCCGCCGTCCGGAGCCAAGGGTGCGCTGCCCATCGTGAAGGCACGCTGCGCCGGCCACCACAGCGGGGGTGCGGCACCGGCGTGGCGCAGCACGCCGGCACGCGGCTCGGCCAGCAGCCGCTCGACCAGGCGGTCTTCCTGCTGCAAGGCGCGGCGGTAGAAATACAGTGCCGCGTCGTCGTCGGGCGTGCCGGACAGCAGGTCCAGCACGATCTCCAGCACCTCGGCCAGGTAGGCCCGCGCCAGTCCTGAAGGGGGTGGCGGCGACGCCGGGTCGGCCCAGCTCGCGACCCGCCGCTCGATGCCCGCCAGCCGCGGCGCGTGGGCGTCGCAGGCCTCGCCCCGGCCCCGCTGGACGTGGCCGCAGATCCAATGCTCCTGGAACAGTCCGGCCTGCAGGGCCCGCTTGAGCCGGGCCGGGGTTTCGTGTTCGGCCAGCGCGTGCAGCAGGACATTGCGCGATTCGATCAGCGCCAGCGACAGCACGTCGCGGCCGGCGCGGCGGATCGCGTGGGCGTCGTTCAGCGCCGCGCTCGCCGCAGTCGTGGACGGGGGCCAGACGGGAGACATGGGCTGAGCGGTCCTGTCCTGCGCGTGACGTCGCTACTGCGCGCCGACCAGGGCGTTGCGGATGGCGTACACCGTCAGCTCGGCGTTGTTGCTGAGCTGGAGCTTCTCGAGCACTCGGGCGCGATACACCGACACCGTCTTGGGGCTCAGGTTCAGCTCGACCGCGATGTCCGACAGCCGCTTGCCGCTGGCGATCAGCACCAGGGTCTGCAGCTCGCGGTCCGAGAGCTTGTCGTGCGGGTTCTCGGACTGCGGCGTGGTCAAGCTCTCGACCAGCATCTGCGCGATTTCGGGCGTCACGTACTTGCGCCCCTGGGCGACCGTGCGCACCGCCTGCACCAGCAGTTGCGGATCGCCGCCCTTGTTGACGTAGCCGAAGGCGCCTGCGCGCAGCGCGCGGATCGCGTACTGGTCCTCGGGGTACATGCTGACGACCAGCACCCGGATGGCCGAGCCCTCGTCCTTCAGGGCCGCCAGCACGTCCAGGCCGCTGCGCCCGGGCAGGTTGATGTCGAGCACCAGCACGTCGCAACGCCTGCCTTCGCGCAGCAGGTTGCGCAATTCACCGTAGTCGCCCGCCTCGCCGTCGACCTGGATGTCCGGCGCATCGGACAGGGTGTCGCGGATGCCGCGCCGGATCAGCGCATGGTCGTCGCACAGGAGCACGTGGATCATGGCGAGGCGTTGGCGAAAGTGGAAGGCGCAGGTGCTGGCTCTAGAGCCCGGCCGGCTCGCTGGGGCGGGTGCCCGGTGGCACCCATTCCAGGCCCGACAGCGTCCCGGCGGAATCCGGGTCGTCGATGGTATCCGCCAGGCCCGGACGTGCACCGCCGTCTTCGTCGGTCAGCGGCACCGAAAGGATCAGCGAGGTCCCGGCCGCACCCGACGACAGGTCGATCCAACCCCCGACCGTGCCGGCACGCTCGTGCAGCCCGCGCAGGCCGAAACTCTGCGCCTTGGCCAGGTCCTCGGCGGCCAGGCCGACGCCGTTGTCGCTGACTTCGAGCGACAACACACCGGCCGACAGCGAAAGGTCGATCGTCACCCGGTCGGCGCGCGCGTGCTTGCTGGCATTGGTCAGCGCCTCCTGCGCCGTGCGGTAGGCGACCAGCGGCACGCCGCGCGGCAACTGCATCTTCTCGTGGCTGGTGCGGAACTCGCAGATCACGCCCGTGCGGCGCTCGAAGCGCTGCGCCATCCATTGCAGCGCCGCCACCAGGCCTTGCTCCAGGATCGCGGGGCGCAGGTTCTGCATGATGCGCTGGCTGGCCTCCAGGGCGTGGGTCACGGACTCGAGTGCCGACAGCACGCGCTGCTGCACGCCCGGCTCCGGGCTGTGCCGACGGATCCAGTCGAGGTCGAACTTCAACGCGGTCAGCGAGCCACCGACATCGTCGTGGATCTCGCGTGCGATCGCGTGGCGCTCGGCCTCTACGCTTGTCTGCAAGTGCTGTGCCAGCTCGGACAGCCGGCGGCGCGAGGCCTGCAGCTCGGCATCGCTGGCCACGCGGGAGCGCTGCATGCCGGCCGTCCGGATGGCCTGCTCGACCGCCGGAGCCAGCCGGTTCAGGTTGCTCTTGAGCAGGTAGTCGCTGGCGCCGTTGCGCATCGCCTCGACCGCGGTGTCCTCGCCGATCTGGCCGGAAACGAGGATGAAGGGCAGCACCGCGTCGATCGCACGCAGCCGCTCCAGCGCCATCAGGCCCGTGTAGCCGGGCAGGTGGTAGTCCGAAAGCACCACATCCCATGGCGGGCAGGAGGTGCCGGCGGACGTGGCGAGAGCGGCCTCGAACTGCTCGCGGGTGTCGACCCGATGGGCCTCCAGGTCCAGCCCGGAACGCCGGAGGTGGGCCATCGCGAGCATGTGGTCGGGCTCGGAGTCCTCCAGGTGGAGCAGGCGGACGGGGTGGACCCCCTGGCGGTCCGGGCGGCGGTTCAAGGTCGGGGGCTCCTGTGGCCGTCGGGTCGGTCAAGTATCGCAAAGCCCCCTGCGCCGCCGCCAAAGACCCTGCCGGGCGGAGCGCAGGCGCTGGCCCGGGGATTGGCCCGGGGAATGGCCCGGGGAATGGCCCTGAAAAGGGCAAAGGAGAAGAAATAGGCGGCTTTGGCCGACATGTTCGCCTCAATGTTGGCGCCGGGATGCCGAAAAAATGCCTCGTGACGGTCCGCAAATCGCGTGGCCGCGTCAAGACCCTGTGCCCGGAGCCCCGATGCTGGCCACTTCAGAACATCCAACAACTGCCCCGCCGCCCGGAATGCCCTTGCTGGTTGCCGCCGACCTGCAGGACCACCTGCTCGTCGCGAGCAACGACCTGGACCGTCTGCAGCGACTGCTCGAAGACGCCGGCAACGCCCTGATGAGCCACTTCACCGACGCCAGCGGCCACCTGCGCAGCGTCGGCGAGGTCGAGGCCTTCCGCGAGGCGCTCGGCGCTGCCCAGGGCTCGATCGCCGGGGCGATCACGGCGCTGCAGTTCCAGGACATGGCCAGCCAGCTCATCGTCCACACCAGCAAACGGTTGCGCAACTGCGCTGATCGCATCGCACGCGACAGCTTCGGCGCCGACGACGAAGGCGAACCCATCGTCGAGGACGCACCGTTGCGCCCGAACCCCGTGACCCAGGACGAGATGGACGCCGGTTCCGTCGAGCTGTTCTGAAGCCAAGCCCGAGACCCGCTCTCGTCCATCCCACTCTCGCTCACCCGCACAGATCCTCCAGGAGACCCCCCATGCACTCCATCCTTGCCGTCGACGACAGCGCTTCCATGCGCCAGATGGTCTCGTTCACGCTCAAGAACGCCGGCTTCAACGTCGTCGAAGCGGTGGACGGGCAGGACGCCTTCGAAAAGGCCAACAGCCGCGACTTCAACCTCGTCCTGACGGACCAGAACATGCCGCGCCTGGACGGCATCGGCCTGACCAAGAAGCTGCGCGAGAACCCCAAGTTCAAGGCGACGCCGATCCTGATCCTGACCACCGAAAGCAGCGACCAGATGAAGCAGGCCGGACGCGCCGCTGGCGCCACCGGCTGGCTGGTCAAGCCCTTCGATCCGGCCAAGCTGATCGAAGTCATCGGCAAGGTCATCCGCTAAAGCGCGGCACCGAGAGGCAATCACCATGGGCGACATGACCCAAGAAGGCGCCAGCATCGCTGCCGGCATCGATCTCAGCCAGTTCTACCAGGTCTTCTTCGAAGAAGCCGGCGAGAACCTGGACACGATGGAGCAGATGCTGCTGAACCTCGACATCGAGGCGGCCGACGACGAGGAGATGAACGCGATCTTCCGTTGCGCCCACTCGGTCAAGGGTGGCGCGGCGACTTTCGGCTTCACCGACGTGGCCGAGTTGACGCACCAGATGGAGACGCTGCTCGACAAGCTGCGCCGCCACGAGCTTCAACCCAACGCCGCGATGGTCGACGCGCTGCTGCAGTCCGGCGACGCGCTGAAGGCCCAGCTGGCACGCCACCAGGGCAACGGCGCAGACGCCATCGACACGCACGAACTGCTGGCCACGATCCGCAGCCTGTGCGAAGGCGGTTCGCCGCCGGTGCCGGCCCCGGCGTCAGCCAAGAAGCCCGCGGCGACGGCCCCGGCCGCACCCGCCGCGCCGGCGCCGGTGGCCGAAACGCCGGTCCGCAGCGGCGTGCGCTCGCTGGAGCTGACCGTCGGCCCGCTGAGCAACCTGGCGCTGGCCGACAACCTGGTCGAACTGTTCAAGGAAATCGCCGACCTCGGCACCATCGAGCCGCTGGACGGCGGTCGGGCCGAAGAGGGCCTGCGCCGCTTCAAGGTGCTGACCGCGTCGAGCGACAACGACCTGATCGACCTGTTCGGATTCCACGTCGCCCGCGAGCAGATCAGGCTGGTGCCGCTGACCGACGGCTACGGATTCCACGACGGCGCTCCCGGCGCGCCGACGGTCCAGCAGACCGCGTCAGCCGCTCAGGATCCGGGATACGGGTTCTTCGACGACGCCCCGGGCGCCCCGACTGGGCAGGTTCAGGCCGCTGCGGTACAGGCCCCGGCCGCACCCGCTGCGGCGGCGGCCCCGGCCAAGCCCGTCGCGCCCAAGGCCGAGAAGGCGACCACGGCGGCGACCGAAAACAGCACGCTGCGCGTCAGCGTCGAGAAGGTGGACCAGCTGATCAACCTGGTCGGCGAGCTCGTCATCACGCAGGCGATGCTGGCCCAGAACGGCAAGGGCGTCGACAGCGCGCTGCACCAGCAACTGGCGTCCGGCCTGGCCGACCTGGAGCGCAACACGCGCGACCTGCAGGAAGCCGTGATGTCGATCCGGATGATTCCGATGTCGCTGGTCTTCAACCGATTCCCGCGCATGCTGCGCGACCTGGCGAGCAAGCTCGGCAAGAAGGTCGAGCTGGTTCAGGTGGGTGAGGCGACCGAGCTCGACAAGGGGCTGGTCGAGAAGATCACCGACCCCCTGACGCACCTGGTGCGCAACAGCTGCGACCACGGCATCGAAAGCGGTGCCGAACGGCTGGCCAAGGGCAAGCCCGAGCACGGCACGATCACGTTGATCGCCAGCCACCAGGGCGGCAGCATCGTCATCGAGGTCCGCGACGACGGCAAGGGCCTGAACCGCGCCAAGCTGCTGTCCAAGGCCCGCGAACGCGGCCTGGACGCACCGGACTCGTTGACCGACCAGGAGGTCTACAGCCTGATCTTCGCGCCGGGCTTCTCAACCGCCGACCAGGTGACCGATGTGTCCGGCCGCGGCGTCGGCATGGACGTGGTGAAGAAGAACATCACCGCACTGGGCGGCACGGTGGAGATCGACTCGGCCGAAGGCTACGGCATGACCGTTCGCGTGCGCCTGCCGCTGACGCTGGCGATCATGGACGGCATGAGTGTGGGCGTCGGCGACGAGTGCTACATCCTCCCGTTGGCCAGCGTGGTCGAGAGCTTCCAGATCCGCGACGGCATGATCCGGACGATCGGCGGCACCGGCCGCGTGGTCGAGGTCCGCGACGAGTACATGCCCGTGATCGACCTCGAACGCGTGTTCGACGTGCCGCGCTTCGATTTCGAGCACCAGAGCAACATCATGGTCGTCGTGGAGGCCGAAGGCGGTCGTGTCGCGGTGCTGGTCGACGAGCTGCTCGGCCAGCAGCAGGTGGTGGTGAAGAACCTCGAGGCCAACTACCGCAAGGTGCCCGACGTCTCGGGCGCCAC
>JAJTGU010000245.1 GCA_021297985.1 Rubrivivax sp.
CAAGTTCCTGCTGGCCCGTTCGCGCCAGCGAATGGATGAGGCACGGCAGCGCCTGCGCGGGCGCGGTCTGAGTGAAGTCGAACTCGAGAATCGGCTCTACTGGGACAGCCTGACCTTCGATGCGGTCAGGAAGTGGCGCGTGGTGCACTTCCCGATCACGCTCGCATTCAGCGTTCTGGCGACGGCCCACATCGTGGCCATCCTGCTCTTCTGGGGCTGGAATTGAAGAAGCGCCCCATCCTGCTCATCGTCATTGCGGTGAACCTGCTCGTACTGTTGGCGCTGGTCTTCGCGTACCCGCACCTCATGGTCAGCCCCGGTGCGTTGGTGGCAGGGCACGCAGAACTCGCCACCGACTGTTTCGCCTGCCATGTGCCCTGGCGCGGCGCCTCGTCAGGGCGATGCACCGCGTGTCATGCGGTCGCGGATGTGGGCCTCAAGACCACGAAGGGCGTGTCCATGGCCGCCGGCACCATCAAGGGCTCGTTCCACCAGTCGCTGATCGAGCAGGACTGCATGGCTTGCCACAGCGACCACCAGGGCCCCAAGCTCACCCAGCGCAGCCGCAAGCCGTTCTCGCACGGCTTGCTGAAGTTGACAGTGCGGGACAACTGCGCTTCGTGCCATGCCGCGCCCAAGGACTTCGTGCACCGGGGTCTCAAGATGGAGTGCTCGACCTGCCACGAAAGCAAGGCCTGGAAGCCGGCGCACTTCGATCACGACCCGTACTTCGTGCTGGACCGGGACCATGAAGCACCTTGCGAGACCTGCCACAAGGTCAACGACCCGAGCCGCTACACCTGCTATGGCTGCCACGAGCACTCACTGGCCAAGGTCCGCCGGGAGCACCTGGAGGAAGGCATCCAGGACTTCGCGAACTGTGTGGAGTGCCACCGCGATCCGCGCGTCGAACCCGAGAAGCAGGGCGGTCGCGATCAGGGCGGGCGAAAGAAGGACTGACATCGCACCAATTCGGCCACCCGTCATGGCCCCAACGTGCGGGAACGCACAGAGCGAGGCTGTGGCCAGTGCCAGACTGGGCCATGACTGACCCTGGTGAACCTGCCCGTCCGGTGACCCACGAGACGAGGCGGCTGGTGCGCTTCGGTCGCGGGCCGACCCTGCCACCGTCGTTGCGGCGGCCGGTCGGGTCGGTCATGGTCTGAACCGCCTGTCCCGGTCCGATGGAATCCACATGAACGGGCTGGCATGGCTGGGCGGGCTGTCGGGCTTCCTGGTGCTCGTCGCACTGGGGCTGACGGTCCACGGTGCGCGCCGGTGGGCCGCCGAGATGCAGGTGCTGCAAGACAAGCTCCAAGCCGGCCGCATCGACGACAGACGACCGCAGAACTCGCCGCCGACACGCTACGACGCGCGCGAACTCGAAGGGCTGCCGGCACCGGTGCAACGCTACTTCCGCGCTGTCCTGAAGGACGGCCAGCCCATCATCACGGCCGTCACGATCCACATCGCCGGCACCTTCAACATGTCGCCGGCCGGCGAGCGGTGGAAGCCGTTCACGTCCCGCCAGCGGGTCGTCGCTCACCGACCGGGGTTCCTGTGGGATGCCCAGATCGCGCTGCTGCCGGGCGTGAACGTGCGCGTGGTCGACAGCTACATCCGCGGCAAGGGCCTGTTGCACGCGGCGATACAGGGCCTGTTCACCATGGCCGACATCCAGGGTGAGGGTGAGATCGCCCGCGGTGAGTTCATGCGCTGGTGCGCGGAGGTGGCGTGGTATCCGACCGCACTGCTGCCGAGCCAGGGTGTGCGCTGGGAGGCGATCGACGACCAGTCGGCCAACGCGACTTTCACCGACGGTCCGCTCACGCTGACGCTGCTGTTGAGGTTCAACGACGCCGGCCCCATCGATTCGTTCCGCGCTGAAGCGCGCGGCGGCATGGTGGACGGCAAGATGGTGATGGCACCCTGGGAAGGCCTCTGGTCGAACTACCAGTGGCGCGATGGCGTGCACGTACCGCTTGCAGGCGAGGTCGCCTGGATGCGACCTGAAGGGCGCAAGCCGTACTTCATCGGCACGGTCACCTCCCTGGCGTTCGAGTTCACGCCTTGAAGGCGTTGTGACAGGAGTCTTGGATGCCAGTCGCCCTCCTTCAGCGTGATGCCGATTCGCTTGCGCGTGCAGCGCCCGGCACAACGGGTCTGGCGTCAATGCCGGGGCCGTTGCCATTGCCAATGCCATTGCCGACCCGCCGACCCTGTCAGCTGTCGCAACGGTGCCCGCCCTGCGCCTCGCTCGTCCCGTCCAGCCCCGACCTTGACCGGCTCGTCTCGGTGCGCCGCCGATGCTTCACCGGCGACGTTCTCTGCCGCGAGGGCGAAAGCTTCCACTCCCTGTTCGCGCTGTGCAGCGGCAGCATGAAGGCCGTCGTGGCGCTGCCGAATGGGCGGGAGCAGGTGACCAACTTCCTGCTCGCAGGCGATCTGGTGGCCCTCGACGCCATAGCCAGTGGCCGGCACACCCGCACCGTGACGGCGATCGAGGACACGCGGCTTTGCGTCATCGACTACCGCAGCCTCCGAAGCATCAGCGACATCGGCAGTCCGCTCTTGCCACAGCATGCACTGAGCCGCCAGCTGAGTCTGGAGATCACGCGCACCCACCGCATGATGTTGCTGCTGGGGTGCATGAACGCGCAAGAGAGGCTCGCCGCGTTCCTGCTGGATCTGTCGCATCGGACACGTTGCGAGGGCCTGCCCGCCTGTGACCTGACCCTGCGCATGTCACGTGTCGAGATCGGCAGCTTCCTCGGCTTGTCGCTCGAGACGGTGAGTCGGACGTTCTCGCTGTTCCAGCGGCAGGGTTTGGTGACCGTGAACAACCGCTGCATCCGGCTCCACGACCGGGACTTGTTCGCCACGCGCTTTGAAGCCGTGTTGCAGGGCTGACGCCGGCCCCCGTCACGAGACGGGCGCGTGCGCTGTCGAACAGACGGACCGGCCGGACTTCCCTACAACCCCCTCATCCGAAGCCCGCCACCCACGACCGGGTGGCACCACCCCCCAGGGAACACCATCATGACGAAGAAGCTCTCCGACCTTGCCCTTGCAGCGTTCACTGTCGTGTGCGCGCTCGGTGCTTCAGCGCCCAGCGTGGCACAGGTTGCGGCACCGGTTGCAGGGGGCACGACCACGGTTGAAGCCAGCATCACCGAATCGACCCGGCTCGCCATGGGGTGGAGCGTCAAGAAGACGCTGTTGGGCAAGACGGTCTACAACGATGCGGGCCAGAAGGTCGGCAAGGTGGACGATCTCATCATCTCGCCCGACAAGAACCTGTCGTACCTGATCGTCGGCGCCGGAGGCTTCATCGGCATCGGGCGCCACGATGTGGCCGTGGCGGTCACGCGGATCGAAGACCAGGGCGGCAAGCTGGTGATGGCGGGCGCCACGAAGGACACGATCAAGAGCATGCCCGGGTTCACCTATGCCACCGACACCCGCCGGCGTGATGCCTTCGTCGCTGCGGCGGACCGGGACATCGCCAAGGGCAAGGCTGCGGTCGGCAGTCTCGAGAAGAAGGCCAGCGCCGCCGCCGCCGATGCCAAAACCCAGATCGACGCGGACATCACGGCCTTGCAGGGTGACGTGAAGTCGGCCGAAGCCAAACTGGCTGAGATGAAGCACGCCACGGCCGTTCGCTGGAAGGAGTTCGAGGCCGATGTCAGCGCCGCGACGGCCCGTCTCCGCAAATCCACCGAGAAGGCCAGCGGCTGAAGCCGACGTGCCTTCACATGGCGGGTCTCAACCAAGCTGAAACGGGTGTCACATGAACAAGTTCCTGATTGCGGTCTTCGACAGCGAGCCGGCGGCTGATGCCGGGCTGAACGCCCTCCGCGCCTTGCACGCTGCGGGCGACATCTCGCTGTATGCCACTGGCGTGCTGGCGCTGGACGCCCAGGGAGGGGTCAGCGTCAAGAAGTCCATCGACCCGATCCCGAACGGTACCTTCACCGGGCTGGCGGTCGGGAGCCTGATCGGCCTGCTCGGGGGTCCCGCGGGCGTGGCCATCGGTGCCGCCACCGGCACCGTGGCGGGAGCCGTCCGGGACTTCTGGGTCGCCGGTGTGGGCCTGGACTTCATCGAGGCCGCCCTCCAGCATCTGAAGCCCGGCAAGGTGGCGCTGGTGGCCGAGATCGAAGAGGAGTGGGTGATCCCCGTCGACCAGGCGTTGGAAGCATTGGGAGGCCAGGTGTTCCGGCGTTCCCGTACCGAAGTGGCGGAAGCGCAGTTCGACCACGACATCGCGGCGCTCAAGGCCGAGATCAAGGACCTGGAGTCCGAGGCGTCGCACGCCAGTGGCGTTGCCAGGACCCAGCTGCAGGCCAGGCTGGCAGCGACGAAAGCCAGCCTGGACGGTGCCGTGCAGCGTGCCCAGCAGCGGCTGGACGCGCTGAAGCAGGAAGCGGATGCCAAGGCCGAGTCGCTGAAGTGGCAGCTGAGCCAGGTCAAGAGCGATGTCAAGGCGCGCATCGAAGCCCGCATGAAGCGAGTCAAGAGCGGGTATCACGCGCGCGGCGCCAAGCTGTCGCAGGCCTGGAGCCTGGCCAAGGAGGCCCTGGTGGCCTGATGGTGCAAGGCGTGCAAGCGGCTGCGACGCCGCTGGCCCTGGGGGTGATGCTGGCCGCGTTGGGTGCATGCGCCACGCTGGAGCCGCTTGAGGGCGCGCCTGTGCCGCTGGCCATTCCGGCGGGCTGGGCGGAGGCGGATGCTGCGGGTGGGGGTGCCGGTGCCGGTGCGCTCAGCCTCACCGAATCCTCCCTGACGCGATGGTGGCAGCGCTTCGACGATGCGCAGCTTGAAAGCCTGGTGCGCAGCGCCTTGCAGGCCAACACCAGCGTGCAGGCTGCGACGGCCGCACTGCGGCAGGCACAGGCGCTGCGCGACGTGGCCGCCGCGTCCTTGTGGCCCACGCTGGGCAGCGCCGCATCGGCCCAGCGAGGCACAGCGGGAGGCCACGGCACCGGCAACAACTTCAAGCTGGCCCTGAACGCCGACTGGGGCGTCGATGTGTTCGGCGCACGGCGGGCGGGGGTGGACGCCGGCGATGCCAACGTCGCCGCCAGCGAAGCCAGCCTGGGTGACGTGCGGGTGCAGGTCGCGGCCGAGGTGGCCCTGAACTACATCCTGTTGCGCACCGCGCAGGCGCGCCGGCAGATCGTGGCCGACAACCTGGCCAGCCAGGAGGCGACCTTGCAGATCACGCTGTGGCGCCAGCAGGCAGGGCTCGTCACCTCGCTGGAGGCCGAACAGGCCCGCGCTGCCGTGGCCCAGAACCGCGCGCAGTTGCCGACCTTGCAGACGAGCATCGTGCAGACGCAGCACGCGCTGGCGGTGTTGACCGGGCAGCCGCCAGCCGCGATGTCGACGTTTCTGGGCGTGCGGACGGCTGGCGCGCCGGGCATCAAGGTGCCGCAAGCCCGTGAGGAGCTGGCGCTGAGCATCCCCGCACAGACGCTGCGCCAGCGCGCCGACGTGCGCGCTGCCGAGTACCAGGTGGCCGCGGCGCTGGCCCGCGTGGGCCAGGCACAGGCCCAGCGCTGGCCCAGCTTTGCCATCGGCGGGTCGCTGGGCCTGAGCGCCGCGACGGTCGGCGCCCTGAGCAGTGGCAGTGCGGTGCTGGGCAGCCTGCTGGCCAGCGTGACCTTGCCGGTCTTCGACGGTGGCGCCGTGCGCGCGCAGGTGCGGGTGCAGCAGGCGGCGCTGGCGCAAGCCCAAGTCACCTACCGCGCGGCGGTGCTGGGTGCGCTGCAGCAGGTGGAAGACGCGCTGGTGGCGCTGCGCGGCGACCGCCTGCGCCTGGCCAGCCTGCGACAGGCGGCCGACGCCGCGAGCAACGCCAACGGGCTGGCCCGGCAGCGCTACAGCAGCGGGCTGATCGACTTCCAGACCGTGCTCGACACCCAGCGGACCCAGTTTGCGACGCTGGACGGTGTCGCCAGCGCCACCGCCGATGTCAGCAGCGGCCAGGTCCGCCTGTTCAAGGCCCTCGGCGGTGGCTGGCCGTCCATGTCGGAAGTACAACCCAGATGAACGCCCCGACCCCGCCCGCTGCGCCGACCGGACCTGACCCGGCCGCCACCGATCTGCCGACACTGCTGGGCGAGCCTGTCACGCCACCGTGGTATCGCCGCCGCTGGCTGTGGATCACGGTCGCTGCCGCGGTGCTGGCGGCAGGCGGCGTGTGGTGGTGGCTGGCCAGCCGCGCCGCCCAGGCCGCGCCCCGATACATCACCGCACCGGTCACGCGCGGTGACCTCACGCTCAGCGTCACGGCCAACGGTACGGTTCAGCCCACGCGGTCCATCAACATCGGCAGCGAACTCTCCGGCACCGTGTTGAAGGTGAATGTCGATGTCAACGACAACATCCGGAAGGGCCAGGTGCTGGTGGTGCTGGACACCGCGAAGTTGCGCGACCAGATCCTGCGTTCGCAAGCGGCTCTGGCTGCAGCGCGCGCCAAGCTGGAACAGAACGGCGCGACGGTGGCCGAGGCCCGTGCGGCGCTGGGCCGGCTGGAAGCCGTGGCCGAGCTGTCCGGCGGCAAGGTGCCTTCCAGGGCCGAACTGGACACGGGACGCGCGACCCTGGCGCGGGCGATGGCCGACAGCGGCGCGGCACGGGCGGGAATCAGCGACGCGCTGGCGGCTCTGTCCACCGACCAGATCAACCTGTCCAAGGCCTCGATCACCGCGCCGGCCGACGGCGTCGTGCTGACCCGCGCTGTCGACCCGGGCAATGCGGTGGCGGCCTCGCTGCAGGCCGTGACCCTGTTCACCGTGGCCGAAGACCTGGCCCGGCTGCGCCTGTGGGTCTACGTCGACGAGGCGGATGTCGGCGCGGTGAAGCTGGGCCAGGCAGCGACCTTCACGGTCAGCGCGTATCCCAGTCGGCCGTTCCCGGCGCGCATCACGCGCGTGGGCTTCGGCTCGACGATCACCGACAACGTCGTCACCTACCTGACCTACCTGGACGTGGACAACGCCGACCTGAGCCTGCGCCCGGGCATGACGGCCACGGCCACCATCGTGGCCACGCAGCGCAAGGACGTCCTGCTGGTGCCCAACGCCGCGCTGCGCTACGCGCCTGCAACGGCCGGGCCAGCCGACAAGAAGAGCATCGCTTCGGGCATCCAGATGGGCCCGCCCAAGACGGAAAGTCGGCGCAAAGGCGCGGCCGACAACGCGAGCACGGCTGCCGCGCGGCAGGTGTGGGTGCTGCCCGCCACCGGCAAAGGCGGCCATGACGGGAAGGCCGCGGACTCCGGCACCGGCGTGCCCGTTGCCGTGGCGGTGGTGCCCGGCATCAGCGACGGCCGCATGACCGAAATCGTCGGCGGCGATCTGAAGGCCGGCATGCAAGTGATCACGGCCCAGCAGACGGCCAGCTCCAAGTGACCCGGAAGTGAACCCAGCCTTGATTCAGTTGCGTGCCGTCAGCAAACGCTATGGCGTTGGCGCGGCGGAGTTGATGGCCTTGAAGGGCATCGATCTCGACATCGCCGCCGGCGAGTTCGTCGCCATCATGGGCCCCAGCGGGTCGGGCAAGTCCACCGCCATGAACATCCTGGGCTGCCTGGACACCCCCACGGCCGGGCAGTACCTGTTCAAGGGGGCGCACGTGGAAGCCCTGTCGCGGGACCAGCGTGCGCGGCTGCGACGGCGCTTCCTGGGCTTCGTGTTCCAGGGCTTCAACCTGCTGGCGCGCACCTCCGCGCAGGAGAACGTGGAACTGCCGCTGCTTTACCGGGGCGACAGCGCCGGTGACCGCCGTGCCTCCGCCGCCAAGGCCCTGCAGGACGTGGGCCTGGCGGGCTGGGAACGGCACACGCCGGCGGAACTCTCGGGCGGTCAGCAGCAGCGCGTGGCCATCGCCCGGGCCATCGTCACCGAGCCCGCGGTGGTGCTGGCCGACGAGCCCACCGGCAACCTGGACACCCAGCGCAGCCACGAGATCATGGGCCTGCTGCTGGCGTTGAACCGCGACCACGGCATCACCGTGCTGATGGTGACGCACGAGCCCGACATGGCCGCTTATGCGCACCGCATGGTTCACTTCCTCGATGGCCGAATTGCCCAGGATGCGGTCAACGCGAACCCCACGACGGTTGCACCCGCATCGAGTGCCGCGGAGACCACCTGATGCTGTTCAGCGTCTTCATGCTGGCCCTGCGCTCGGTGCGCCGCAACCTGCTTCGATCCTTCCTCACCATCCTGGGCATCGTCATCGGCGTCAGCGCGGTGATCACGATGGTCACGCTGGGCAACGGCGCCACCCGGGCCATTGAAGAGAAGATCACCAGCCTGGGCATCAACATGCTGATCGTCAGCCCGGGCCAGCGCATCGGGGGCGGCGGCGGGGGTGGCGTGCCACAGTTCATCGAGGCCGATGCCGAGGCCATCGCAGCGCAGATCGGCGGGGTGGCGGCCGTGGCGCCCCAGGGCCAGGCCCGCGCCACCGTGGTGGCCAATGGCCGCAACTGGGCCACCACCGTCAGTGGCAGCACGGTCGACCTGTTCGACATCGGCAACTGGGAGCTGGCTTCCGGTCGTGTCTTTGCGCCCGACGAGCAACTGTCTGGCGCCGCCGTGTGCGTGCTCGGCGAGACGGTGCGGCGCGAGCTCTTTGGCGGCACGCCGGGCACCACCGGTCTGGGCGAGCAACTGCGAATCAAGCAGTTCTCGTGCAACGTGATCGGCATCCTGATGCCCAAAGGGCAGGGCGGAATGGGCGACCAGGACGACACCGTCATCGTGCCCCTGCACACGCTTCAGCGTCGCGTCACCGGCAGCCACCGGGTGAGTTTTCTGGTGGTGTCGATGGCCGAAGGCGCGGACAGCAGGCCGCTCAAGGCCAGCCTGGGCCAATTGATGCGCGAACGCCGTCATCTCTCTGAAGGTGACGACGACAACTTCAACATCTTCGACACCCAGCAGCTGGCCGAAACACTGTCCAGCACGATGGGCGTACTGACCAGCCTGCTGGGCGCGGTGGCCGCCGTGAGCCTGCTGGTGGGCGGGATCGGCATCATGAACATCATGCTGGTCAGCGTCACCGAGCGCACGCGCGAGATCGGGCTGCGCCTGGCGGTGGGCGCGCTGGAAGGCGAGGTGCTGCTGCAGTTCCTGATCGAGGCGGTGGTCCTGTCGGCGCTGGGCGGCGTGGTGGGCGTGGTCATCGCCACGGTCGCCTCGTGGGCGCTCGCAAGTGCAATGGCGGTGCCGTATTCGTTCGACCCGGCCATCAACCTGTTGTCGCTGCTTTTCTCCGCGGCCATCGGCGTGATGTTCGGCTACTTCCCGGCTCGCCGTGCAGCCCGCATGGACCCGATCGAAGCGTTGCGACATGAGTGACGCTTGCGCCAGATGAAGCGCCGCGGCCGTGGCGCGAGAGCGCGTCCAGCCGAGGCGCGACCCGGTGGAGGCCCACGCCAACCTGCGCGTGTCCTAGGCTTCATCGTGCTCGCCACGGTCGGTCCTTGCCGTCGGACAGACGGGCGGGCCCGGTCGCGCCGAAAGTTCCCTCGCCAAGAGACATCCGCCATCAGTGCCTGGGCGGCTCCACCCAACAAGGAACCGAATCGTGAACAAGCCCCCGCCGTTCTTCGGCCTTGCGACTCTCATCGGCGTTGCTCTCATCGGCGTTGCTCTCATCGGCATTGGTGCGCTTTGCAGTGCGGGGACCGCCCGCGGGGCGCCAGGCGGTCGCAGGCCAGGAACATGACCATCGAAGCGCTGGCGGCTTGACGGGACGCGTTGTGCGAAGCCACGCCGAACACCACCACAGCGACCGCATCGGTTGGCTGCGCGCTGCGGTGCTCGGTGCCAACGACGGCATCGTGTCGACCGCCAGCCTGGTGCTGGGCGTGGCTGCAGCGGGCGCCGACCCTCGCACGATCCTGTTGACCAGCGTGTCGGGGCTGATTGCCGGGGCCATGTCGATGGCGGCCGGCGAGTTCGTGTCCGTGCATTCCCAGGAGGACACCGAGAACGCCGACCTGGCCCGGGAGCGCGCCGAGCTGAAGCAGGACCCGGCGGGCGAGCGGCGCGAGTTGGCGGGCATCTATGTCGGCCGCGGTCTGGACCCGCCGCTGGCCGACCGGGTGGCCGAGAAACTGATGGCCCATGACGCGCTGGGCGCGCACGCCCGTGACGAACTGGGGCTCTCGGACGCGACCGCGGCGCGTCCGACGCAGGCCGCACTGGCCTCGGCCGCCAGCTTCTCGGTCGGTGCGGCCTTGCCGATTGCCGTGGTCGCCACCGCATCGTCCGCGCACCTGATTCCGTGGGTGGCGGTGTCGTCGCTGGTCTTTCTGGCGGGCCTGGGTGCCCTCTCGGCCCAGATGGGCGGGGCGCGGGTGTGGAACGGAACGTGGCGCGTGGCCTTCTGGGGGGCGTTGGCGATGGCGGTCACCGCCGGCGCCGGCGCGCTGTTTGGTGCTGTGGCCTGAATTCCGAAGCACCGCAGGTTTGCCATGGATCACCCGCAGTCGACCCCGCAGGGCCTCAGTGTCGCCAGACCTTCAACCAAGGGCCATCGCATGTCCTGCAGCAGCGGCCACCACGGAGCTTTCGCCCGGCGGTGCGAACCCCATGGCGTCGAGAGCAAGAAGGCCTGGTTTCTCGGCTCGGGCCCGCTGGCCGATGGCATCCTGCTGATGCCCGTGCATTGGCTTCGTCTTCCGTTGCTGGGGCTGCTCTGGCCGTTGCTTTGGCTGCAGGCCCGGCATGTGCGACGCGTCACGCTGCACCTGCCGGAGCCACCGGGTCGTCGCACCGGCACCGAAGGCCACGGTTCACTGGTTCGCCTGCTGGTGGCTGGCGACTCGGGCGCCGCAGGCGTGGGTGCCCCGACACAAGACCAGGCGCTGTGCGGCCATCTGGTGCGCCACCTGAGGCGGCATCACACGGTGCAGTGGTGCGTGCTGGCGGTCAACGGGCTGGACTCGCCGGGGCTGCTCCGCCTGCTGCAGGAAACACCCTGCGCGCGCTTCGACGTCGTGGTGCTGTCGATCGGGGCCAACGACGCGACCCGTCTGTGTGCGCCGCTGCAGTGGGCCCGGTGGCAGACCCGGCTGGCTGAACTCATCGACCAGCGCTTTGCACCCGCCTTGCTGGTGTTCAGCGCCGTGCCCCCCATGCATGCCTGCCTGGCGCTGCCGCAGCCGCTGCGCTGGTTCATGGGCCGCTGGTCGAGGCAGATGAACCAGAGCCTGGCCGGGCAGCTGGTCGAACAGGCGGGGCGCATCATGCACTGGCACCCGGAGACCACCACGTCGGCGGGCATGGCGTCGGACGGGATCCATCCCAGTGCCGCGGGCTACGCGACCTGGGCCGACGGCCTGAGCCAGCACATCCTGGATGCGCGTGCGCTGGGCGTGGCGCCGAGAGTGTCGGCCTGAGTGACGACGGGTCGTACCGCATGGAGCCTGGCCGCTTGCCGGCCGGAACCATGACTGCACCCATTGCTCGGTACCGTGACTTGCTCGCAGTCCATCCCTTCAAGCAGAGCGCTGGACCTTGGTGCTGCCGATCAGGTTCCTGCGGTCGCGCGGGCACCGTCTGGAGTCTGACCTCCAACCCGACGGTTTTCGAGCAGGACTTCGCAGGCGATGCCAACGACGACAACCCGGTCGCCAAACACCACGAGCGCTGGGTCGGCATCCAGAAGCCGTCGGTCTGGGACCGCGCCTGGCGCGTGGACGCCGCTCGACGCTTGCTGCTCGGAGCTAAAGCGCCGCGACGATGCGCCGATAAACGCGTCATGAACTCCACATCCTTGCTCTGGCTGGCGGTGGCGCTGCTGGCG
>JAJTGU010000119.1 GCA_021297985.1 Rubrivivax sp.
CGCATGACACGACGCTCTGGGTCAAGGACTTCAAGGGTAACGATCCGCGGTTCATTGGCTACTTCTTGAAGACACTGCGCTTGGAGGTCTTCGATACCGGTTCGTCGAACCCGACCTTGAACCGCAACCACGTTCACAAGATCAAGGTTCAGTGCCCACCGCCAGAGACCCAACGCAAGATCGCCGCGATCCTCTCAGCCTACGACGACCTGATTGCCAACAACCAGCGGCGAATCGCGCTGCTGGAGGGCATGGCCGAGGAGATCTACCGCGAGTGGTTCGTGCGGATGCGGTTTCCGGGCGCTGCCAATGTCGAGGTTGAGAAGGGGGTGCCCAGAGGTTGGTCGCTGGTGCCGACCATTGAGGCTTTCAAGTACCACGGGGGCGCTACACCAGCGAAGGATGTGCCCCGCTACTGGAACCAAGGCTCGGTCCACTGGTACACGCCAACAGACATCACCGGGGCTGAAGGCATGTTCATCGAGGCTTCATCCGAAAGATGTACAGAGGAAGGCCTCGAAAGTTGTTCGGCCACGCTGTTTCCCGCCTACACGGTGATGATGACCAGCCGGGCGACCATCGGCGCCATTGGCATCAATCTCGAACCGGCTTGCACCAACCAGGGGTTCATCGCTTGTGTGCCGAACGAGCAGTATCCGTTGACGTTCCTCTACCACTGGCTGAAGTTGGCAAAGCCGCACTTCGAACTGCTCTCAGGCGGTTCGACATTCCCTGAGCTCACCAAGGGCACATTCAGGCGGATCAAGGTGCTAACGCCCCCGAGCAGCGTGATGCAGAGCTTCGATGCAACGGTGAAGCCTCTGTTTGCGCAGATCGAGACCTTGATCCGAGCGAACAGGCGATTGAAGGAGACGCGCGACGCCCTCCTCCCCCGCCTGATCTCCGGCAAACTCAAGGTCGATCACCTCGACATCCGCCTTCCGCCCAGCATGCGGGCCGAGGCCGAAGCGGTGGCGTAGGCGAAGAGCTCAGGGAGGGCCGGTGCCGAACTTCATCTCCGAAGACGATATCGAGCAGGCCCTGTTGCAGCGCCTCCAGCACCTGGCCGGTTGGAACCCGCTCAACTGCTTCACCGCCCAGCCCGACGACTTGAACGACGGCTCGGGCCGCGCCGACAAGCGCGAGGTGATCTTGGCCGACCGCCTGCGCGCGGCCATCGTCCGCCTGAACCCACACGTGCCCGACGCTGCGCAGGCGCAGGCCGTGGCCACGCTGCTGCAGCCCCGCACGGCCATGAGCCTGGTGAAGGCCAACCGCGAGGTGGACGGCCTCATCCGCGACGGCGTGGTGGTGGAGTTCAAGGCCACGCAAGGCCCGGACGCGGGCAAGACCGTGACCGAGCGCGTGCGCGTGATCGACTTCGACCAGCCAGCGCCGGACGCAGGCCACAACGAGTACCTGGCGGTCTCGCAGCTGTGGGTGCGCGGCGAGAAGGGCTACCGCCGCCCCGACGTGCTGCTTTACGTCAACGGCCTGCCACTGGTGTTCGTCGAGCTGAAAAACAGCAACGTCAAGCTGAAGGCCGCCTACGACGACAACCTCACCAACTACAAGGCCGAGATCCCGCAACTGTTCGCGGCCAACGCGCTGAATCTGCTCTCCAACGGCATCGAAACCAAGGTGGGCAGCCTCACAGCCGAGTGGGAGCACTTCTTCGCCTGGCTGCGCGTGGACGACGAGAAGGAAGTGTTGGACCGCGCGCAACTCGCCCACAGCGCGCTGAGCCTGGAGCGCGCGGTGCTGGGCCTGCTGACACCAGCGCGGCTGCTGGACTACGTGGAGAACTTCATCGTCTTCCGCCGCGAGACGAACAAGGTGGTGGCGCAGAACCACCAGTTCATCGGCGTGAACAACGCGTTCGAGGTGTTCACGCGCCGCCAGGCCGTGGGCGGCAAACTGGGCGTGTTCTGGCACACCCAGGGCTCGGGCAAGAGCTTCTCGATGGTGTTCTACACACGCAAGGTGTTCCGCAAGCTCAGCGGCAACTTCACCTTCTTGGTGGTGACCGACCGCGACGACCTGGACGGCCAGATCTACCGCAACTTCCTGCACACCGGCACGGTGGCGCCCAAGGACGAGGTGCGCCCGCGTGACAGCGCCCAGCTGCGCGACATGCTGGGCAAGAACAAGCGCGTGGTGTTCACGCTGATCCAGAAGTTCCGCTACGACAAGGGCCTGGCCTACCCGCTGCTGTCAGATCGCGACGACATCATCGTCATCGTCGACGAGGCGCACCGCACGCAGTACGCCGGCCTGGCCGAAAACATGCGAGCCGGCCTGCCCAATGCCAACTACCTGGCCTTCACCGGCACGCCGCTGCTGGGCAAGGACCGGAAGACGAACGCCTGGTTCGGTGGCTACGTCTCCGAATACAACTTCCAGCAGAGCGTGGAAGACGGCGCCACGGTGCCGCTGTTCTACGAGAAGCGCGTGCCCGAGGTGCTGATCCAGAACGACGACCTGAACGAAGAGTTCGTTGCCGTCCTGGAAGACGAGAACCTGGACGACGCGGCGCAGCAGAAGCTGGAGAAGCGCTTCGCGCAGGAGATCGAGGTCATCAAGCGCGATGACCGGCTGGAGCTGATCGCCGCCGACATCGTCTTCCACTTCCCGCGCCGCGGCTACCTGGGCAAGGGCATCGTGATTTCGGTGGACAAGTTCACCGCCGTCACGATGTACGACAAGGTGCAGGCGAAGTGGAAGCAGGAGATCAAGGCACTGGTCGGGCGCATCGCAGCCACGCCGAACGAGATTGAGCGCGTGCGCCTCAAACGCATCCTGGACTGGATGCGCAAGGTGGACATGGCCGTGGTGGTGAGCGCTGAGAACGGCGAGGAAGAGAAGTTCACCGCCCGCGGCTTGGACATCAAGCCGCATCGCAAGCGCATGGAGGCGCTGGACACGAACGGCCACGACATCGAGCACAACTTCAAGGACCCCGAGCACCCGTTGCAGCTGGTGTTCGTGTGCGCGATGTGGCTCACCGGCTTTGACGCCCCGACCGTGAGCACGCTGTACCTGGACAAGCCCATCCAGGGGCACACGCTGATGCAAACCATCGCCCGGGCCAACCGGGTGACCTCGCACACCATCAGTGGCGTGGCCAAGCGCAATGGCGAGGTGGTGGACTACTACAACGTCTTCCGGCGCATGAAGAAGGCGCTTAAGGACTACGCCGCCGGTCCCACCGACGACGACGAGATGCCGGTACGCGAGAAGGAGGCGCTGTTCAAGCTCTTGGACGACGCCATTGAGCAGGGGCTGGCTTTCTGCAACACGAATGGCGTGCCGCTGCGTGAAGCGCTGGGGCGGGACGATGTGTTCACCAAGCTCGGCCAGTTCAATGGCTACGCCAACACCCTGCTGGCCAGCGACGAGCTGCGCAAGAGCTTCAACGTCTACGAAAACACGGTCAGTGCGCTGTACGAGGCCTGTAAGCCCGAGGTGCTGAGCCGCGGCAAGGGCCGCACGGTGTCAGCCTTTCAGTACCTGCGCGGGGTGATGGACACCATCGTCGAGCAGGCCGACGTGGACTCGGCCGTGCGCCGCCTGGGCGAGTTGCTGGACGAGAGCGTGGTGGTGGACAAGGCCGAGACCTTCAAGGCCAAGCAGTTCGACGCCGAGTACAAGATCGTGCAGCGCGGCAGGGCCTGGGACCTGAGCAAGGTCAACGTCGAGAAGCTGCGCGAGGAGTTCAAGCAGGCGTTGTACAAGAACATCGAGATTGCTGACCTACGCAGCTTCATCGAGAAGAAGCTTGCCGAAATGCTTCAGCAGAACGCAACGCGCACCGCTTTCGCCCAGCGCCTGCAGGCTGTGATCGATGCCTACAACTCAGGGGCGACCGCGACCGAGGACTACTACCAGCAGCTGACCGAACATGTTGCAGCCCTGAAAGAAGAGGCCGAGCGCCACGTGCGCGAGGGTCTGACGGAAGACGAGCTGGAGCTGTTTGACCTGCTGAAGAAGGACTCGATGACGCAGGATGAAACGCAGCGGGTGAAGTTGGCCGCCAAGCGGTTGCTGAAGCGCCTGGTCGAGGAACACCCGAAGGTGCTGGTGCAGGACTGGTTCAAGGACAACCAGACGCAGAAGCAGGTGCGCTCCGAGATCGAGCGTGTGCTGGACGAGGACCTGCCGGAGACCTACGAGCGAGCCCTTTTCAAACAGAAGTGCGACAACGTGTTCGAGCTGGTCGTCGACTACGCCAGCCGCGGACGCAAATGGGCTGCTTAGCGTCCCCCATCTGATCCCGACCTGAGAACGGTCGGAGCCACCAGTTGCCGGGACGCTTTCAGCACACGGCCGATCTCCTCGTCTAAGGCAGGGTGACCTGCCTGTCGTCACCGATGCAGATCCTGGATCAGCGCGCCGATGCCAGTGCCGGCACGAGCCGGTCGCGCCACACGCGGTAGCCCGCCTCGTTCGGGTGCAGGCCGTCGACGAACAGCCGTGCGTCCTGCCGGCCCTGGGCGCCGACGAACGACGGATACAGGTCCAGCCAGGTGGTGAAGCTGGCGAACTCGGGGCTCTTCGCCAGTGCTTTCAGCCTCGCGTTGACAGGCTTCACGACCGCATCGTCCCGGGCGGGCTCCGACGTGGGCAGGATCGACTGCAGCACGAGCCGGGTGCCAGGCTTGCGCGCGTGCAGTGATCGCATCACGGCCACCACGCCCTCGAACACGCTGTCGGCCACCGGCACCTCGGGTGCGTACGAGTTGTTGATGCCCACCATCAACACGAAGAACTCAGGGGCCAGCGCCTGGGTGTCCAGCTGACCCAGGCCGCCCTGGGACTTCGGCAGGATCCTGAACAGCAGGTGCTCGGTCCGGTCGCCGGAGATGCCGATGTTCAGCGCCAGGTTCTCCGGCACGGCACCCCCGAAAGACTCGTCCCAGATGCGGCGGCCGTGCATCCGGCCCGGGATCCAGGGGTTGTCGCCCAACAGCCAGAAGTCGGTGATCGAGTCGCCCACGAACACCAGCTTGACGGCGCGCAGACTCGCCGTGTCCGCCACCTGCGCCTGGATCGTGGCCTGGCGCTTCTGCCAGTACTCGACACGGGCCTCTGGCCGGGTCGAGGCGAAGTCGTTTGCCCGCGCACCGGGCGCCAGCAGGCTCGTGGAGGCGAGCAGCAACGCGGCCAGCCAGGGGGTGTTCGAAGTCGTGGTCATGGGCTGCTTCCAGCGAGGAGGTCGGTCGGGTCGCACCATCGCGCACCGGGCTCGGCGCACAGGCGTGCCAGCGAAGCCTCGAAGGCCGTCCACATCGGCTCGTCGACCAGCTCGTAGGAGTGGCCCCAGAACCAGAAGGCGCCCGTCGGCCGCGCACGATCGAGACGCTGCCAGAAGTCAGGCGCCAGAAAGTGGCAACTCGGCGCTGCGGCCATCGCGTCGTGCAACCCGACGCCCGCTTCGGCGGCAAGCGTGGTGCGGGCGTAGGCGTGGCCCGCGTCGCGAACGGCCTGCGCAACGGCGGCGTCGAAGCTGCCGAAGGGATAGACGAAGCCGCTGACCGGCTGGCCGAACAGGTCCTGCAGGCGCGAGCGCCCGTCGCCGATCTCGCGCCGTGCCGCATCGAGGGGCAACAACTCGAGTCGGGGATGGGTGAGCGCATGGTTGGCGATGGTGAAGCCGTCGTAGACCTCGCGAAGCTCGCCTAGGCTGAGCCGCCAGACCTCGGTGTCGCGGTGACGCCAGCCGAACCGGCGTTCCTGCGCGTGCAAGCCGGCGTTGAGGTTGAAGGTGGCGCGAGCGCCGTGACGGCGCAACAGCGACACGAGGCGGACATCGGTGGTCACGCCGTCGTCCCAGCACTGCACCAGCTTCATGGAATTGATCGTAGTCCAGCGGCCTCTGCGCCGGCGGTGTCGGTCCCGAGAGTCGGCATGGGCCATAGTCGCCCTGCCATTCGCCCTGCCATTCGCCCTGCTCTGCCCCGACCCGACCCCTGTCCATGAAACCCCCTGCCCGCCTGCAAGCCCTGATCAGCGAAGGCCTCATCGACAGCGTCTCGCGCCAGCTCAAGAGCGGCAAGGAGGCGGACGTGTACGTGGTGCGCCGGGGCGACGACAGCCTGGCCGCCAAGGTCTACAAGGAGGCGCAGCAGCGCAGCTTCCGCCAGGCGGTGGACTACACCGAGAACCGCAAGGTGCGCAACAGCCGCCAGGCCCGCGCCATGGCCAAGGGCACGCGCTACGGGCGCGAGCAGCAGGAGGCCGCCTGGCAGAGTGCCGAGGTCGACGCGCTGTACCGACTGGCGGCGGTGGGCGTGCGCGTGCCGCGGCCGATCAACTTCCACGACGGCGTGCTGTTGATGGAACTGGTGGTGACGGCCGAGGGCGACGCGGCCCCGCGCCTGAACGACCTTCCCTTCAGTGCCGACGAGGCCCGCCAACACCACGCCACACTGACGCGCGAAGTGGTGCGCATGCTGTGTGCCGGGGTGATCCACGGCGATCTCTCGGAGTTCAACATCTTGCTCGCCGCCGACGGGCCGGTGCTGATCGACCTGCCGCAGGCCGTCGACGCTGCGGGCAACAACCACGCGGTCCGCATGCTGATGCGCGACGTGGACAACCTGCGGCGCTTCTTCGGCCGCTTTGCACCCGAGCTGCTGGCCACGCAGCATGGCCCCGAGATCTGGGCGCTGTATGCCGCCGGCCTGCTGGCGCCCGACACGCCGCTGACGGGTCGCTACGAGCCGCAGCCGGGCGCGGTGGACCTTTCGGCCGTGCTGCGCGAAATCGAAGATGCGCGGCTGGAGGAGTCCGCGCGCCAGCTGCGCATGGGCCACTGAAGACGCTGCATCGCACCCGCCATGGTCCCCGACGTCCGCCGACACAGCCCCGCCGCCGAACGCAACCGCGCGCCGATCCTGGCCGAACTGCAGCGTGTGCTGCCGGCCAGCGGACTGCTCCTGGAGGTGTCCAGCGGCAGCGGCCAGCACGCGGCCTTCTGCAGCGCCGGGCTCCCCGGCTGGCAATGGCTGCCGAGCGAATTCGAGGCTGCGAGCCTGGCCTCGATCAGCGCCTGGTGTGAGGCGCTGCCGCAGGTCCGCCCGGCCATCGTCCTGGACGTGCTGCAGCCCCACTGGCCAGGCGTGCCGGACCAGGTCGACGCGATGTTCTGCGCCAACCTGATCCACATCTCGCCCTGGGCCTGCTGCGCGGGCTTGATGCAGGGCGCGGCGCGGCACCTGTCGCCGGCCGGCATGCTGGTCATGTACGGCCCCTACCTCGAGGACGACGTGCCGACCTCGCCCGGCAACCGGGCCTTCGATGCGGACCTGCGCCAGCGCGACCCGGCCTGGGGACTGCGGCGCCGCGAGGCGGTCGAAGAGGAAGCCACCCGTGAAGGCCTGCGACTGCTGGAACGCGTGGCGATGCCGGCGAACAACCTGCTGCTGGTCTGGGGCCGAAGCACGACTGCCTCACCCCGGCCCGTGGACCCATGCGCCAACGCATGAGCGGTCTGCATTTCCAGTCGATGCCGGGAGCGGGGGGCCTGGATAGGATGCGGTTCTCCGCCTCCCACCCAGGTCCTCCGCGAATGCCCGCCCTTGCTTCAGCAGCGTCCCACCCGTCGATGATCGAGACGAAAGCCAGGTTCTGGAACAAGGTGGCGCGCAAGTACGCGGCCGATCCCATTGCCGACATCGCCGGCTACGAGACCACCCTGGCCCGGGTGCAGGCGCTGCTGTCGCCCACGCAGCGGGTGCTGGAGCTGGGCTGCGGCACCGGCACCACGGCGCTGCGGCTGGCCGCAGGCACGGCACGCTACCTGGGCACCGACGTGTCCGCCGAGATGATCGCCATTGCACGCGAGAAGCTCGCGGCCCAGCCGGTGGGCCCGCTGCGCTTTGCCGTCGCCGACGCCGAAGCCCGTCCGCCTGAGGGGGCCGCATACGACACCGTGCTCGCCTTCAACGTGCTGCACCTGGTGACCGACCTGGACCGGGCACTGGGTGCCATGCTGCCCTTGCTCAAGCCGGGTGGCTTGCTGATTTCCAAGACACCGTGCCTGGCCGAGATGAACCCCATCGTCCCGCGCCTGCTGGTGCCGGTGATGCGCGCCATCGGCAAGGCACCGCACGTGCTGAGCTTCGATGCCGCACACCTGCGCTCGACCTTCGAGCGGCACGGCCTCGTGGTCGATGCGTTCGAACGCCACGGCAGCGGGCGCAAGGACATCCGCATCTTCATCGTGGCCCGCAAGGCGGTTTAAGGCCCCGGGGCGATGGTGCTGAACCTCAGCCGCCGCGCTGCCGCAGCAGTGCCGCGATCCAGACGCTGATCACCAGGCCGGCGGCGCAGAACGCGGCCGTGACGGCCCCGCTCCAGTGCCAGCCGCCGGCCGCAGTGGCCACTGCGGCGACCAGGGGCGGGCCGGCAAACTGACCGGCCGACGAGCCTTGCTGCATCCAGCCGATGGTGCTGGCCTGGTGGCCCGGGTCCGGTGCCAGGCGCAGCGCGCTGGCAAACAGCGTGGCAGGGATCAAGCCGCCAAAGGCCGAGAACAGCAGCACCGCGGCATAGCGCAGCGGCGTCGGCAGCCAGGGTGTGGTGTCCACGGTCGCAAAGGTCGCCAGCGCCGCCAGCGCCATCGCGGCAAAACCCAGCGCCAGCAGGCGCCCGGCGCGCCAGCCGGCTTGCAGCAGGCGCCCTGCGGCCAGGTTGCCGACGATGTTGGCGGCCGCGACCAGGGCCGTCAGCGGTGCGATCCAGGCCGGTGCCAGCGCCAGCGTCTGGCCGGCAGCAAGCGTCGGCAGGAAGCCGATCACGGCCAGCCACTGCGCCGAGTAGCAGCCGAAGGCCAGCGCCACCGCCCACGGCCCCGGTGCCGCCAGGGTGCGCCGGACCCGGTTGGCAAACCGCTGCAGCGCGCCACGGGCGGCGGGCTCTGACGAGGCGACGCGGGCCGGCGCGGGCACGCCCCACCCGACGGCAACGGCGGCGAGGGCTGCGACCGCCGCGAGCGACCACCACCAGGCCGGCCAGCCGAAGGCCGCGACGCAGCCGGGGCCGAGCAGCAGGGCCAGGGCCGTGGCCAATGGCATGTAGGCGCCCCAGAGGCCGAGCCAGGTCGACTCGCTGCCCGGCTGCGCGAGCTGGCGCACCAGGCCGGGTGCCGGCAGCACGGCGAGCATGAAGCCCAGGCCTTCGATGCCGCGCAGCACCAGCAAACCGGTCGCATCGGTCACGAAGCCGCCGATGGCACTGGCCAGCGCCAGGGTCGTCAGTCCGGCAAGCAGGCTGCGGCGGGCGCCCCAGGCGTCGGCCAGTGCACCACCGGCCAGGCCCAGTGCCATGCCGGCCAGCTGGACCGCCGACAGCAGGAAGGCCGCCTGAAGCAACGACAGCCCGAGCTCGAGCTGCAAGGCCGGCAGCGCCGGCGGCAGCTTGCCGACATGCAGCGCTGCGGCGACCCCCGCAAGCACCACCAGCGCGGCCGGAGAAGGCCGCATTCAGCGTGGCGCGCTGGCCGGCGACAAGGGGGCCGCCGAAGGGCTTGCCGACGGCAGCACGATCACCGCGCCGCCGACACAGCCCTCGGTCTGGCCAGGTCGGCACAGCGGCTGCGGCGCGGCGGTCGCCGGCAACGGCGCGCCCAGCGCGCGCGGTCGATCCACCCCGCCCGGCGGGAACAGCAGCGCCAGCACGATGCCGATCGCGGTTGCGAGCGCCAGTGCGACGATGAGCAGGCGTCGCCGCCAGCCCACCGGGCGGTAGTCGGGCTGGTCGGCGAGGCTGGCACCCCGGGTGCCCGATGGGCCAACAGGCTTGACGGGCGGGCGGGTGCTCACAGGCCAACCGACTGCAGGGCGCGCACCAGCTCGGCCTCGTGGACCGGCTTGGCGATGAAGCCCTGCATCCCGGCGGCCCGTGCCGATTCGCGTTCGCTCTCGAGCACTGCGGCCGACAGTGCAAGCACCGGCAGCCGGGCGGTCAGCGGGTCCGCGCGCAGCGCCCGGGTCGCGGACAGGCCGTCTTGTACGGGCATGTGCAGGTCCATCAACACGGCATCCAGTTCGTGGGCATGGTGGCGGCCCAGCGCCACCGCCTGCATGCCGTCGGTGGCTTCCAGCACCTGGGCGCCCAGCCGCTGCAGCATCGCGCCGACGATCAGCAGGTTCACCGGATTGTCCTCGGCCACCAGCACCGTCCGCCCGGCCAGCGGAACCACGCTTGTCGCTTGCTTGCGCGGAAAGTGCGACAGCCTCGCCGCGGGCGCCGCTCGGTCGTCGTCGGCCTGGGCGCCCGGGCTCGCGTCGCGGTCGTCCAGCGGGTGGATCTCCAGTTCGACCCAGAAGCGACTGCCGTGCTGGCCGTCACTGTCGACGCCCGCCCGTCCGCCCATGCGCTCGGCGAGTTCGCGCACGATCGACAGGCCCAGGCCGGTGCCGCCGTAGCGCCGTGTCGTCGAGCCGTCGGCCTGCACAAACGGCTTGAACAGTTGCGCCTGCATTGCGATGGGCACGCCAGGCCCGGAGTCGTGAACGGCGATCTGCAGCAGTCCGGGCGCGACGCAGGCCACCTGGAGTTCGACGCTTCCGGCCTGGGTGAACTTCAGCGCGTTGCCCAGGTAGTTGGCAAGGATCTGGCGCACCCGGAGCGGATCGCCGCGGACACGCCGTGGAACCTCAGGCGCCACGGTGCAACGCATCGACAGACCCCGTTCGCGGCCGAGCGTGTCGTAGGTCCGGAAGACGCCTTCGACAAGCTCGTGCAGGTCGAAGGGCACGGCCTCGATCTCGAGGTGTCCGGCCTCGATCTTGGACAGGTCGAGCACATCGGAGACGATGCCCGCCAGGCTCTGCGCCGAGTCCAGCAGGTGGTCGAGCAGCTCGCGCCGCTGCGCCGGGGCCAGGCTGTCGTCGTGCAGCATGCGGGTCAGGCCGAGCACGCCGTTCAGCGGCGTACGGATCTCATGGCTCATCGTTGCCAGGAAGGCGCTCTTGGCCCGGTTGGCCGCCTCGGCCTCGAGCTTGGCCTGCGCGAGCGCACCCTCGGCGGCCCGACGCTCGGTGACGTCCTCGGCCAGCCAGAGCGTGCCCAGCTCGTCGAGTCGTGCCACGTCGAGCGCCCGGGCGCGCAGGCGCAGACGCAGGCGGCGGCCATCGCGGTGCTGGTATTGCCGCTCGATGTCGATCCCGGCGCCGGAGCGCAGCGCGGCGTTGGAGCGTTCGACAAAGGCCGCGAAGGCGCCCGTGTCCGGAAACAGCAGCGAGGTCGGCTGCCCGACGAGGCTGCCCCGCGGCTGGTCGAACATCGCCTCCCATTGCGGGTTGACACGTTCGAAGCGATGGTCCCGGACAAGCGCAATGCCGACCGCTGCCGAGTCGACGATGGCGTCGGCCTGGAGCCGGGCCTGCTCGAGCATGCCTTCGGTGCGGCCATGTCGGCGCTCCGCGGCGCGTTCGGCGGTGATGTTGCGGCTCGTGCCGTGCCAGCCGGTCAGCCGGCCGGTGGCGTCACGGATCGGCGTGCCGCTGGAGCGCACCCAGAGCTCGCTGCCATCGGCCAGCTCGAAACCCAGCCGCAGGTCGACGTACTCCGTGCCATGGCGCATGTGTTCGCGGACGGTGTCGAAGCCGACATCGCGGATCGGCTTCGGGCCCCCGGGCAGGCCAAGCGCCAGCGCCTCGGTTCGGGCCAGGCCGGAGTGGCGTTCGAACCGGTCGCTGACCGCCAGGATCCGGCCTCGGGCGTCGGATTCCCAGTTCCAGTCGCTGCCGATGCGCAGCAGGGCGCTGGATCGGCGCTCGCCGGCGCGCAGCCTCTCCAGCGCCGAGTGCAGCAGGCGACTGACCAGCAAGGCGATGATCAGCCCGGCCAGGTTCAGCGCCAGGTGCGTGAGCAGCCGTTCCTCGGGCCCGACGTTGCCGGCAGCGGCCTGGCCGGCCAGGCCGCCGCTGCGCTCGGCCGCAAACAGGACGACGACCATTCCGGCGTAGATGGCCGACAGGCCCATCGTCAGGCGTGCCGACAGCAGCAGCCCGCTGACCGCCAGCGCCAGCGCCGCCGCCGCCAGCGCCAGGGTGTGTACGCCCAGGCCCGTGCCGAAGGCGAGCACCCCGGCCGCCACCTCTACCGACAGCAGCACGGCCGCGCCCGCCCAGCGCTCCTGGCCGCGCCGCATCAGGAGCCACGACAGCCCCCCGAGCACCAGCAGCATCGCCCCGGTCAAGGCCCGCCATTGGGCGAAGGGTCCTGGCGAGCCGGCGGCGGTCTGCAGCAGCCAGCTGGCCACCAGGAAGCCGCCGACCGCCAGGGCCAGCGTCGTCAGCACACGGGCCGCGATGTACTCCAGCGAGTCCTCGCGCTCCCGCTCGGCCGCGGTCAGCGGGGTCCGTTCAGGTGGGCTTGGCAAGCTTGAACTTCTCGACCAGTGTGACCCGTGCCTTTTCGCGGTTGAAGGCGGCTTCGGCGAAGACGAAGGCGCAGCGCAGCGCTTTGCACGATCACCGGCCCGGTGGCGGCAGGGCGATCGAATGCCAAGGCGGGTCTCCTGAGGGTGTGGCGGGGCTGCCGATGATGGTGCCTGAACGGGGGGCTTGGAAGCCGATCGGGCCCCGGACAATCCCCGGGGCCTGCCCGACCGGGGCCCGGCCAGGACCCGGCCAAACCTTGTCGCGCGGCGTAAAGACGCGCAAAGCCGGTGCCTTCCAAGACCCCGCCGGCGGGAACTTGAGGCTTGCCCCGGGACAATGTTGCACATGCAACACGCCCAATCGAAGCGCCGCGGCGCCCTGCAGCGGCAGCTGGCGGTGCTCGCCGCGACCCCCTTGCTGATCGGCAGCGTCCTTGCCCAGACTCCCGCCCCACCGCCACCTGCGGCTCCTGCGCCGGCCGCGTCCGCCCCGGGCAACGCCCAGCGGATCGAGATCACCGGCGGCCGGACGACCGACACCGACCAGCGCCGCATGTCCACCGCCGCCAAGATCGTCATCGGCCGCGAAGACATCGAGAAGTACGGCGACGCCACGCTCGGCGAGGTGCTGCGTCGGCTGCCCGGGGTCAGCACGCCCGGTGCGCCAGGCCGCGGTGGGCCGCCACGCATGCGCGGGCTGGGCGGTGGCTTCACGCAGATCCTGATCGACGGCCAGCGGGTGCCGCCCGGCTTCAGCCTCGATTCGCTGACGCCCGAGCAGCTCGAACGCATCGAGATCCTGCGTGCGCCCACCGCCGAAACCGGCGCGCGCGCGATCGCCGGCACCATCAACATCATCACGCGCGACGGCTTCCGGCGCCGCCTGAACGAGGTGCGCATCGGCACCGGCTACGAAAACGGCAAGGTCGGTGGCGGTCTGTTCTGGAGCCACAACGACGGCGACGAGAAGCTCACCTACAACCTCAACGCCGGACTCTTCAAGCGCAACAACCGCAGCGAAAGCCGCTCGCGCACCGTCGACGAGAACCTCGACACCGGCACGGTGGTGCAGGACCAGAGCAGCACCTCGGTCCAGGACGACCACCGCGTGGGGCTGAACTTCAACGCCCGGCTGCAGTGGCGGCTGTCGGAGACCGGCGACGCGCTGGTGCTGATGCCCAACCTCTTCATCAGCGACGGCGGCAGCAAGCGCAACGGCCTGACGACCGGAAACCCGTTGTTCGACGCCACCTACAACCAGAGCGACAACACGTTCTCCAACGCGCGGCTGATGACGCAGTGGCGCAAACGCCTGGGCGACACCCGGCTCGAGCTGAACGCCAACCTGGGCGGGTTCGCCAGTGACGGCAGCTCGATCCGGCGCGACCTCCTGGCCGGCGCGCTGCGGCCGGTGGCCGACGACACCAACAAGACGCGCGAGAACTCCGGCAACTTCACGATCAAGGCCACACGACTGCTGGGCACCGCGCCCGCGGCCGAGCACAGCCTGGTCTACGGCGGCGAGTTCGAGATCGTCCAGCGCGACGAAACCCGAACCAGCCGCATCGACGGGGTGGCGCAGCTCGGCGAGTTCGGCGACGAGCTGAAGGCCAAGACCCTGCGCACCGCGGCCTACATCCAGGACGAGTGGAACCTGTCGCCCAAGTGGGCGGTGCACGCCGGTCTGCGCTGGGAGGGCATCCGCACCCAGGGCACGGGCCAGGGCGGCACCCGGCCGGAAAACAGCTCCAGCGTCGCCACACCGCTGGTGCACCTGCTCTGGAAGCCCAACCCGGCCCGCCGCGAGCAGGTCCGGATGTCGTTCACGCGCAGCTACCGCAGCCCCGAGACCGCGCAGCTGATCGCCCGCCCCTCGGTCAACAGCCGCTACCCGGTGGCGGGCCCGAACGTGCCGACCGCGCCCGACAGCGCCGGCAACCCCAACCTCAAGCCCGAACTCGCCAACGGCATCGACATCGCCTACGAGCGCTACTTCGACGGCGGCGGCCTGCTCAGCGCCAACCTCTTCGCGCGGCGGATCGACAACCTGATGCGCAACGTCACGGCGCTGGAAACGGTGTCCTGGAGCCCCGTCCAGCGCTATGTCTCGCGACGCCAGAACATCGGCCAGGCCATGACCTACGGCCTGGAGCTCGAGGCCAAGTACCGGCTCGACCAGTTGATCAAGGACGCTCTGCGCGTCGAGATGCGGCACAACGTCAGCGTCTACCGCTCCAGGGTCGACGGCATCCCGGGGCCCGACAACCGGCTCGACCAGCAGGCGCCGTGGCTGGCCAACTTCGGCGCCGACTACCGGCTGCGCGGCATGCCGCTGACGCTGGGCGGCACCGTGGGCCTGACCGGTGGCTACGACAGCCGGCTCGCGCTGGACCGCAGCACCAGCACCGACCGCAAGCGCGTGATCGACGTGTTCGGCCTGTGGACCTTCAGCCCGGCGGTGGGCCTGCGGCTTTTGGCGAGTAACCTTGCGCCGCAGGACTACGAGACCGGCAGCGTCTTCACCGCTGCCCGGACCGACATCGCCCCCAACCCCACCCCCACGCTGCGTGAAACCCAGCGCAGCGTGCAGGCCAGCGACACCAACTGGCAGCTCCGTCTGGAACTCAAGCTTTGAACACACCCACAGATTCCCCACCCGTGCCCCCGCACGAATTGCCGGTGCTCGAAGTGCCGGCCGTGAGCCGCATCCACCTGATCGGCGGCGAAAAGGGCGGCGTCGGCAAGTCGATGACGGCACGGCTTCTGGCGCAGTACTTCATCGACCGCAGCATCCCGTTCACCGGCTACGACACCGACCGCTCGCATGGTGCGCTGCGCCGCTTCTACGGCGACTACGCGAGCGACGCCCGCGTCGACCGATACGAGTCGCTGGACGCGATCGTCGAGACCGCGGTCGCCCAGCCCGGCCGCCGCGTGCTGGTCGACCTGGCCGCGCAGACCCACGAAGCGCTGGTGACCTGGATGGACGAGTCGGGCGTGCTCGACCTCGCCAACATGTCCGGCATCGCGCTGCACTACTGGCACGTGATGGACAACGGCCGCGACTCGGTCGACCTGCTGCAGCGCGTGATCGAGCGCTTCGGCCAGCGGGTGCACTGGGTGCTGGTGCGCAACCAGCTGCGCGGCGACGACTTCAGCCTGCTCGAACGCTCGGGCCAGCTCGGCCGCGCACTGGCCTTCGGCGCCCGCGTCGTCGACCTGAAGCGGCTGCACGACAGCGTCGTGCAGAAGATCGACGCCAGCAACAGCAGCTTCTGGGCCGCCCGCCACGGCAGCCTCGCCAGCGGCCCGGCCCTGGGCCTGATGGAGCGCCAGCGCCTGAAGCTCTGGCTGGCGCACGCCTACGGTCAGATCGAGGCCGTGGCGCCCTAGTCCTGCAGCTCCACCCGTTCCCTGGAGGCCCAATGCGCCGTGCCGTCTGTCTTGTGATCCTGCTGGCAGCGCTGCCAGCGCTGGCCGATGTCGTGATCCGCATGCGCGACGGCTCGGTCCACCGGGTGCCCGTGGACCCGAAGGATGTCCTGGGCGTCGAGATGGAGCCGGGCATCGGCCGGGTCGGGCCGGTGCTGCCCCCACCGTCCACGATGGTGGCTCCGACCCGGCTCGGCACGCCCTGGGTCGTGAACAGCAACGGCGAGATCTTCCGCGGCGACGGGCGTTCGTGGCAGACGCTTTCGGGGCGTGCCAACGACATCGCGGTCGGCGCCGACGGATCGGCCTGGGTGATCGGCACCAACCCCCAGCCCGGGGGCTACGACATCTACCGCTGGAACGGCCGGGAGTGGTCGCGCGTCGACGGCGCCGGGGCGCGCATCGCCGTGAACGCCCGTGGCGAGCCGTGGGTCGTCAACGCCAACGGGCTGATCTACAGCCGCAACGGCAACCGCTGGCGCGAGATGCCCGGCCGTGCGAGCGACATCGGCATCGGCGGGGGCGAGGTCTGGATCATCGGCACCAACCCCCAGCCCGGCGGCTACGACATCTACCGCTGGAGCGGCTCGACCTGGTCGCGTGTCGCCGGCGCGGCGGTGCGCATCGCCGTCGGGCCGCGCGGCGAGCCCTGGGTCGTCAACGCCGACGGCATGATCTACCGCCGTGTCGGCAACCAATGGACCGAGGTGCCCGGCCGCGCCCGCGACATCGCGGTGTCGTCGACCGGCGTGGCCTGGGTCATCGGCATCGATCCGTCCCCGGGCGGTTTCTTCATCTACCACTGGAACGGATCGGCCTTCCAGCGCGTGGAAGGCGCCGCCGCGCAGATCGGCGCGCAATGACAACGACAACGGAGACCCCATGCCTCGATCCCCCGACCGCCGCCGCTGGCTGGCCCTGACCGGCGCCACGACCGCCTCCTGGCTGCTCGCACCGCCGGCCTGGGCCCAGCCGGCGGCCTGGCCCGGCAAGCCCGTGCGCATCGTCGTGCCGTTTGCGGCGGGCGGCACGACCGACATCCTGGCCCGGGCACTGGCACCCGAACTGCAGCGGGCGTTTGGCGGCGTGCAGCCGTTTGTCATCGACAACAAGCCCGGCGCCGGCGGCAACACCGGTGCCGCCGAAGTCGCCAAGGCCGCGCCGGACGGCCACACGCTGGTGATGGGCACCGTCGGCACCCACGCCATCAACCCGGGCCTGTACCCCCGGATGCCCTATGACCACGTGAAGGACTTCGTGCCCGTCACGCTGGTGGCCGGCGTGCCCAACGTGCTGGTGATGAACCCGGCGAGTGCCGAGCGCTACAAGATCGGCTCGGTGGCCGACCTGATCGGCGCGCTGAAGGCCCATCCGGGCCGGCTCAACATGGCGTCCAGCGGCAACGGCACCAGCATCCACCTCGCCGGCGAGCTCTTCAAGAGCATGACCGGCACCTTCATGGTCCACATCCCGTACCGCGGCTCGGGCCCGGCGTTGATCGACCTGATGGGCGGCGCGATGGACCTGATGTTCGACAACCTGCCCAGCGCGATGCCGCACATCAGGAGCGGCCGGCTGAAGGCGCTGGCAGTGACCAGCGCGGTGCGCAGCGGTGCCCTGCCCGAGCTGCCGACGGTCGAAGAAGCCGGCGGCCCGGCGCTCAAGGGCTTCGAGGCGAGCTCCTGGTTCGGCCTGCTCGCGCCCGCCGGCACCCCGATCGACATCGTCAACCGCCTCCAGCAGGAAACCGCCAAGGCCCTGGCCGCCGCGGCGATGAAGGAACGCCTGCTGGCCCAGGGCGCTGTGCCCAGCGGCATCACGAGTGCCGACTTCGCGAAGCTGATCGCCGCCGAGACCGCGAAGTGGGCCCGGGTCGTCAAGGTGTCCGGCGCGAAGGTGGATTGAAGCTTCCGAAACAACGAACGACCATGCCCAAACCGTACGACAAGCGATTGACCGACACCGTCGACTTCATTCGCAACACGGCCGTGCTGCAGCGCAACGGCGCCTGGCAGGGCACCGTCGCGGATCACTGCGACGACTGGATGACCCGGGCCTCCGACGATCTGCAGAAGCAGGTCAGCGAAGTCATCTCGCAAGGCTGGACGAAGGACGGCGGAACCCTTCGCAGCTACCGCCGCGCCATTGCGCTGCTCGGGCATGTGGCCGGCGCACTTCAGTACCAGACCTTCAGCGCCATGAGCGCCACCAACTTCAAGAACGCCAAGGACATTGGCGCCCGCAGCCGGGCCGTCCGGGGCGTGGCCTTCGACGCCCA
>JAJTGU010000227.1 GCA_021297985.1 Rubrivivax sp.
CGTCCAAGGTCAGCCCCCAGGCCCGCTGCTGGGCGCGCAGGTCCCGCCGCAGTTCGACCTTGTAGCGCTGGGGTTCGAAGTCGTTGAGCAAGCGCCTCTGGCCGGTGGCCGGGTCGGTGTAGCGGGCGTCCTGCCACAGGCCGTTGGCGCTCAGCCTCAGGCCTGCGACCAGCCCATCCAGCGGCAGCGCACCACTGGCCGACAGGCCCCACACCCGCGCCGAGCCGGCGTTGCCCGTGCCGCCCTGCCCCGGGGCGAGGATCACCGCGTCCACCACGTCCTGTCGCTGCTCGGTGAAGGCCTGCAGGTTCAAGGCTGCACCGTCTGCGCCGCGCAGATCCAGCGCCACCGTCGCGCGGGTGCGCCGGTCGGGCACGAGTTCGGGGTTGCCGCTCTGGCTGCGATCGCTGGCGAGTTCCGCCGAAGCTGCGAAGTCGTTGAAGTCAAGCTGGCCGACGCTGCGGCGCAAGCCGCCGCGCAGTTCCACGCCGTCGGCCGGACGCCAGGTGGCGCTCAGGCTGGGCTTGGCGTAGTGCAAGGATCGCTGGCGCTGCGCGCCGCCGGCCACGCGGATCCTGGAGGCCTCCAGCGCCAGGCCGGCCTCGGCGCTGAACCGCGGCGATGCCGTCCACGCCAGCCTGCCGAAGACCTCGCCCCGCCCTTCCTCCACGCGCACCGCCTGGCCCGGCAGGGGCTGTGGCGGAGCCGGTGGCGTGGCCTGCGCGCCGTCGAGCGTGCTGTCCAGGCGGTTGAAGACCAGCTCCACGCCCCACTCCGGGCGCCAGGTGGCATCACCGCTGCGTCGCACGCTGGCGCGCGCGATCAGCTCCAGCGCCTCGTCGGCCTGCTGCGAGCGGTTGGCAAAGAGCGGCTGCCCGTCACCCGCGCTGCGCAGGCCGGAAGACGCGGTGTCGGCATGCCGGCCCTTGCCCAGGGTCAGCACGTTCAGGTTCCACGACGGGTTGAGCGGGCCGTTCCACGTGACGCTCAGCTCGCCCGTGGCGGTGCGGCTGTCCAGGCCGAAACGCTGTTCCTGCACCCGCGCGCCTCGGGGGTCGACTGCGCCGTAACCGTCCCGCCGCGTGGTGGTGTCTTCGGTGGCCACATCCGCGCGGGCCGACAGCGTGAGCTGCCCCGCACGCCAGGCCCGGGAAGCCTCGCTCGACAGCGTCAGGCCGCGGTAGGTGCTGTTGATGTCCTGCTGCTCGAACAGCAGCAGGGTCTCGTCGGCCGCGCGGCGCGTGCGTGTGCCCCCGATCTGCTGGCGCGAGGCATAGCCCGACAGGCCGAACGCCGCCTGCCAGCCTTGCAGGGGCGCCGTGAGGCTCAGTTCGAACTGCTGCTCGGGCCGCGGGCCGTTCTGTTCGGCCACGAGCAGCCAGCGTCCGCTCAGGCCGACCTCGCGGCGCACCACGTTGGCCAGCACGGTGGCCGTCGACCCCTGGCTGCCGGCACCGCCTTGCACCAGCTCGATGCGCACGACCTGTGCCGCCGGGATGCGTGCCAGGGCTTCCCGCACGCCGCCCGATTTCGAGGAAGGCGGCTCGCCGTCCAGCAGCACATTGCCGGCCGCGTTGGCGAAACCGCGCACGTCGGTGCCCGCGTCCAGCACAAAGCCTGGCAGGCGGTTCAACATGTCCAGCGCCGTCTGCGGGCTGAAGGCGGCGAAGAAGGCGGCGTCGTAGCTCTGCACCACCGCGCGCGGTGCGGGTTGGGCGGTGGCGGGGCCGCCGGCGGCCGCCAGGCAGAGCAGGACGAGGGAGGCGATTCGGCGCATGGGGCTTGCGGCAGTGGGCATGCCGAGCACTGTGGTCGCCACCGGCTGCGGTGCGGTCACCGAGCCGTTGCCTTGCGGTTGCGCTTCGCCCAAGCCCGCGACGCCGATGGACGCCGATGGACGCCAAGCGACCCACGCGGCGGGCTGCGCCCGCCGAGCTTCAGGAGGCGTCTGGCGCCGAAGCCAGCGGCAGGTGCAGCTCCACCACCGCACCGCCGAGCGTGCCGCGCACCAGGGCCAGGCGACCCCCGTAAGCCGCCGCCACGGCCTGCACGATGGACAGTCCCAGGCCGTTGCCGCCCGTATCGGCCGAGCGCGAGCTTTCCCCGCGCGCAAAGGGCTCGGCCAGGGCCATGGGGTCGCCGGCCGGCCAGCCAGGGCCGGCGTCTTCGCAGCGCAGCACGGCTGCGGGCCCTTGCCGGCACAGGCTCACGCGCAAGGGCGCGCCGGGGGCATAGCGCAAGGCATTGCGCAGCACGTTCATCAGCGCGCGGTTCAGCCGCAGGCTGTCGGCCTGCACCACCACGTCGGCTTCGATGTCGGCCCGCACCTCGATGCCGGCAGCCTGGAATTCGGGCGCCAGTGCAGCCAGCGCCTGCCGGGTGAGTGCCGACCAGTCCACGGCCTCCGAGCCCCCCGCCTGCGCCGCGCGCGCATCGCTGAGCGCGTTGACTTCGCTGACCAGGTGGTCGATGAAGGCCACCTGCTGCAGCAGCCCGTCGACGAAGCCCGCGTCAGGCGCGAAGACCTGCTCGCGCAGCCCGATCAGGCGGCCCTTCATGATGGTCAGCGGCGTGCGGATGTCATGCGCCAGCGCGGCCGAGCGCAGCCGCAGGTCGTCGTCGGCGGCCTTCAGTGCGGCGGTCATGCGTGCGAAGTCGGCGTGCAGCGCGACCACCTCGGCACCCGCAGCCGGTGGCGGCGCGGACGCCACCGCGCGCTCGCCGGCGGCCACGCGGCGGGCGGCGCGCGCCAGGGCTTCGATCGGCGAGGCCACACGGGCCGCAGCCCACCAGGCCAGCACGGCCGTCAACAGGGCCACGGCAAAACCGAGCACGCCCACCACCACGTGGTAGTTCAGGCGCCAGGCATCGAAGCCGTACTGGCTGCGCAACGTGCCATAGCCCGGTCCGCAAGTGCCGAACTGCGCCTCGGCGGCACGCAGTTGCGCCCGGGCGGTTTCGTTCAGGCTGGCTTCGAACAGCACGTCGCGCAGCGCATACACGGCGCCGGGCAGGGTGGAGGTGGCCAGCGCGCTCGCGATGGCGATGACGCCCGCCAGCAGCGCGATCTGGACCTTCAAGGGCAGGCTGGAAGGGGGCGACATCCGGGGCTCCTCAACCGGCTTCGAGCATGTCCAGACGGTAGCCTTCGCGCTGGACGCTCACCAGGCGCAAGTGCGGGCGTCGGCCGGGGGCGGCGCCGTCTTCCAGCTTCTGCCGCAGCCGGCTGATGTGCGGATTGACCGACTTGTCGAACGCGTCTTCGCCCATCGCCTGCTCCACCAGCTGGCTGCGCGTGACCAGCCGCCCGGCACGCTCGGCCAGCAGCCGCAGGATCTTGAACTCGGTGGGCGTGAGGTTGAGCGCCACGCCGTGCAGCGTGGCGCTGTGGGCGTCCAGGTCGATGCTCAGGCCGCCCAGGGTGAGGCGGCTCGGTGGCGGGCTGGCGGATGCACCGCGCTGCAGCACGGCCTTGGCACGCGCCACCACCTCCAGCGGGTTGAAGGGCTTCACGACGTAGTCGTCGCAACCCAGGCGGAAGCCCAGCAGACGATCGACGTCCTCCCCCATGGCGGTGACGATGATCACCGGCGGCCCGCCCCGGCCGCGCCACTCGGCCAGCACCGACAGTCCGTCACGCTGGGGCAGATGGATGTCCAGCAGCACGAGGTCGGGGCGCCAGTACTGCGCCGCCTGCAAGGCGTCGGCGCCGTCGGCCGCGATCAGCACCTGCGCCTGCTCGCGGGCGAAGAAGGCCTGCAGGATGGCCGCGATCTCAGGCTCGTCCTCGGCGATCAGGATGCGCTTGTTCAGCAGGCTCTGCGGCAAGACAGTCTCCAACGGCTGCGGGAGGCGATGTTGCACGGCCAGGGTTGCCAGCGCCAGTGCAGCAGGTTGCGAAACGGTTGCAGCCGTAGCCGCGCCGCGTGACCCGACCGTCTTTGCCGCTGTCGCGGCCACGCAGCGTGCTCCGGTCTGTTCCGGGCAGCACGGGCTGGCATGGCGATTGCGCCCGCATCGGCTGTGCTGCCCCCGCCCGCCGCCCACACCTGCAACCCGACAAGCGACCGCCCGCCCGACCGCGCCCGCGCGGCCCTGCCGCCGCACCTGGCTGAACATCTGGCCCTGCTGCTGGAGTCCACCGGCGAGGGCATCTACGGGATCGACCGCGAAGGCCGCTGCACCTTCATCAACCGGGCGGGCGCGCAGATGCTGGGGCACAGCACCGATGCGGTGCTCCACAAGAACATGCACGAGCTGGTGCACCACAAGCATGCCGACGGACGCACCTATCCGGAGCATGACTGCCCGATCCTGAACGCCTACCGCCAGGGATTGCCGTGCCGGATGGACAGCGAGGTGTTCTGGCGCGCCGATGGCAGCTGCTTTGCGACCGAGTACTCGAGCTACCCGGTGGTCGAGGCCGGCGAGGTGCTCGGCGCCGTCATCACCTTCGTCGACATCACCGAGCGCCGCCGCGAGCAGCTGGCGCTGCAGCAGGCCAAGGAGGCCTTGCAGCGCACCAACGACCAGCTCGAGCACCGGGTGGCCGAACGCACGCACGAGCTGACCAGCGCACTGGACCGCCTGCGCGAGTTGCAGGCCTACCTGGAGACCGTGCGCGAGACCGAGCGCACGCGCATCGCCCGCGAGATCCACGACGAACTGGGCTCGCTGCTGGTGGCCCTGAAGATGGACGTGAACTGGCTTGAGCGACGTGTCGCCCCGCAGGCACCGCTGGCCGCCAAGTGCCAGGGCATGGGCCGCCTGATCGACACCGCGGTCGACAAGGTCGGCCGCATCATCACCGACCTGCGACCCAGCATCCTGGACCACCAGGGCCTGTGGGCCGCCCTGGAGTGGCAGGCGCAGGAGTTCATCGACCGCTTCGAGTGGCGGGCCGATCTGCAGCTGGTGGTCGGCGCGGGCGTGGTCGCGCCCCAGGGCGGGCAGGCGATCGCGGTGTTCCGCATCTTCCAGGAGATGCTCACCAACGTGGCCCGCCACGCGCAGGCCCGGCGGGTCGCGATCCGCATCACCGTCGAGCCGCCGCCGCAGGCCGTGTTGTGCCTGGAGGTGCACGACGACGGTGTGGGCGCGAGCACGGCCGACCTGAAGGCCACCGGCAGTTACGGCGTCATGGGAATGCACGAACGCGCCCGGCACCACGGCGGACGGCTGCACATCGACAGCGCACCCGGGGCCGGCACCCGCGTACGTCTGCTGATGCCCCTGCCCGACGACAAGACGGATCCGCAGGCCGACGCATGATCCGCGTGCTGATCTGCGACGACCACCAGATCGTGCGTCAGGGCATCAAGCAGATGCTGGCCGACGCCGCGGACATCACGCTGGCCGGCGAAGCCGCCGACGCGGCCGAAGGCATTGCCGCGGTGCGCACCGCGATGGCATCGACCCCGGGTCTGAACGCCGTGCTGCTGGACATCGCGATGCCGCGCCGCGACGGTCTGGACCTGCTCAAGCAGCTGAAGGACGAATTCCCTCGGCTGCCGGTGCTGATCCTGTCGACCTATCCGGACCGGCAGTACGCCGTGCGCAGCCTCAAGCTGGGCGCCGCGGGCTACCTGAACAAGAGCGCGGATTCCGAGCAGGTCATCGCGGCGATCCGGAAGGTCGCCGCGGGTGGCCTGTTCGTCACGCCAGCGGTCGCCGAACTGCTGGCCGCCGCACTGGGCCAGACCCCCGGCGGCCAGGAGCAGCCGCCACACGAGAGCCTGTCGCATCGCGAACACCAGGTCTTCGGGTTGCTGGCCAGCGGCCACAGCGTGGGCGAGATCGCGCAGCAGCTGTCGCTGTCGCCGAACACGGTGTCGACCTACCGCGCCCGCATCCTCGAGAAGACCGGCGTGCGCAACGACGTCGAACTGGCCCTGTATGCCGTGCGACACCAGTTGCAAGGCGCCGCCTGATGCCGGCCCTGTAGGGCTGGCCCTACACGCCAAGGGTCCGGACCTTGATGGTCGAACGCCACCGCCCCGCGTAACTTCCAACCTGTAGCTGGAGCCCCCGATGACACGAGCCTACGACCCTTACGACGCCGATCGCCCGCTGATGCTGCGCTGCGCCTGCGGCCAGGACCACGCACCCCAGGCGCATGGCACGGGCGCTGCCGACACCGCGGCCCCTGAGGACGCCGAATCGCTGGGCCGCAGCTTCATGGAAGCCAGCCTCGTCAAGGCCCTGTTCCCGCAGGAGAACCAGCGCCGCGCCTTCCTGCGCGCAACCGGGCGTCGTGGCGCGATGGCGGCGATCGCCAGCGTCTTCCCGCTCGCATCGTTGCAGGCCATGGCGCAGGACAAGAAGACGCCCGAAAAGAAGGACCTGAAGATCGGCTTCATCGCCATCACCTGCGCCACGCCGCTGATCATGGCCGACCCGCTGGGCTTCTATCGCCAGCAGGGCCTGAACGTGCAGCTCAACAAGACCGCGGGATGGGCGCTGATCCGCGACAAGATGCTCAACAAGGAGCACGACGCCAGCCACTTCCTGAGCCCGATGCCGCTGGCGATCAGCATGGGCCTGGGGTCGACCCAGGTGCCGATGAACGTGGCCACGATCCAGAACACCAACGGCCAGGCGATCACGCTGCACGTCAAGCACAAGGACCGACGCGACCCGAAGAGCTGGAAGGGCTTCAAGTTCGCGGTGCCCTTCGAGTACAGCATGCACAACTTCCTGCTGCGCTACTACGTGGCCGAGGCGGGGTTGAACCCGGACACCGACATCCAGATCCGCGTCACGCCGCCGCCCGAGATGGTCGCCAACCTGCGTGCCGGCAACATCGACGGCTTCCTGGGGCCGGACCCGTTCAACCAGCGCGCGGTGTTCGACGAGGTCGGCTTCATCCACATCCTCAGCAAGGAGATCTGGGACGGCCACCCCTGCTGCGCCTTCGGCATGAGCGGCGAGTTCATCCGGCAGAACCCGGCCACCTACGCGGCCCTGTTCCGCTCGGTGCTGACTGCCGCGGCGATGGCACGCGAGGCCCGGAACCGCGAGCTGATCGCCAAGGTCATCAGTCCCACGGCCTACCTGAACCAGCCCGAGACCGTGGTTGCCCAGGTGCTGACCGGCAAGTTCGCCGACGGCCTGGGCGGCGTGAAGACCGTGCCCGACCGCGCCGACTTCGACCCGGTGCCCTGGCAGAGCATGGCGGTGTGGATGCTCACCCAGATGAAGCGCTGGGGCTACATCAAGGGCGACGTCGACTACAAGCAGATCGCCGAGCGCGTGTTCCTGATGACGGACGCTCGCAAGTACATGGGCGAGCTCGGTCAGAAGGCACCTGCAGCGTCGGCGGCCTACCCGAAGTTCAAGATCATGGGCCGTGAGTTCGACCCGGCCAAGGCCGACGCCTACGCCAAGGGCTTCGCGATCCACAAGCTGGCGGCGTGATGGTTGCGACGTCGGATCGTCGGCTGCGGCTGACGGCGGCGATGCTGTCGCTGCTGCTGCTGGGCGTGCTGCTGGGCATCTGGCACCTGGCGACGCTGCCCAAGGCCAGTGCGCCGGCACCGGCCGCGACCAGCCTGACGGCCGAGCAGATCGAGTACCTCAAGCTGCAGGGCAAGGACCCGACGGCCGGCGCGGTGCAGAAGAAGAGCGACGGCTTCCCGACCCCGGCGCAGCTGGGCGAGGCGATGGTCCAGAACCTGTCACGTCCGTTCTACGACAACGGGCCCAACGACAAGGGCATCGGCATCCAGCTCGGTCATTCGCTGCTGCGGGTCGGGCTGGGTTTCGGCATCGCGGCGCTGGTGGCGATCCCGCTGGGCTTCGTGATCGGCATGAGCCCGCTGCTGTACCGCGCGCTGGATCCCTTCATCCAGGTGCTGAAGCCGATCTCGCCGCTGGCCTGGATGCCGCTGGCGCTGTACACCATCAAGGACTCGTCGGTCTCCGGCGTGTTCGTGATCTTCATCTGCTCGGTCTGGCCGATGCTGATCAACACCGCCTTCGGCGTGGCCGGCGTGCGCCGTGAATGGCTCAACGTCGCTCGGACGCTGGAAGTGGCGCCCCCGAGGCTGGCGCTGGAGGTGATCCTGCCCGCGGCCGCGCCGACCATCCTGACCGGCATGCGCATCAGCATGGGCATCGCCTGGCTCGTCATCGTCGCTGCCGAGATGCTGGTCGGCGGCACCGGCATCGGCTACTTCGTCTGGAACGAGTGGAACAACCTGTCGCTGACGAACGTGATCTTCGCGATCCTCGTCATCGGCGTGGTCGGCATGCTGCTGGACCTGATGTTCGCGCGGCTGCAGCGGGCCGTGACCTATGTCGACTGAACCCGGATTCCTGCAGGTCAGCGGCCTGGCCAAACGGTTCCCCGGTGCCGCGGAGCCGGTTTTCGATGGCGTCAACTTCAGCATCGCGCGCGGCGAGTTCGTCTGCATCATCGGCCACTCGGGCTGCGGCAAGACCACCATCCTCAACGTCCTGGCGGGCCTGGACCGGCAAAGCGAAGGCACGGTCATCATGGACCGCCGCGAGGTCGTCGGCACCAGCCTGGAGCGCGGCGTCGTGTTCCAGGGCCATGCCCTGATGCCCTGGCTGTCGGTGCGCCGGAACATCGCCTTTGCGGTGCGCAGCAAGTGGCCCGACTGGAGCCGCCGCCAGGTCGACGAGCACGTCGAGCGTTACGTCGCGATGGTCGGCCTGAGCGCCGCCATCGACAAGAAGCCCAGCCAGCTCTCCGGCGGCATGAAGCAGCGCGTCGGCATCGCGCGCGCCTTTGCGATCCAGCCCAAGATGCTGCTGCTCGACGAGCCCTTCGGGGCGCTGGACGCACTGACCCGCGGCACCATCCAGGACGAGCTGCTGCGCATCTGCTCCGAGACCCGGCAGACGGTGTTCATGATCACGCACGATGTCGACGAGGCGATCCTGCTCGCCGACACCATCATGCTGATGAGCAACGGCCCCCAGGCGCGCATCGCCGAGGTGGTGCGCAACACCCTGCCCCGGTCGCGCCAGCGCGCCACGCTGCACCACGAGCCGCAGTTCTACGCCGTGCGCAACCACCTGGTGGACTTCCTCGTCAGCCGCTCGAAGGACCTGTCGCACGGCCGTGCACCACAGACGCCTGCCGTGGTCAGCCCCGGCATCGACGCCGAACCCGATCCCGCCCCGACCCCCGCCGCCCGCACCCCTTTGCACCGGGTGGCTTGAAGCCAAGGAGAACACCGCATGAACCGTCTTGAAGTCACCGAGAAGATCATCACCACCAAGGTCGCCAAGGGCATCAAGTGGCACGACGTCGCCCAGCAGGTCGGCCTGAGCAAGGAGTGGGTCACCGCCGCCTGCCTGGGCCAGATGACGCTGAGCGCCGAACAGGCCGGCGTGGTGGCGGAGATCTTCGGCCTCACCGAAGCCGAGAAGAACTGGCTGATGGTCGTGCCCTACAAGGGCAGCCTGCCGACCAGCGTCCCGACCGACCCGCTGATCTATCGGTTCTACGAGCTCGTGAGCGTCTACGGCACCACGTTCAAGGAACTGATCCACGAGGAATTCGGCGACGGGATCATGTCGGCCATCGATTTCAAGATGGACTTGAAACGCGAGGCCAACCCGATGGGCGACCGCGTGGCGATCACGATGTCGGGCAAGTTCCTTCCCTACAAGACCTATTGATCCAATCCCTTCCATCCACTCCGGGAGTCACCATGAGCAGTACGGGTTCACGTCGTCTCGCATTGAAGGCCGGCATCGCCGGCGCGCTGGCCGTCCCGGCCGTCGCCCATGCTCAGCAGACCTACCGCTGGCGCATGACCACCACATGGCCCGCGGGCCTGCCCTTCTACCAAGTGGGGCCCGGCAGTGCTCAGGCCTTCGCTGAGCGCTGCGACAAGATGTCGGGCGGCCGAATCAAGATCCAGATCTTCGCCGCCGGTGAACTGCTGCCGGCCTTCGAGGGCTTCGACGCGGTGTCCAACGGCACCGTCGAGCTGAACCACGGCGTGTCCTACTTCTGGTCGGGCAAGACCTTCGCGGCGCAGTACTTCGCGACCGTGCCCTTCGGCATGAGCTTCCAGGGCCACTACGCCTGGCTGCAGTTCGGCGGCGGCAACCAGCTCTGGGAAGAGGTCTACAAGCCGCTGAACGTGATGCCCTTCGCTGCCGGCTGCAGCGGCGTGCAGATGACGGGCTGGTTCAAGAAGGAGATCAAGGGCCTGGCCGACCTGAAGGGCCTGAAGATGCGCATCCCCGGCCTTGCCGGGCGCATCTATGCGGCGCAAGGCGTGGAGGTGCGCCAGCTGCCGGGCGGCGAGATCTTCCCGGCGCTGGAGCGTGGCGTCATCGACGCGGCCGAGTTCGTCGGCCCCTTCCTGGACGCCCGTCTGGGCATGCAGAACGCGGCCAAGAACTACTACGCCAGCGGCTGGCACGAGCCCAGCACCGTCAGCGAGATCGTCATGCAGCGCAAGATCTGGGACGCGCTGCCGGCCGACCTGAAGGAGATCGTGCGCGCCGCCGCCGACGCCACCAACCAGGAAGGCCTGTTCCTGCTGGAGGCGCGCAATGCCGACGCGCTGGACCAGCTCGTCAACCGCGACAAGGTCATCGTGCGCCAGCTGCCCGACGAGGTGGTGAACGCGCTGCGCAAGACCACCACCGACGTGCTCAACGACGCGGCGGGCAAGGACGCCATGACCAAGCGGGTGCACGACTCGTTCTTCGCCTTCAAGCGCAAGCACGACCGCTGGTCGGAGATCAGCGACGAGACCTTCCTGGCCAAGTCCAGGGGATGACCGCGGCGATCAACCCGGGCCTGGCCCGGGTGGCCGACGCGGCCGACTGGCTGATCGACCGCGTCGGCGGCTTCACCGCCTGGCTGACGCTGGCGATGGTGCTGCTGATCAGCGGCAACACGCTGTCGCGCTACTTCTTCAACGCCAGCACGGTGTGGCTGCAGGAACTGGAGTGGCACCTGCTGGCCGTGGTGGCGCTGTGGGGCATCTCGCACATGCAGCTGCGGGGCACGCAGGTGCGCGTGGACCTGTTCTACCAGCACTACAGCGCGCGCACCAAGCTGTGGATCGAGTTCCTCACGGCCGTTCTGGTGATGTTGCCGTTTTCGCTCTTCGTGTGCTTCCTGGGTTGGAAGTTCGCCGCGCATTCCTGGTCGCTGGCCGAGATCTCGCCCGACCCCGGCGGCCTGCCCTGGCGCTGGGCCGTGAAGTCGCTGGTGGTGTCGGGCTATGCGCTGCTGGCCGTCACGGCCGTCAGCATCATCGTGCGCACGGGTGCGCAACTGGCCGGACGCGCGCCGGCGTCGCCCGAACCGGAGGCCCGCGATGGGACTTGAGTGGATTGCGCTGGCGATGCTGGTGGCCTTCGTCGTGGTGCTGCTCATCGGCGTGCCCGTGGCCTATGCCGCGGCCGCCACCGGCCTGGTCTTCGGCTTCATCGGCTTCGGCGACAGCCTGTTCAACCTGCTGCCGGCGCGCATCTACGGCGTGGCCACCGACCAGTCGCTGCTGGCGTTGCCGATGTTCGTCTTCATGGGCGTGATGCTGGAGAAATCGCGCCTGGGCCAGGACATGCTCGAGGTCATCGGCCACCTGGCCGGCCGCGTGCCCGGCGGCATGGGGGTGGGCATCATCATCTTCGGCGTCATCATGGGGGCCACCACCGGCATCGTCGGCGCCACCATCGTGCTGCTGGGCGTCATCGCGCTGCCCACGCTGCTGAAGTACAAGTACGACCACGCACTGGCCGCCGGCACCATCTGCGCCAGCGGCACGTTGGGTCAGATCGTCCCGCCCAGCCTGGTGCTGCTGTTGCTGGCCGAGATCATGAACGAGTCGGTGGGCACGCTGTTCGCGGCCGCCCTGATGCCGGGGCTCATGCTCGCGGGCCTGTACATCCTGTACATCCTGGTCTATGCGTGGCGCCATCCCGACAAGGCGCCGCCCATCCCCGCCGAAGAACGTGACGCGCTCTCGCGGCGCGACCTCTGGCTGCGGCTCATCAAGGGTGTGATGCCGGCGCTGCTGCTGGTGGCCGCGGTTCTGGGCTCCATCATGGGCGGTGTGGCTGCGCCCACCGAGGCCGCGGCCATCGGCGCCCTGGGCAGCCTGCTGATCGTGGGCTTGAGCGGCAAGCTCAGCCTGAAGGTGCTGCGCGACACCTGCCAGGCCACGCTGACCACCAGCGTCATGATCTTCTTCGTCATCATGACCGCGCAGGCCTTCAGCCTGGCCTTCCGCGGGCTGGGCGGCGAGCGACTGATCCAGGACCTGTTCGCGCTGATTCCCGGCGGCACCACCACCGACATCCTGTTCTTCATGGGCGTGCTCTTCGTGGCCGGCGTGCTGCTGGAATGGGCCGAGATCAGCTACATCGTGCTGCCCCTGTTCCTGCCCTACTTCGTGGCCCAGGGCGTGGACATGGTGTGGCTGGCGGCGCTCATCTGCATCAACATGCAGACGAGCTTCCTCACGCCGCCGGTGGGCTGGAGCCTGTTCTTCTTCCGCGGCGTGGCGCCGCCCGAGGTGAAGACGGGCGCCATCTACCGCGGCGTCTGGCCCTTCATCTACATCCAGCTGGCGGCCGTGGTCATCGTGATGCTTTTCCCCGCCATCGCCACCTGGCTGCCCTCGTCCATGGGCTGGATGAACAAGTAGAGGTCTGCCCATGACCGAGTCACGCCCGCCGCTGCCCCCCTTCACCGCCGAGACCGCGGCGCGCAAGGTCCGCGGCGCCGAAGACGCCTGGAACACCCGCGACCCCGAGGTCTGCGCGCGGGTCTACACCGAAGACACGCGCTGGCGCAACCGCGCCGAGTTTCCCGTGGGCCGCGAAGAGGTCAAGGCCTTCCTGCGTCGCAAGTGGGCGCGCGAGCTGGACTACCGGCTGATCAAGGAACTGTGGGCTTTCACCGGCCACGTCATCGCCGTGCGCTTCGCCTACGAATGGCGCGACGACTCCGGCCACTGGTACCGCAGCTACGGCAACGAGAACTGGGCCTTCAACGACGCCGGGTTCATGACGCACCGCTACGCCAGCATCAATGACCTGCCGATCGCCGCCGACGCGCGCCGGTTCCACTGGCCGCTGGGGCGCCGTCCCGACGACCACCCGGGTCTGAGCGAGCTCGGCCTGTGAAGCCGGGCTGAACGCCGGCGCAAGGCGCCGGCGTCGGCTTCAGGGTTCAGCAGCGGCAGACGCCACCGGCACGATGGGGATGCGCCGCTCCGGGCGCGCCGCCCGAGCGCGCAGTTGCCCGCATCCGGCATCGACGTCCTGCCCGGCCGATCGGCGCAGCTTCGTCAGCACGCCACGCTGGTGCAGCTGGCGGGCCATCTCGGCCGCACGCTCCCACGACGGCCGGCGCCAGGGCATGCCGTCGACCGTGTTGTAGGGGATCAGGTTCATCAGCGCGAGCTTGCCCTTGAGCAGCCGCGCGATGCCTTCGACCTCGTCGTCGCTGTCGTTGACACCTTCGATCAGCGTCCACTGGTACTGGATCGGATAGCCGGTGGCGCGGGCATAGGCCTCGCCGGCGTCGACGAGGTCCTGGGGATCGAAACGCGGCGCACGAGGCAGCAACTCGGCCCTGAGCGCCGCGCGGCTGGTGTGCAGCGACAAGGCCAGCGCGGGCTTGACGGTCTGCCGCGGCAGGCGCTCGAAGACGCGTGGATCGCCGACCGTGCTGAACACCAGGTTCTTGTGGCCGATGCCACCGCCGGTGCCCAGCAGGTCGATGGCCTCCAGCACCGCGTCGAGGTTGTGCGCCGGCTCGCCCATGCCCATGAAGACCACCTTGTCGACCGGCCGCTGGCGACGCGCCAGGACCACCTGGGCGACGATCTCGGCGCTGGCCAGCTGGCGCAGCAGGCCTGCGGTGCCGGTCATGCAGAACACGCAGCCGACCGCACACCCGACCTGCGTGCTGACGCACAGGCCGCCGGCCACCGGGCCCGGCAGGACTGGAGCGTGGCGCTGCGGCCGGTCCGACGGCAACAGCACCGACTCGACCTGCTGGCCATCGTGCAGGGCCACCAGCAGGCGGGTCGAACCATCTGCGGCCGCATGCTGGCTGTGCAGGCGTGCCAGGCCGTCGAGCAACGCGACGATTCGCGGCAGCTCGGTACGCAGCGCCAGTGGCAGGTAGTGCTCCAGGCGCTTGCGGCCCCCCTCCTGCGGCTGCGCCATGGCCCACCGACGCAGCACCCGGTCCTGGTGCTGCGGCAGGGCGCCCAGGGCGCGCATCTGGTGTCGAATGTCGCTGAGGTGCATGGCTTCGTGACGTCTGGCGATTCTCGGCTCTGGGCAGGTGTCCGGTGCGACTGCCCGGTCCGACTGCCTTGATCGCGTCACCGTTTGGTCACCGGAGATACATCAACGGCCCCTAGCCTTCGGCCGCGAATGCATGCAGCTGGCGCCCACCACTCCCGGCCTCGACCGCCCTCCGTACGAGCCTTCCGAACCCAGGCCGTGGCGGCCGGATTGCTGTTGACGCTGGCGTTGGGCGGCTGCTCGCCTCGCATGGCCCTGCTTAAAGGCGCCGCCGACGAGCTGGCCGCGCAAGGCCAGGCCGCGGAAG
>JAJTGU010000260.1 GCA_021297985.1 Rubrivivax sp.
ATGCCGCCGGTCCCCGCCTTTGCAGGGTTCTCCAGCGCTGCCCGCCCTTGCGGTGGATCACGAGGTGTCTGCTGGGTTGCGCGGCAAGCATCTGGCGCCGCCGATCGGCGAGGCGTCGACCATGAAGATCGAGTCGCTGTGGCACTGGGGGCTGCTCCTGGCGGTCGCCTTGGTCGTCTCGTGGCAGCTACTCCGGCGCCACCGCGCACGCGTTGCGGAACGGCGGGACCGACCGGCTGATCTGCGGGATGCCGACCTGATCTGCGTGGAGTCGCAGTTCAGGTCGAAGAGCCGCCGGCCCATCGTGGCCAGGGTGGACAGGGCCTATCGGTTGCCGAGCGGTCTGGTCGTGCTGGTCGAACTGAAGACGCGGTCGACTGCGGCGGTGAGGGCGTCTGATGTCATCCAGCTCTCTGCGCAGCGGGTAGCCGTGGAGGATGAACTGCATGTCCAGGTGTCTGACGAGGCGTTCGTGGTCTTTCCTGGCCGGCACTCAGCGCCGCCGACTGCACGAGCGGTCAGGCTGATGTCGCGGGAGCAGGTCGAAGCCATTGGAGCCAGGCACCGTCGACTGATCGATGGCCTCGATCGCCCGCGTTGGCCCGACAGCGAGCACGTCTGTCAAGGCTGTGGGCAGCGAGCGGCCTGTGGCGACGCTGGCGAGCGCCTGGCGGGTGTGGTCCGGAGGCGCTAGAATGTCCAAAATATTCGACAATTCTCCAGGCCAAGCTGTGGACCTCTCCAACCTGGGCATCATCATCCGCGAGCGGCGCGTGGCGCTGGGACTGACGCAGTCCCGGCTTGCGCAACTGAGCGGGCTTTCGCGGCAGACGCTGGTCGGCCTGGAAGCGGGCACTCTGAGCGATCTGGGATTCAACCGGGTGGCCCAGGTGCTGGCCGTGCTGGGGCTGGACCTCGATCCGCCCACCCAGGCAGCGCGCGCTCGGAAGCGGGGCCTGTGGATGGCGGCGAAGAACGCCAGCGTGAGCTACGTCCAGGAGGTGCCGCCCAACACGCTCGGTCACGCGCTGGTCAGCGGCAGCGTACCGAAGGGCTACGCGTCCCATCTGACGCACCTGCTTGACGAGGCGCCGGTGCCCCTGGTGGTGATGGCCGTGGAGGAAGCCGCGGCGAAGGAGGGCGTTGCCGCCAGGGCTGTGTGGCGCAACGTCTCGAAGCTTGCGAAGTCACTGGGCGTGCACCGGCAGGGTCTCTGGGCGTAGTTGCACTCTGGCGGTGCCTGGGCGAAAATACACACGTCGACGTACACACACGGAGTGCGACGTGGAAACGCTTACGACCAGAGTCTTCAACAACGGCAACAGCCAGGCGGTGCGCATTCCTGCGGAGTTCCGGCTCGACACCGACCGTGTGAGCATTTCTCGCAACGAGTCGGGCGATCTGGTGATCCATCCCTTGCGGGCCGAACGCGGCGCAGCGCTGCTCGATGCCCTGTGCGCCGTGGGCGAGGCGGACGTGGCCTTCATCGCAGCACTGGAGACTGAGCGGGCCCGGCAACAGCCGCTGCAGGAGCGCGAGGCACTGTGATCTATGTGCTGGACACCAATGTCCTCATCTACCTGATCAAGAACCAGCCGCCCGCCATCGCGCAACGGGTCGATGCGCTGCCGGAGGATGCCCGGCTGTGCATGTCCTTCGTGACTTGGGCCGAACTGCTGAAGGGCGCCGAGCGCAGCACGAGGAAGCCGGAGGTCCTTCGCCGGCTGGAAGCCCTGGCCCGACAAGTGGCGGTGCTGTATCCGGCGGGCCCTGCCATCTGCGAGCACTGCGCCGAGCAGTTCACGCGTCTGAAGGACGCCGGCACGCCGATCGGTGCGAACGATCTATGGATCGCCTGCCACGCTCTGGCCGAGAGCGCGACGCTGGTAACGCACAACACCCGCGAGTTCCAGCGCGTCGAGGGACTGATGGTGGAAGACTGGGTTGCTCCGGACTAAAGGTTGTGGCGAGTGCGCAGATGCAGCCGTTTGAAGGCAAGGGCGGTCCTGCTACATTGGCGGCGATCCTGCTCAGTGTTCGGCCAAGTGACAAACGTGCATCTGGCCCCACCTATGAAAGTTGGAGGATTTCCGATGGAGGGTCCTTTGACGGAAATTGGAGGGTGCCAGCGGGGCCGGAGCGTTATGCGACGCGGACTTAGGTGCGATTTCCATGTGATGATCGACCACATGTGACGTGCTCCCCGGGGCGTCCTTGGACGCCCCGTTCGGCCCCGCAGAGAGCCCCGGATCGTTGACTCGACCAGGGCTTTGTGTTTGCTGGCGTCCCTTGCCGCGTACGGACATACGCCGTACATTTGTGGCAGGGAGAGAACCATGGCAACTCAAGACACCCCCGACACCACGCGCGACGCCCGGCTCGAAGCCCGTGTGTCCGCGGCGCAGAAAGGCCTGCTCCAACAAGCGGCGGCGCTTTCCGGCCGCACGCTCAGCGAGTTCGTCGTCGCCAGCGCGCAGGACGCCGCGCGTCGGGTGATTGCCGAACACGAGTCGATCCGCCTGTCGCGCGAAGAGCAACTGGCCTTCGTGCAAGCCCTGCTGAAACCGCCGGAGCCGAACGCGCGCCTGAAGCGCGCGGCCAAGGCCTACCGCCAACGCACCGGCGCATAGCCGGTGACCTTGACCAGCATCACTGTCGAGCCCTTGGGTCGACAGCACGACCGAACGGCCTTTCACTGCGGCGCGGAGGCGCTCGACCGTTACCTCAAGCAGCAGGCCAGGCAAGACGCGGACAAGCGCGTGGCGGCGCCTTTCGTCGCCGTCCGGCTGCCCGACACCGTTGTCCTCGGCTACTACACGCTGTCGGCCTCGGCGCTGACGCTGACCGACCTGCCGGACGAACTGGCCCGCAAGCTGCCGCGCTATCCGCAGCTCCCCGTCACCCTGCTGGGCCGGCTGGCCGTCGATCAATCCACCAAGGGCCAGGGGCTTGGGGAACACCTGCTCCTCGATGCCTTGCACCGCAGCCTGGCCCATGCTGACCAGATTGCCGCGATGGCGGTAGTCGTCGATGCCAAGGACGAAAGCGCCGCCGCGTTCTACCGACACTACGGATTCATCCCCTTGCAGACCCAGCCGAGCCGCCTATTCGTGCCAATGCGCTCGATCGAGCAGTTGCTGGGGTAGCCTGCCTCAAGTCACAAGCGCGCACATGACGAACATCCAACAACTCGAAAACGAACTCTGGGAGGCGGCCGACCAGCTGCGCGCCAACTCCAAGCTGACCGCTGCCGAGTACGCGATGCCGGTGCTGGGCCTGATCTTCCTGCGCCATGCCGACAACCGCTTCAAGGCCTTCCTGCCTGAGATCGAATCCGACATCCCGGCCAAGGTGCCCGCCAAGCAGCGCGAGGAACTGATCAAGCTCGGCTTCCAGGGCAAGGCGGCGATCTACCTGCCTGAGCAGGCACGCTTCGACCGCATCGCCGGCCTGCCCGAAGGCGCCAAGATCGGCGAAATCATCGACGGCGCGATGGACCGCATCGAGGCCGACTACGAAGTGCTGGCCGGCGCGTTGCCGCGAGGCTATGCCGCCTTCGAGCCCGAGCTGCTGGCCGGGCTGGTGAAGATCTTCGACCGCCCCGCCATCCGCGCCGCCACCGGCGACGTGTTCGGCCGCATCTACGAGTACTTCCTGAACAAGTTCGCGATGACCGGCGCGCAGGAAGGGGGCGAGTTCTTCACCCCGCCGTCCCTCGTGCGCACCATCGTCAACTTCATCGAGCCCGACCACGGTCTGGTGTTCGACCCGGCCTGCGGTTCGGCCGGCATGTTCGTGCAGACCGGCCACTTCATCGCCCATGTGCGCCATGGAGCCGCCAACGATGCCGTCACCTTCCACGGGCAGGAGAAGAGCGACACCAACACCAAGCTTGCGCGCATGAACCTGGTGGTGCATGGGCTGGATGCGTCCAACATCGTGCAGGGCAACACCTTCTACGACCAGGCCGAACACCTGGTGGGCCGCTGCGACTTCGTGATGGCCAACCCGCCGTTCAACGTGGACGGCGTGGACACCAAGAAGGCGGCTACTCAGGTGGGCGAGGGCTTGCGACTGCCCTTCGGCCTGCCGGGCACCAACGCCAAGACCGGCGCCATCTCCAACGCCAACAGCCTGTGGATCCAGTACTTCTACAGCTACCTGAACGACACCGGCCGGGCCGGCTTCGTGATGGCGTCCAGCGCGTCCGACGCGGGCAACAAGGACCGCGACATCCGCGAGCAACTGGTGAAGAGCGGCCACGTGGACGTGATGGTGGCCATCGGCACCAAGTTTTTCTACACGCGCAGCCTGCCCTGCACGCTGTGGTTCTTCGACAAGGGCAAGCCCGAGGACCTGCTGGACCAGGTGCTGATGATCGACGCGCGCAACGTCTACCACGTGGTGTCGGCGCGCTCGCACGTGTTCACCGACGAGCAGCTGGCCAACCTCACCGCCATCACCTGGCTCTACCGCGGGCAGACGGAGAAGTTCGTCGCGCTCATCGGCCGCTATCACCAGCAGGTGGACGACTGGCTGGCCGCGCTGCCGGCGCGCATCGAAGCCGACAGCGCCGCGGTGGCCACGCTGCTGAAGACGCTGCAGGCCTTCGCCGAGGGCGCGACGCTGGCGGAGCTGAACGAGGGCCTGGACGAGGCAGCGCACATCGAACCGGCCGTGCTGGAGGCCCTCCGTGCCGAGCTGGAGCTGGCGATGGCAGCGACCGAGGTTTCGACCGCCATCGCCGACACGCTGAAGGCCTGCAAACAGGCGCGTGCGGCCATCGCTGGCACTGACCCTGACAGCCACGCGAGCCAGGTCAAGCTACAGGCGGTGCTGGACCTGCTGGCGGCGCCGCTGAAGGCGCTGGCCAAGGCGCTGGAAGCGCGCCACAAGCAGGCGCTGCAATCGCTGGACCGGGCCGAGAAGACCTTGCGTGCCCGCAGCAGCCAGGCCTGGGACGGCAAGGCAGTCCGCGAGGCACGGCGTGCGCTGCTGGCGGCGGACGCCAAGAAGAACGAGGCGGCGACAGTTCGCGACGAGGTGCTGGAGGCCCTGAAGCAGGCCGTGTACTTCATCCACCAGGTTCATTGGCTGCAAAGCCGCTTTCCAGATGGCATCTTCGGAGATGTACCGGGGCTGTGCAAGATCGTCACACTCGACGAGGTCGCCGCCAACGATTACTCGCTCACTCCGGGGCGCTATGTAGGCGTGGCGGCGGCCGATGAGGGAGACGAAGAGGACTTCACCGAAAGCCTGCGTAGCATCCATTCCGAGTTGGCTGAACTGAACGAAAAAGCTGTCGAACTGGCCAGGCGGATTGCGAACAACTTCGAGGAGTTGCTCGCGTGAGTTGGCGGATACGCAAACTTGGTGAATTCGTCACCATCAAGCATGGGTGGGCATTCAAGGGCGAGCACTTTTCCGACTCAGGCAAGTACATCCTGCTCACGCCTGGCAACGCATACGAAACGGGAGGGCTGAAGCTCCGTCCCGGTAAAGAGAAGTTCTACACCGGTGAGTTCCCGTCCGAATACTTGATGAAGACTGGCGACATGTTAGTCGTCATGACGGACCTCATCCAGGCCGCGCCAATCCTCGGCGGCGCACTAGTGGTTCCTGAAGATGACCGCTTTCTGCACAACCAGCGGCTTGGCTTGGTCGAGTACCTACCGGGCGCACTCATTGACAAGGACTTCCTGTATTTCCTGCTCAACTCACCTGACTACCGCGCCCAAGTGAGAGGTTCGGCGACCGGCGCAACAGTGCGCCACACAGCCCCAAAGCGAATCTGTGACTGCGATGTCTTGGTGCCTGACAGCATGGCCGTGCAACGCCAAGTCGCGCAGGTGCTGTCTGGCTACGACGACCTGATCGCCGTCAACCAGCGAAGAATCTCGCTTCTTGAGGACGCTGCCTGCCGCCTGTATCGCGAGTGGTTCGTGCACCTGCGCTTTCCCGGCCATGAATTGGTGCCGGTGAAGGACGGGGTACCTGAAGCCTGGACTCGCGGCACCCTGGGAGAAGCATTGTTTCTGCAGCGTGGTTTTGACCTGCCCAGCGGCGCAAGACAGCCCGGCGACGTACCCGTCTGCGCATCGACTGGCGTGAACGGCTTCCACAGCGAGGCTCGTGTGCGC
>JAJTGU010000058.1 GCA_021297985.1 Rubrivivax sp.
AGACAAGCTCTACGGCCTGCGCAAGACGCACGCGGCGCACGCCGAGGCCAGCGCGATCCAGCACAAGCACGGCTCACGCAAGAGCGGACTGGCCCAGTCGGCAGTCCCCAGGCGTCGCACACGGCCCGTGCCCGACGGACAAGGCGAGTTGTTCTAGCCGAGCCTTCGGCAACGACCGCTGGCGCTGGCCATGGCGGGGTCAGCTCCGGCTGCAGGTGACCACGGCGCGTCGACCATGCGCCCCGACACGGACTGAGGGACAGGCGACGCCACCGAGTGTTTGAAGGCGCTGCCCGGGTTACTGAGATTGGCCTGCATGCGCGCCAAACGTTGTTGCCCGCGCGCAGACTTTTCCATCGAGACGGGATTGCCAGGAAGCGGCCTCTCGTCGGTACCGGCACCCGGCCAGGAACCGCCACTCACGAACGCCTGTTTGCGGGCACCTCACCTTCGACGCACCAACGGCGGATCGACGGATTCTCAGGGTACGAGAGCGATCCGTTGATACCCCCCGGCGCGGATCCATCCTTCAAGTCACTGCTGCGGAGCTGGCTCGTATGTGCCGGGAGGCACAACGGGCCGACAACGACCACCATTGCATACGACAGAGTCGTTCACCGTCACCCAGGCTAAGCGCTCGTCAGCGGGGGGCCAGAGCTGAACCGCAAAGAGTGGTCACTATGTTCGGCAACGCACAGAATCCTCGCCAGTGATGGCAACACACTCGCTCTCATCAAGTTTCAAGGGCAGAGAGATGAAGCGCCTGTGCAATACGGTGAACGCGATGTCCGTGCTTGTGGGCTTGGCTGGGGCAAGCGCTGCCGTGGCTGCGCCGGTCACGCTGAACTTCAGCGGGGTGGTGGACTTCGCGGTGTTCGACCCCTTCGACCCCCTGAGCGGTGCCGTGCAGGCTGGCACCGAGCTCTACTCCTACCTGAACACCGACACGGCCACTCCGGACAGCAACCCGTCACCGGATCAGGGCTCGTACACCGTGACGGGCGGCACCTATGGCCTGGCGGCGGTGCTCGGCTCCGTCCTGTTTCCGGTCATGAGAACAGTCAACATTTCCGTGGTCGATGGCGCGGCAGGCATGCCGGACTACTACACGGTGTTCGCATCCGAAGGCAGTGCCGGCGGACTGGGTGACTACTTCACGATGGCGATGACCTTGATCGACCCCACTGGCATGGCCATCACCGGCGATGGCCTGCCCTCCGGCCTGCCAGACATCGCAGCCTATGCATCCACGCGGTTCGACATCACCGGCCAGTACACCAACATGGACGGTGTCTTCATCCAGTACGAGGTACAGGGCTACCTCGTGCCCAGCGATGTACCCGAACCGTCCACGCTGGCGCTTCTGGCTTTGCCCCTGGCGTTGCTGGCGCGTCGCGAGCGGCGGCGCCAAGCCTCTCTTCCATAGCCCCGCTCTGCCTCGCCGGGGCCTGCGCACCGCGGTGATTGAGCAGCCCTGCCTTCAAGTTGACTGGAGAAGATCATGCACTCGTTCGTTGGCAAGCGTTCTGCCGTTGTCGCCATTGCGGTGGCCAGTTTTGGCCTCATGGGCACCGCCGCTGCCGTTGATGGCGTGGTGTTGATCGATCAGGCCCGGGTGAATGCGGCGGGGGGATTCCCGTACAAGATCACCGCACCAGGAAGCTATCGGCTGGCCAGTAACCTCGTCGCGCCGCTGGGCAAGTCGGGGATTGATGTCAGCACGGGCGGAAGCGTCAGCCTGGACTTGAATGGCTACTCGATCAGCAGCAGTGCCTCGTGTTCGCCGACCGGCCAGAGTTGCACGCCACCCGTTTCCGGCGCGGGCACGGTGACAGGCGTGTGGGTGCATGACGCGGGAACCGGCTCTGGGGCCTTCTCGCTCAAGAACGGCTCGATCAACGGGTTCCCCGGCTACGGCATCGAAGTGCAGGTCGGGGGCGCGGTCGAGATCCGCGACACGAAGGTGTTCAACAACAGCTTCAGCGGCATGATCATCAGCACCAGCGGCGGCCAAGGTGGCGTCAGCGTGAACGTCATCAGAGACAACCTCGTCTGGCGCAACGGGGGCACTGGCATCGTCGGCGGCGATCTGGTAATCGACAACATCGTGACGGGCAACGGCTCGGTTGGCCTTGCGTTGCAACCGACGGCGGGCTACCGGGGAAACCACCTGCTCGGCAACGGGCAAGGCCCGGTATCGGGTGGCGTCAGTATCGGGTCGAACGTTTGCGCTTACCAGCAACTGTGTTGACGCGTCTGGCCTTCTTGCTGACTGGGCCTGCCCTAGTATGTCGGGATCTGATGACCCACGACCCTTGCGGAACGGAGGTCTCCAATGCCAGCAGAGTCGTCCAGTTTCGTACAGTCGATTGAGGGCTCGCGCAGGGCTTGCAAGGCGGCCGAGGGTTTGGCAGTCGGCCCATCGTCGGCTTTCCGGTCGGCAATGCTTATCGGCGGATGACCGCCCAGGGTCGACAGCACGCCGAAGCCAACGAGACTGGCTTGCCGCAAAGCGGTCGTCGCTCGCGCCCCGGCTTCACAAGCAGGCCTGCCAAGGTGACATCGACGGGATCACGCCCCACGGGGTTGCAGCCACGCCCTTCGATCCCACGGGCATCCGTGTCCAGGTCAGTCGCAAGAACGGCGCCCGCCAGTCGCAATCTTGTGGCGCGGGTCGCCGCTAACTCGGCACCCCATGAGCCGGCGGCACGTCGACCACACGCCCCTTTTCGACCAGGGCGTCGATGCGGGCCATGATCCGCTGGCCATGGGCCGAATAGGGGTCGAACTCTGGCCACTCGATCCTGGTCTGCGGATCGACATCGGACAGGCTGACACGCGCCATCGACCACTGCGCGTAGCGCCGCTCGGCGATGGTCTCGCAATGGATCAACTCCAGATCCTGGTGGCGGGGGTCGGCAAAGATCCGCGCGTACAGCCGCGTCACCTTGGCGCGCTCACCTTCCAGCACCTGAAGAAACACGCCCTGCCCTTCGCACAGCACGCCGGTGATGCCGTTTTCGGCATTCCAGACGTGGGCCTTGCGGAGGATGGCCTCGGTCAGCGCATGGGTCTGCGGATCCACGGCACGGCTCAGGTAGATCAGGCGAATCAACATGGCTTCGGCGCCGGCTCGGCTCAGGTGATCACGCTCGGCGTCTGTCGTCCTGTGCGCTCGCGGATGCCGGCCAGTCGGTCGGCCAGGCCCACCAGGTCGGCCAGGGCGGCCTGGGTTTCCTGGTCGTGGAGCGACGCGTCGGGCTCGAAGCGCTCGATGTACACCCGCAACGTCGCCCCCGAGGTGCCCGTGCCCGACAGCCGGTAGACGATGCGTGAGCCGTCGGCGAACCCGATGCGCAGGCCCTGGCCGGACGAAACGCTGCCGTCGATCGGGTCGACGTAGCTGAAGTCGTCGGCCATCGCCACCACCTTGCCGTCGAGCATGGTGCCGGGCAGGGACGGCAGCTGCGCCGCGAGGTCGCGCATCAAGCCCTGGGCGATGGCGCTGTCGAGGTCCTCGTGGTCGTGGCGGGTGTAGTAGTTGCGGCCGAACCGGGCCCAGTGCTCGTGCGCGACCTGGCGCACGCTCTGGCGGCGCACGGCCAGGATGTTCAGCCACAGCAGCACGGCCCAGATGCCGTCCTTCTCGCGCACGTGGTCGCTGCCGGTGCCGGCGCTTTCTTCGCCGCACAGCGTGACCTTGCCGGCGTCGAGCAGGTTGCCGAAGAACTTCCAGCCGGTCGGGGTCTCGTAGCAGGGCACGCCCAGCGCCTGCGCGACCCGGTCGGCGGCACCGCTGGTGGGCATCGAGCGCGCGATGCCGACGATGCCCGCGCGGTAGGCCGGGGCCAGGTGGGCATTGGCTGCCAGCATCGCCAGCGAGTCCGATGGCGCGACGAAGAGCCCGCGGCCGATGATCAGGTTGCGGTCGCCGTCACCGTCGGAGGCAGCGCCCAGGTCGGGTGCCTGCGGCGACATCAACAGCTCGTACAGGTCCTTGGCGTGGACCCGGTTGGGGTCCGGGTGATGGCCGCCGAAGTCCGGCAGCGGCGTGCCGTTGCGCACCGAGCCGGGGGCCGCGCCGAGTTCGCGCTCGAAGATGGCATGGGCATACGGACCGGTGACGGCGTGCATCGCGTCGAAGGCCAGCGTGAAGCCCGACGCGAACAGCCGCCGCAGCGCGTCGAAGTCGAACAGCCGCTGCATCAGCGCCAGGTAGTCGGCCACCGGATCGATGACCTCGACTTCCATCGCCTCGACCCACTGGCGCCCGATGCGCGACAGGTCCACGTCCGGCCCGTCGGTGGTCTGGAACTCGGCGATCTTCAGCGTGCAGGCATGGATCGCGTCGGTGACCTTCTCGGCCGCCGGCCCGCCGTTGGCGCCGTTGAACTTGATGCCGAAGTCGCCATCGGGCCCACCGGGGTTGTGGCTGGCCGACAGGATCAGGCCCCCAAAGGCCGCGTGCTGGCGGATCACGCAGCTGGCGGCCGGCGTCGACAGGATGCCGCCCTGCCCGACGAGCACGCGCGCAAAGCCGTTGGCCGCCGCCATCCGGATGACGACCTGGATCGCCTCGAGGTTGTAGAAGCGGCCGTCGCCACCGACGACCAGGCATTGGCCGGCGAATCCGGATTCGGGCCGCACGGCGTCGAACACCGATTGCACGAAGTTGGGCAGGTAGTGCCCGGCCGCGAACTCGGTGACCTTCTTGCGCAGGCCGCTGGTGCCGGGCTTCATGCCGGCGATCGGGGCGGTGGCGACGGTGCGCTTCATGCAGGCTCCTGGGGGCGGACCAGCCGCCGGTAAAGGGCCGCGTACTCGGCCGCCGAGGTCTGCCAGCCGACGTCGGCGCGCATGCCGGCGATCTGCAGGCGCTGCCAGGCCGCGGGCTGGCGATACAGCGCCACGGTCCGCCGAACGGCGTCGAGCAGGCCTTCGATGCTGACGTCGGAGAACTGCACGCCGGTCGCGACACCGGCCTTGACGGCCGCGTCGTTGGCGTCGATCACGGTGTCGGCCAGGCCGCCGACGCGGCTGACCACGGGCACGCAACCGTAGCGCAACCCATACAGCTGGGTCAGCCCGCAAGGCTCGAAGCGACTGGGCACGACGATCGCATCGCTGCCGCCCTGCATCAGGTGCGACAGGCCTTCGTCGTAGCCGATGTGCACCGCGACGCGCTGCGGATGGCGTTGAGCGCCGGCCCGCAGTGCATCCTCGAGCGCCAGGTCGCCGTTGCCCAGCACCGCCAGCCGCACCCCGGACCCGACCAGCGCATCCAGCGCCTGGGCCACCAGGTCGATGCCCTTCTGCGTCGTCAGGCGGCTGACCATGCACAGCAGCGGCGAGTCGTCGGCCGGCAGGCCCAGGCGGGACTCGAGTGCACGCTTGTTGGCCTGGCGCCTGGGCAGCGTGGTGGCGTCGTAGCGCTCGGCCAGCAAGGGGTCGGTCAGCGGGTTCCAGACCTCGGTGTCGATGCCGTTGACGATGCCGCTGACCGCGCTGTCGCGCCAGCGCAGCATGGCGTCCAGGCCCATGCCGCCGGCCGGCGTCCGGATCTCGCGGGCATAGGTCGGGCTGACCGTGGTGATGGCGTCGGCAAAGTGGATGCCGGCCTTGAGGTAGCCGACGTCGCCGTGGTACTCGAGCCCCTGCATCGCAAAGGCCTCGGCGGGCAGGCCCAGGCGGCTCCAGAGGTCGGCCTTGAACTGGCCCTGGAACGCGAGGTTGTGCAGCGTCAGCACGGTCGCGGGCCTGCGCTTGCCGGCGCCCAGGTAATGCAGGTAGGCCGGCACCAGCGCGGCCTGCCAGTCGTGGGCATGGACGACATCGGGTGCGTAGCCCGCGAGCTCGCCCCAGCCGACGCGGGCCGCGGCAAAGGCCAGCGCCGCAAAGCGCTCGCCGTTGTCGGTCCAGTCGCGTCCGGCGCTGTCGAGGTAGGGGTTGCCGTGGCGCGCGTACAGGTGCGGAGCGTCCAGCACCAGCAGCTCCAGGGCCGAGCTGCGCCCGGCCAGCAGACGCGCCGGGCCGCCGAACCAGGCCGGCCATTCGGCCACGGTCTGCGGGTCGTGCAGTGCCGCCATCACCGACGGGTGACCGGGCAGCAGCGTGCGGACCTGCACGCCCAGCGGCGCCAGCGCGCCCGGCAAGGCACCGGTCACATCGGCCAGGCCGCCGGTCTTCAGCAGCGGGTAGAGCTCGGAGGCCACGCCGAGCACCGCAAGGGAGCGGTCCGCGCCGCCCTTTCGACGATGCGGCATGCTCAGAGTCGGTCGATCATCGGCTGGGTGATCAGGCACACGCCCTTGTCGGTGCGGCGGAAGCGGCTCGCGTCGAGCGCGGGGTCCGCGCCCACCACCAGACCGTCGGGGATGACGACACCGCGGTCGATGACGACCTTCTTCAACTGCACATGGCGGCCGATGCGGGCGTGCGGCAGGATCACCGCCTCCTCGATGTGCGAGAACGAACTCGTGCGCACGCCGGTGAACAGCAGCGACTGGCGCAGCTCGGTCCCCGACACGATGCAGCCACCCGACACCAGCGACGAGATCGCATGGCCGCAGCGCGTGGGCTCGTCGTGCACGAACTTCGCCGGCGCGACCAGTTCGCTGTAGGTCCAGATCGGCCAGTCGGTGTCGAACAGGTCCAGCGCCGGCGTCACGGCGGTGAGGTC
>JAJTGU010000084.1 GCA_021297985.1 Rubrivivax sp.
ACCGAGCCGGACTTCCTGGTTGCCGACGAGCCGACGACGGCACTTGACGTCACCATCCAGGCCCAGATCCTTGAGTTGCTCAAGGACCTGCAGCGCGAGCGCCGCATGGGGCTGCTGCTCATCACGCACGACCTGGCCGTCGTCTCCGGCATGGCGCACCGCGTGGCGCTGATGTATGCCGGGCAGATCGTCGAGGTCGCCGACGCCGCGTCGTTCTTCCGCGCCCCGAAGCACCCGTACGCGCAAGCCCTGCTGCAGGCGCTGCCCGGGGGCGGCAATCGCGGGCAGCCGTTGCGGGCGATCGCCGGCACGGTGCCGCCGTTGCACCAGGACTTCGCGGGCTGCCGGTTCGCGCCGCGTTGCGCACAGGCGATGCCGTCGTGCGGGGATCGTGTGCCCGAGTTGCGCGCGGTGGCGGCGGGGCATTCGGTGCGGTGCTGGTTGTACGAGGATGGTGCAGGAGACCACCCTCACCCCAGCCCTCTCCCGCTCGCGGGCGAGGGGGCCAGGCCGATGCCTCGGTCGACGGCCGAAAGGGGGCCGCTGCTCGATGTTCAGGATCTCAAGGTCCGATACCCGCTCAGCCGGTCCTGGCTCGGGGGTGCGAAGACCTTCTTCGACGCCGTCGGTGGCGTCAGCTTCAGCGTCGCGAAGGGCGAGACTCTGGCGCTGGTCGGCGAATCGGGTTGCGGCAAGACGACCACCGGCAAGGCCATCGTGCAACTGCTGCGCGCCACGGCCACGATCGAGGGCAAGGCCGTGCTGGCCGGGCAGGACCTGTTTGCGCTGCAAGGCGATGCCCTGCGCGAGGCCCGCCGTCGGGTGCAGATCATCTTCCAGGACCCGTTTGCGTCGCTGAACCCCCGCATGCGGGTGCAGGAGCTTCTCGAAGAGGGCCTGATCGCGCTGCGCCCCGAGCTTGATGCTTCGGCCCGCCTGACCCGGCTGCAAGCGCTGGCGGATCAGGTCGGCCTGCGCCGCGACGCGCTGGAGCGCTGGCCGCATGAGTTCAGCGGGGGCCAGCGTCAACGCATCGCCATTGCGCGTGCATTGGCGGTGCAGCCCGATCTGATCGTCTGCGACGAGCCGACCTCGGCGCTCGACGTTTCGGTCCAGGCGCAGATCCTGAACCTGCTGCGCGAGCTGCAAGCGGAATTCGGGCTGTCCTACTTGTTCATCACCCACAACATGGCGGTCGTCGAACACCTGGCTGATCGGGTCGCGGTGATGCAGCGCGGCCTGATCGTCGAGCAGGGTCCAGCCGACGCCGTCTTCGGCCAGCCGCAGCAGGCCTACACCCGTGAACTGCTCGCGGCGGTCCCGCGCTTAAGGGCATAGCCTGCCTGCGGTGGCGGGTATCGGTGACGCACTGTTGCATGGTGCCAACGACATCGCGAGCCTTCGCTCATCGCAAACCCGTGCCAGTGCCATGTTTCGCGGTGTTGCGAAGTGGGTAGGTGTCGGCCAAGTTGTTGACTATGAACAACTTTCCTGGTTCCAGGAAAGGCGCATTGCAGGTTTGGCGTCACAAGTTCCCGGTCATCAGGGATGACCCGAGGGCGAGACCGAAAACGGGCAACGTGACAATCCGCAACCATGTCCCATGCCCCGAAGGGTGGCGCCGTTTGTCAGCGCCGGCTTTTCCTGCTGGGCAATTGAAGTTCCGAGCCCTCACTTTTCTCAGGAGATCGTTCCTCATGTTCAAGAGAACCCAGGTCTGCACCGGCGTTTTGGCCGCGATCGGCACGTTGGGCGCGTTTGCCGTGGCAACGCCCAGCTTTGCCCAGGAGGCCCAGCGCATCGAAGTCACCGGTTCGCTGATCAAGCGCATCGAAGGCGAGACCGCGCTGCCGGTCACGACCCTGCGCACCGACGAGCTCGTCAAGGCCGGTGTCACCAACGCCGAGCAAGCCGTCAAGTTCATCACCCAGAACACCAGCGGCACGGTCACCTCCGGCTCGGTCAGCGGCACCAACGGCGCGGCCGCCTACGCCAGCCTGCGTTCGCTTGGCGCCGGTGCCACGCTGGTGCTGATCAACGGCAAGCGCATGGTCAGCAACCCGTTCTCCAGCGTTGCCGTCGACCTGAACTCGATCCCTTTGGCGGCGATCGACCGCATCGAGGTCCTGACTGATGGCGCCTCGGCGACCTACGGTACCGATGCGACGGCGGGCGTGATCAACTTCGTGATGAAGAACGCCTTCCGCGGCGGCTCGGTCGATGTGGCGTACCTCAAGACCGAAGCCGGTGGCGGCGACGTGACCACCGGGAACGCATCGTTCGGCCTGGGCGACCTGACGCGCAGCGGCTGGAACATCTATGGCGCGTTCAACTACCGCGACCAGAAGCCGATGAGCGGCATCGCGCGCGACTTCATGCGCACGTCGTACCAGCCGGAACTCGGCTTCAACGGTCTGAGCCCGACCAGCTTCCCGGCCAACTACACCCAGCCCGGCGGCCCGGCCGGCAACTTCAACCCGACGCTGGTTGTCAGTGGCGTTGCCCCTAACCAGACGGCTTCCGGTTGCTTGCCGCTGGGGTCGATTGCGGCTCCGGAAGCCAACGGAACGTTCTCCCGCTGCTTCGCCGACACCCAGGTGTTCACGCAGGTCGTGCCGATCCAGGAGCAGGTCGGTGGACTGCTGAAGGGCAGCCTCTCTTTGGGCAACCACTTGCTCTATGCCGAATACATCCGTTCGGTGAACACGGTCCAGACCCAGATCGCTCCGTCGCCTGAAGGTGGCCTGCAGGTGCTGCCAGCGTCTCCGTTCCATCCGTCCAAGCTGCCGAACCCGCCCGCAGGCTTGCGTGCCGACCTACCGGTCAACGTGAACTGGCGCACCGTGCCGCTGGGCGCTCGCCAGGGCAAGCAGGAAAACGTCACCCAGCGTGCCGTTCTCGGCGCCGAGGGCAGCTTCGGCGACTGGTTCTACCAGGCCCATGCCCTGTGGTCGAACTCGGTGGTCGAGAACTACTTCCTGCAGGGTTACCCCACCACGACGGCATTGATCGCCGGTGTTCGTGGCGACGGCGATGATCCCCGCAACAACGTCGCTGGCCAGCCGCCGTCGATCGACTTCACGCCGACCCCGCTGAACCCGTTCGGCGCCCAGACCGCTGCGGGTCTGGCCTATCTTCAGCAGAACTCGGTTCTGGGCAAGGTCCAGGACGGCGAAGGCACCCTGCAGAGTTTGAATGCGGCGGTTTCCGGCCCGCTGTTCAAGCTGCCGGGTGGCGACGTGCAGATGGCGGTCAGCACCGAGTTCCGCAAGGAAGAGATGGTGTACCGCACCGATGTCGCCAAGGTCAGCCAGGCGGCCAGCTCGGGTCTGGCGGGTGCCGGTGCGATCCGCATCGGTGACCGCGATGTCACCGCTGCGGCGCTGGAAGTGAACCTGCCGCTCCACAAGATGCTCGAGGCCACGCTGTCGGTTCGCCACGACAAGTACAGCGACTTCGGCAACACCACGAACCCGAAGATCGCCTTCCGCTTTTCTCCGGCCAACTTCCTGGTGTTCCGCGGTTCGTACAACGAGGGCTTCACGGCGCCGACGCTGACCGCGCTGTATGCGCCGAATGCGACCACCTTCACCGGCAACCGCTACAACGACCCGACGCTCTGCCCGGGTGGTGTGCCGGCCGCCAATGCGGATCCGGCCAATGACTGCGGCATCCAGTTCCAGCGCCTGACCGGCGGCAACGACAAGCTCCAGCCCGAGACCTCCAAGGCCTGGAACATCGGCGTCGTCGTGCAGCCGCTGCCGTCGCTGACGGTGGGCGTGGACTTCTGGCATTACCTGATCCAGGACTCGGTCAGCACGCTCGGCGAGCAGACCATCTTCGGCGATCCGGTCAAGTACGCAGGGCTGTTCGTGCGTTGCTCGCAGGCCCCGGCGGCCCGCCAGGCGGCGATCGGTGCCTGCCGCGGCGCGACCCCCGGCCGCGATCCGTTGGCCTACATCCTCGAGACCAACCAGAACCTGGGCGACACCAAGACCGAAGGCGCGGACATCACGATCGCCTGGAACAGCGGAGCCACCTCGCTGGGCCGGTTCGGTGCCAGCCTGCGCGGGTCCTACGTTCGCAAGTACGAGTTCCAGGTAGAGCCCGATGCCCGCTGGTTCGACCCCGTGGGCAACTACAGCCCGCAGTTCGGCGGCCCGGTGATCCGCTACACCCAGGTGATCCGCCTGAACTGGGATCTGGCCTCGTGGGGCTTCTCGTTCGGCAACCGCCACATCAGCGGCTACCGAGACCAGAACGCCAACGGTGCACCGTTCAACCGCGCCCCGTTCAACACCAACGAGGTCGGCAGCTACAACATCTCCGACGCGTCGGTGACCTGGACGGGCATCAAGGGCCTGACCTTGTCGCTGGGCATCGAGAACCTGTTCGACCAGGATCCGCCGTTCACCAACCAGCAGGCACGCTTCCAGGCCCGTGCCTACGACGACCGGTTCCACAACCCGCTGGGTCGTGCGTACCGTTTCTCGGCGAAGTACCAGTTCTGACCGGACACGGCACCCCTCCGCGTGACGGGGGGCGCATCAAAGCGGGCTTCGGCCCGCTTTTTCTTTGTCTGCCAACCCTGCGCCTACCCCTCTGGACACGTTGCTCTCAGCCAACAGTTGTGGCATGCGCGCAGCGTTTTCGGCTTTCCCCCAGGGCGGCATGACGTTCAGTGACGGGACAATGACCCCACGCTGTGCCTGCCATTGATCGAGGCAGTGCCGGGCGGCCAAAAGCGCCGCCAAAGGATTCGGTTTCCGGAGTTGATCACCCAAAAGCAGACGTAGGAGTCCCTAAAAAATGTTCCATCGTTCGAAAGTCGCGCTGGCTGTTGCCACGCTATCGGCCGGTCTGGTTGCTGCATCTGCAGTCCAGGCCCAGGATGCCCAGCGCATCGAGATCACGGGGTCGTCGATCAAGCGAATTGCCGCTGAAGGCGCGCTGCCGGTCATCACGCTGAACAAGGCTGACATCCAGCGCACCGGCGCGACCAGCGTTCGCGACCTCGTCCAGTTGCTGCCGGCCATGCAGGGCTTCACGGCCTCTTCGGACACGGTCAACGGCGGCGGCGGTGGCACGACCACCGCATCGCTGCGCAACATCGGTGAGCTCTACACGCTGGTGCTGCTGAACGGCCGCCGGGTTGCGCCGTTCAACACCGGCTCCACCGTCAACCTCGAGCAGCTGCCGCTGGCCGCCATCGAGCGCGTCGAGATCCTGGCCGACGGCGCGTCGGCGATCTACGGTTCGGACGCCATTGCCGGCGTGGTGAACTTCATCACCACCAAGAACAGCACCGAAGGCACGGTCGACGTGCGCGTCGTGATGCCGCAGAAGAAGGGCGGCAAGGAGTCGCAGGCCAGCATCACCAAGGGCTTCGGCGACCTGGACCGCGACGGCTTCAACGTGCTGGTCGGTGCCTCGTTCGAGAAGGAGGACCGGATCAAGGCCTCGGACCGCGAGTTCTCCAAGACCGGTGTCGTGCCTTTCGAGCACAACGGCCAGAAGCTCTACCTGTGGCAGCTGTCGGCCAACGCCAATCCGCCGAACGTCCTGATCAACGACGGCGACCTCGACTTCTACAACCCGACCCTGTTCCTGACGCCGAACGCCACCTGCGGCGCCGACCCGGCCGCCTTCCGCCAGGGCAGCACCTGCCGCTTTGACTACGCCGCCACCGTCGAAGCCAAGCCCGAGGCCGAGCGCAAGAACTTCTACGCCAGCGCAAACTTCAAGCTTAGCAAGGACCTGACGGCCTTCGGCGAACTGCTGTACTCCGACGTCGTGATGACCGGTCGCTACGCCCCGCCGGCACAGCCGCTGGACATGCCGATCGGCAGCACGCTGTTCAACCGCTACATCGTCCCGACTGCCGCAGCGCGTGGCTTCAACATCGCTGATGTGACCAGCGTCACCTACTTGATGCGCCTGCGCGACGCGGGTCTGCGTGCCAACGACTTCAAGACCAAGGCCACGCACCTGGTACTGGGGGTCGAAGGCTCGCTGTTCGGCTTCGATGGCCAAGTCTCCTATACCCGCTCCGGGAACGAGCAGGACAACAACTTCGCCGGCGGTTTTGCCAGCCGCAACGAACTGGACCGCCTGATCGCCAACGGCACGTTCGACCCGTGGCAGCAAGGTACGGGATCGCCTTCGGACAAGCTGGCCTCGGCCGTGTTGAGGGGCCCGGAGTCGAACACCAAGGTCGATCTGAACACCCTGTCCGTGAAGGCGTCGCGTCCGCTGTTCACATTGCCGGGCGGCAGCGCCTACGGCGGCTTCGGTGCCGATGTGTTCTCGCAGCGCTATGCCACGACCCCGTCGCCGATCTCGATG
>JAJTGU010000276.1 GCA_021297985.1 Rubrivivax sp.
ACGGACTGATCACGCGCCTGGTGGATCAGAACAAGGCCGCAGGCAAGAGCTGATCCGACATGCCGTTGACCCTGCCCTCCACCGCGACACTGGACCAGACCAGCGGCCTGGTCCGCCAGCTCGAGGCGGCGCTCGCCGCGCTGCCCGCGGGCGAGCCCTTGGTCGTGGACGCCGGTGCCGTCCAGGCCTTCGACACTTCGCTCGTGGCCTGGCTGCTGCACGCGCGCCGGTTGGCCCAGGCCGCCGGGCGTGGCTTTGCGATCAGCGCCGCGCCCGAAAAACTCACCCAGCTCGCCACGCTCTATGGCGTCGCGTCGCTGTTGCCCTTCCCCGACACAGACCGCCTGGTGTCGACTTCGGCATAGCGCTTGCTACGCAGGTTCTTCTTGATCTCCTGAAGCATCGGCCGCAGCCGCGCCGAGCCCAGGCGCAGCGCGACACCGGTGGTCAGGATGTCGACGATCATCAGGTGCAAGAGGCGCGAGACCATCGGGCTGTATCGGTCCGCGTCTTCGGGGTGATCCGCGGCCAGCAACAGGCCATGGGCGCCCAAGCGCACCTCACGGGCCAGAGGCGACGCGCTGGCGGTGACGGCCATCACCGTGGCGCCCTTCTTGCGCGCGATCTCGGCGACATCGAGCAGGTCACGGCTGCGCCCGGAGTTGCTGAAGATCACGGCACAGTCGCCCTCGCCGAGCATGGTCGCGCTCATCACCTGGACGTGGCCGTCGCTGACCGCGGCACAGGTCACGCCGAGCCGAAAGAACTTGTGCTGGGCGTCCTGGGCCACGATGCCTGAATTGCCGACGCCGTAGAACTCGATCCGGCGACCCGCCTGACCAGCCGCCGCCAACGCGGCGATAGCCTTCTCCACCGCCGGGTGCCCGGCTGCGTTGCGATACCGCAGCAGCGCCGCGACGGCGTTGTCGACGACCTTGACGATCAACTCCGCCGCGCCGTCGTCGTCGTCGACCGAACGGTGCACGAAGGGCACGCCCTCGTTGACATTGCCAGCGAGCTTGAGCTTGAAGTCCGCCAGCCCGTCGTAGCCGACGCTGCGACAGAAGCGCACGACCGTCGGCTTGCTCGTCGAGGCGCGCAACGCCAGCTCGGTGACCGGAAGGCCGGCAAAGCCGCGTGGATCGGACAGCAGCAGCCGCGCGACGCGCTGCTCGGCGGGCGGCAGCGCGGGTATCGCGGCGCGGATGCGTTCGAGCATCGGGGCGACTCTGCCCGGGTCAGGCCTCTTCGGCCCAGACACAGCCGTCGCGTGCGATCAGCGCACTGGCCGCCGCGGGGCCCCAGCTGCCGCTGGCGTAAGGCCGCGGCGGGCTGCTGTCGTTCTTCCAGGCCTCCAGGATGGGCTCGACCCAGTTCCAGGCCTGCTCCTGCTCGTCGCTGCGGACAAACAGATTGAGCCGGCCCGCGATGGCGTCCATCAGAAGGCGCTCGTAGCCCCCGACGCGTTCGGTGGCGAACGCGCGGTCGAAGTCCAGGTCCAGCGAGACCGCGCTGAGCAGCTCGGGGCCACCCCCGCTGCTGCGCCCGCCCTTGTGCGCGAGCATGTGCAGGGCCAGGCCGTCTTCAGGTTGGAGCTTGATGACGAGCTTGTTGGCCGGCCCGCTGCCGCTGAAGATGCTGTGCGGCACCTGGCGGAAGTTGACGACGATCTGGGCGTCGCGCGCCGCCAGCCGCTTGCCGGTCCTCAGGTAGAACGGCACCCCAGCCCAGCGCCAGTTCTGGATCTCGGTGCGCAAGGCGACGAAGGTCTCGGTTCGGCTGTCGGGGGGTACCTTCTGCTCATCGAGGTAGCCCAGGACGGCCTGGCCCTCCGCGGCCCCGCTGCGGTACTGGCCGCGCACCACGTCGCGCAGCACGGTCTCGGGCGTGAAGGGCTTGAGCGACTTCAGCACCTTCAGCTTCTCGTCGCGGATGGCGTCGGCGTCGCTGGTCGGCGGCGGCTCCATCGCGATCATCGTCAGCAACTGCAGCGCGTGGTTCTGAACCATGTCGCGCAACGCGCCCGTGCGGTCGTAGAAGTCGCCACGGGTGCCGACACCGATCGTCTCGGCCAGCGTGATCTGGATGCTCGCGATGCTGTCGCGACGCCACAGCGGTTCGAACAAGGCGTTGCCGAAACGCAGCGCCATCAGGTTCTGGACCGGCGCCTTGCCCAGGTAGTGGTCGATGCGCAGCGCCTGCTCTTCGCGGAACGCCGACGCGACGACCCGGTTGATCTCGCGCGCACTCTTCAAGTCGTGGCCGAGCGGCTTCTCGAGCACCAGACGCACGTGCGGGCCGTTCAGGCCGGCGCGGCCGAGTTGCTCGACGACCACCGGAAACAGGTTGGGCGCGGTGGCCAGGAACAGCACCACGGTCTCGGCGCCACGGGCGTCCAGCCAGCCCTTGAGCCCGGCGTAGTGCTCGGGCTGCGAGAGGTCCATGCGCCGGTAATGCAGCAGCGAGGCGAACTGCGCAAACTCGGTTTCGGTCGGCTGCTTGGCTTCTTCAACCGCGGCAAAGCGCTCGTGGATGTAGCGCCTGTACTCGTCGTCGCTGCGTTCGTCGCGCGCGACGGCGAGGATGCGGCCGCCCTCGGGCAGCTTGCCGTGGCGCCAGGCCTGGAACAGCGCGGGCATCAGCTTGCGCCAGGTGAGGTCGCCGGTACCGCCGAACAGGACAAGATCGAAGGCCATGGGAAGGGATCCGTGATGTAACTCAGTTACGGCTTGGATCATGCCATGGTTTCATCTGCAGACCCACGCCCGCCGATGCCGACTCACACCCCGGCGGCAGCCAAGGCCTGCTCGAGGTCGGCAATCAGGTCGTCGACATGTTCCAGTCCGACCGACAGACGCAGCAGGTCGGTCGGCGCAGGCGTGCCTGCCCCTTCGACGCTGGCACGATGCTCGATCAGGCTTTCGGTACCGCCGAGCGACGTGGCCCGCTTCCAGAGCTTGACCCGGGCCGCCGTCGCGATCGCCGCAGCCTCACCCGCACGCACGCGGATCGACAGCATGCCACCGAAGCCGCCGTGCATCTGGCGCTTTGCCACCGCGTGACCGGCAAAGCCCGGCAGACCCGGATACAGCACCTCGGAGACGTGGGGGTGACCGGCGGCAAAGTGCTCGGCAACGCGCTGCGCCGTTGCACAGGCCGCCCGGACCCGCAACGGCAGCGTGCGCATGCCACGCACCAGCAGCCAGGCCTCGAAGCTGCCGAGCGTGCCGCCCAACTGCGCCCGAACCTTGCGCACCTGCTGCCAGTACGCAGAGTCCTCGCGCGGGACCAGCGCGCCGGCAATCAGGTCAGAGTGACCGTTGAGGTACTTGGTCGCGGCATGCATCACCACATCGGCGCCCAGCCGGAGCGGCTGCGTCAGCACCGGCGTCGCCACCGTCGAATCGACCGCCAACAGGGCACCGGCCTCGTGCGCCATGCGCGCCGCCTCGGCAATGTCGGTGACGCTCCACAGCGGGTTGGCCGGTGTCTCGATCCAGACCAGCCGGGTCCGGCCGGGTCGGAGCGACGCCTTCAGCACCGCGGGTTCGGTCATGTCGATGAGCTCGACCTCCAGGCCCCATTGGCTTGCAAAGCCCATCAACCAGTTGCGAAGCGACCAGTACATGACCTTGGGCGCGATCACATGGTCGCCCGGGGCCAGGGCCTGGAAGACCGCCGTTGCGGCCGCCATGCCGCTGGCAAACAGCAGCGCCTGGTGGCCGTGTTCGAGTGCCGCGAGAAGCTGCTCGGCCTGGTCGAACGCCGGGTTGTCGGCGCGGGCGTAGACCCGGCCCGAGCGGTACTGGTTGTCCGGGTCGCGAAGGTAGGTCGTCGACACGTGGATCGGCGGCACGACGGCACGCGTACGTTCGTCGATCCAGCCCAGGGCCTGGGCGGCCAGGGTGTCGGGGTGCAGGTCGGGTTTGTCCATGGCCGCCAGTGTCGCACCGGCCGGCCGGGTGGCCGGCCGGGCGCGAGTCCGGCTCAGCGCTGGAAGGCTCCGGGCGCCCAGCCGTCGCGCCCGGGCGGAATCGGCTTGAAGCCGACCGGCCACGCGAACTCGTTCTTCGGCGACAGGTCCATGCCGTCGACGTTGCGCGGGTCGATGCCGCTGGTGCGCCAGGTCGAGTTCGGCTTGAGTTCGAAGGCATAGGTGTCCAGGTCGCGCAGCATGCCTTCGCTGGCGATGCGGTTGCCCTCGAAACGGCCGCTGACGCCCAGGCCAAACGGGCCGGCACCGACGAGCAGGTTGTTGATCGCCGTGACCCGGGTACCGGCAGGCAGCCGCGACTCGTGCACCCGCAGGAACCACGCCGGCAGCCAGCCCCAGCTGACGAAGGTGTTGTGGGCGAGAACCAGCCGGTTCTGGTCCCAGCTGCGGTCGCCACTGCCGTAGCTGACCATCACCCGGTTCTGGCTCTCGGCGCCCTGGCCGATGACGTTGCCGATCAGGGTCGCCAGGCCGCCATGCGCGATCTCGATCTCGTAGCTCGCGCCGCCGCGCGGGCCGTCGACGATGAGGTTCCAGCGGATCAGGTTCTCGCGGGCCCGGGTGCGCAGCAGATGGCCCTCGAAGCCCTGCTGGAAGCGGCTGCCCGACACGTCGAGCTTGGCGATGCGGCCGACATCCAGCAGGTGGTGCAGGCCGCCGACCACACGCGGCGCCATGCCGAACTGGGTGCGCTCGATGGTGAGCTCGGCCGCTTCGGCGTTGAGGGCGACGAGACCCACCTCGTTGTCGTGGAAGATGCAGTCGCGCACGGTCAGCGTGCCGCCGCCTTCAAAGCGCAGACCGGCGCCCTCGCCGTTGTCGCTGCGCATGCCCATGAACTTCAGGTTCTCGATCACGACGGCGCCGCCTTTGACGGTCAGCAGCGCGCGTTCCTTGACGGGCTTGCCTTCGCCGACCAGCACCACCCCAGGAGCGACGCCCTTGATCACCAGCTTGCGCTGGTCAAGCACCAGGCCGGCGGTCCGGTATTCGCCCGGAACCAGCTCAAGCGTGTCGCCGTCGGCCGCCTTCAGTACCGCCTCGACCAGTTGAAGCGGCCCGCCGGCCGGACTGACGAGCCAGGTCTGCTGCGCCCAGGCGGTCGAGAAGGCCACGCATGCAGAAACTCCGACCACAACGCGAATGGCCCAGTGCCACTTTGTGTCCCTCATGGTGTTCGATGTCGGTTGTCGCATGGCACGGGCAAGAGTATGGCCGCGGGCGCATGCGCAGAGGCGCGAGCCCTGTCGCGGCTTCGCCTCAGGGAAGCGGCAATTCGACACGCTCGCCGCGCCAGCGCACGATCAGCGAACGCTGGCCGATGCGCTCGACGACCACCCCCGCGGCCGCGCTTTCGCCTTCGCGCACGACCTGTCCAGACACAAGCACAAACCGGCTGGGCGGATCGTCCGACCAGATCGAGCCGCCGATCGCCAGTGGTGGAAACAGGCCCCTCACTTCGGGGGGCAGGTTGGCCCAGGGTGTTGCCGCCGGTGCCGGCGTGGTGACCCCGGTCGGCACCGCCGACGACGCTGAGCTTGGTGGACTGGGCTTGGGCAGATCGCGGATCGCCACCGGGCCGGGCTGCGCTGGCATTGGCGAAGGAGCAAGCACCGGGGTCGGCAACAGCAGCGTGGTCGGCCGCGGTTCGGGCCGTTCGGCACGCTCGGGCGACACGAGGGCTGCCGGCGGCGCAGCGGGAGCGGCCACCGTTGGCGACGAAGCCACCGCCGTGGCCACAGGTTCGGGCTTCGGCGAGAGCCGGCCAATGCCGAACCCAACCCCGACAGCCACGACAACCACGACAACCACGACAGCCACGACAGCCACCAGCAACGCCCCGGCGACACCGATCGGCAGGGTCCCGGCGACCCGGCCCGATCCACCGACCGAATTCGGCATGGCCTCGCCAGCCTCCAGCGAAGGATCGGGACCGGCCCGCGGGACCGGCGGCCCATCGCCAGTCCGGCTGTGCAGGCCTGGCACCCGCCCGGCTTCGACCGACTCGGCCTGCCGCTCCGACTCGGCACGGCGAATGGCGTCGAGGATGAAGGACATCGTGCGCAGGGCCAGGCGTCAGCGTGCCGGCGGAGCATCGCCCGCCAGCCGCTGCAGACGCATCAAGGTCAGCGGCCCGGGCAGGCCATCGGCCGGCAGGCCCTGGGCCAGTTGGAAGGCCAGCACCCGTTCGCGCCAGGGGACACCCGCTTCTGCACGCACCTGAGCTTGAAGCGACTGGTCGAGCCAGGCCGCCCAGCTTGGCGTCGGTACGGCGGCCCGCGCATCCGACTCGCGCCAGCCGGCGGGCGGGCGCCACAGCACGGTGAACTCGCCGCGCCAGACCCCAGCCAGCACCGAGATCGGCGCCCGGAACGCCGCATCGGGACCGATGTCGCCCGGTCCGCGCAATCGGACCTCGCTGCCCTGGTGGCCGGTGAGCAGCAGCCAGGCCGGCGAACCGTCCCGTCCCTGCAGCACCAGGAGAGCCGGCCGCTCGGCCTGTTGCACCGCGGGCAAGCCGCCGCGTCCCTGCCAGCAGCGAAGCAAGGCCGCGTCACTGCATGTCGCGCTGCGGTCCGGCGCCGCCGCGTTGTCGGCTGCATCTTCAAGTCGGTGGGCGGCCTCCAGCGCCGCCAGGGCCTGAGCCGGATCACGCCAGGCCCGCAGCAGCAGCTCGGCGGGGTCCTGCACGGGCGGAGGCTCCTGGGCGGGCACGGTCGCCGGCAACACCTGCGACTGGGCCACCGGTGTGGATGCCGCCGCCGGTGTCGGCACGGCCACTGGCGGCAGACCGCTCACGGGCGCCTGCAAGCCGGCGACCCACACCGCCCAGGCAGCCAGTGCCAGCGCGCCTGCGCCACCCGCCAGGGCCCAGGCCCAGCCGAAACGCCGTGGCGCCACCGGTGGCGGCGCGGCCGGCGCCTCGTCAAGCGCAAACACCTCGGCGGCAGCGCGCGCAACGATGCGAGCGTCGACCTGCGCCCGGCCCTGTGAATACGCGCCCAGCAAGGCCCGGTCGCACAGCACGTTGATGCGACGCGGCACGCCCCCGGTGCGGCGGTGGATCTCGGCCAGCGCCGCGTCGTCGAACGGCAGCGGCGGCGCGACGGAGCGCGGCCTGGGCGATGCCGAAGGCGCATCGGCCGCCGCAGGCGCCACGCCGGCCACCAGGATGCGATGACGAACGTAGGCGGCCGTATCGGCCGCGCTCAGCGGACCGAGGTGGTAGCGCGCGATCACCCGCTGCGCGAGTTGTTCGAGATCCGGCCGCTTCAGCAGCGTGCGCAGCTCAGGCTGGCCGATCAGCACGATCTGCAAGAGCTTGCGCTCCGAGGTCTCGAGGTTGGTGAGCAGGCGCAGTTGCTCGAGCACCGACGGCGCCAGACCCTGTGCCTCGTCGATGGCCAGCACGACGGCGCGACCCTGGGCATGCTGGTCGAGCAGGTAGCCGTTCAGCGCATCGACCTGGGCCTTGAGTCCTGAGCCCTCAGGCACCGGCGGGATGCCGAACTCCTCGCAGATCGCCGCCATCAGCTCGCGGGTGTCGAACTGCGGGTTGAACAGGTAGGCGACCGAACAGTGCGGCGGCACCTGTTGCAGGAAGCAGCGGCAGACGGTCGTCTTACCGGCGCCGATCTCGCCCGTCAAAAGGACGAAGCCGCCCCCCCCGCCGACGCCATACAGCAGATGCGCCAAGGCCTCGCGGTGCTGTTCGGACAGGAACAGGAACCGCGGATCGGGGGCGATGGAAAACGGCTCGCGGGCGAGACCGAAGTAGGAGGCGTACATGGCGGGCGCGCAGCTTACGGCATGCCCGGGACTGCGGCGTGTCGGGCTCTGCGCCTGATCAGCAGCGCCAAAGTCGTGGCGGCGCCGAGGACAGGCGCCAGGCCAGGGCGCGCCAACGGGTCCAGACGGCCCGCATCAGGCGCTGCGCCGGCTCTGCCTTGGCTGCGACGACACGCAGCAGCGTGACCTCAGGGTGAACGCCGGTCACCCCGGCCCGCAGCGCGGCATCGGCCGATCCGGGCACGGAGCTCTCGTCGACGATGGCCCGCGCGGCTTCGACCAGAGCCTCCTGGCGCGCCAGTGCGCGTGCGGTGTCGGCTGGCGTGCCGTCGCCGGCATCGCGGGCGCAGAAGGCCAGGGTTCCGACCACCGGTTGACCGCCCAGGCCGAGCGGGCTGTCCAGCAGCAGTCGGTCGACGGCCCGGATCCGGCCGCGCTCGAGCCAGCGCCCGGGCCAGGCCAGGTGCTGCTCGAAGCAACCGTCGGCATCGCCGGCAAACGGCTGCCCCGATGCCGGAAGGCCCAGCACCAGCAGCTCCGACAGCATCGCCTCGGCACCGGGTGCAAGATCAAGCTCCACCCGGCTCGTGGCCAGGCAGCCGGGGTGGGCGATGGTCTCGGAGGGCAGCCATTCCAGCCGCGCACCCGCCGCGAGCGTCAATCGCACGTGCTGCTGCGCAGGCCGGCCGTCGCTGCGGTACCAGCGGGTTGCACCGGGGGTCGTCAACAGCACATGGCTGCACTCACCCAACGCGAAGGCGACGTCCAGATGGTCACCGCCGACGATGCCGCCCGGTGGATGGACCAGCACCTGGTGGCAGACCTCAGGGCCCTCGGGGTACAGCGCCTTCAGCAGGCGCAAGGGCCCGACATGGCGACTGCGCGAACGGGTGGTGTCGCCGTCGCGCCAGGCGTCGAGCTCGAGCGACGCGGCCCAGCCCGCTGCCGAGCCCGCTGCCGAGCCCGCGGCTTCCGCCGCAACCTCAGCCGCGGCGGTCACCCCCGCGCAGCCCAAAAGTCGCGGTGCACGGCGAGGATGTCTTCGGCGAGCCCGGGCACCGGGCCGACAACCTCAACCGCCTTCTGGCCACGGGCCAGCACGTCGCGGCAAGGCAGGTCCAGCGTCGGGTTCTCGGCGTGTGCCCCGGTGATCGCGCGGAGCTCGCTCTCGTCGGCACCGTAGACGATGCGACCGATATGGGCCCAGTAGGCGGTGGCGGTGCACATCGCGCAGGGCTCCACGGTCGTGACCAGGGTGCTGCGCCAGAGTTCGTCGGGCGTGTAGCGCTGCGCCGCCGCGCGCGCCAGTTCGCTCTCGGCGTGGCGCACGGTGTCGACGTTGCCCTGCGTCATCAGCACGGTCTCGTCATCAGGACCGACAAGCAAGGCACCAAAGGGGTGGTGGCCGGCGGCCTGCGCCGCATCGGCCACCGCCTGCGCGCTGCGAAGGTGGCGGCGGACCTGCTCCTCCGTCATGAGGCCTGCGAGCCGCGGTGCGCCCAGCCGGTGGTGCGGCGCTCGATCCAGGAGAAGAGCTCGTACATCGCCATCGCCATGACGCCGATCGTCACCAGGCCGGCAAAGGCCAGCGGCATGCGCTGCTGGCTGCCGGCGCTCTGCATCAGGTAGCCGATGCCAGAGTCGCCCGCCGTCATCTCGGCCAGCACGGTGCCGACAAACGCCAGCGTGATCGCGATCTTCAGCGAGCCGTAGAAATACGGCATCGACCGGGGCAGGCCGACCTTGACCAGCACGTCCCAGCGCTTGGCGCCGAGCACCCGCAGCACGTCCTCAAGCTCGGGCTCGAGCGTCGCCAGGCCGGTGGCGATGTTGACCGTGATCGGGAAGAAGCTGATCAGGAACGCCGTCAGCACGCCCGGGCCCAGGCCGATGCCGAACCAGACCACCAGGATGGGCACCACCGCGGCCTTGGGCACCGCGTTGAAGGCGACCAGCAGCGGGTACAGCGCGGCGTAGGCCATGCGCGAGGAGCCGACCAGGAAGCCGAGCATCACGCCGACGACGATGGACAGCGCAAAGCCCAGCATCGTGACCCAGAAGGTCTTCCAGGCGGCCTCGATCAGCGGGCCCTTGAAGGCGACGAACTCGCTGGCGATCTGCGCCGGGCTGGGGAAGATGAACTCCGGCACCTTGAACAGCATCACCGTGGCCTGCCACAGCAGCAGGAACACCGCCAGCAGGATCAGCGGCGCGAACCGTTCGAGCGTCTTGTTGGGCTTCATTGGGCCACCACCGTGCCGGGTTTTCGCATGGCGCCGATGTGGCCCCGCAACTCGTGCACGATGTCCGTGAACTTGGGCGTGTAGGTCACTTCCAGGTCGCGCGGCCTCGGGAGGTCGATCTCGCGCTTGACGACAAAGCGCCCGGGGCTCCGGCTCATGCAGTACACCGTGTCGGCCAGGAACACGCTTTCGCGCAGGTCGTGGGTGACGAGGATCACGTTGAAGCGCTGCGCCGCGTGCAGGTCGCGCAGCGCGCACCAGAGCTCCTCGCGCGTGAAGGCGTCGAGCGCGCCGAAGGGCTCGTCGAGCAGCAGCATCTTGGGCTCGTGCACCAGC
>JAJTGU010000137.1 GCA_021297985.1 Rubrivivax sp.
CCAACCGGCGGAACCGGCACAACCAGCGCAACCGGCGGTGGATCTGCCCTCCTCGGCGGACGATCAAGTCGCCTCACCGTTGCAAGGGCCGACGCCACCCGAGGCCGTCGAGGCGCTGCCCGAGGTGATGAGTCCCGAGGCGCTGGTCGAACGCGCCCATGGCATCTGGCGCGACCACGGCGAGCAGGCGCTGCTGGCCCACTGGCCCGATCTGCGGGCCGGGCTCGACGCCTTGCCGCTGGTCGCGCTGCCCGAGGTGTCGGCGCGGCTCGCTGACCTGGTGATCCACGTGCCGCAGCTGCCCGACGCCTTTGTCGTCGAACTGCAGCGCCACTTCGGCTGGCTGGACGACTTCCGCACCGCGCGGCTGATCGGCAGCCACCGCGTGCAGGCGCTGCACGAGGTGCTCGAGGACCGCATCGTGCGTCCCATCACCGACCCGGCCTTGCTCTCCGAACTGGAGCCGGTGTTGCAGTTGGCGCGCCTGCAGCGCGAGGGTCGACCCTGGCGCGCGCAGTTCCTGTCGGTTCTGCAGGGTGGCGCACCGAGCCTGCTGTTCGACGCGATTGCGCCGCAGCGCTGGCGGCAGTTCGGGCTCGATCTCGACGCCTTGAAGTCGCTGCGGGCCTTGTTCTCGCGCACGCAGAACCTGCGCATCACGCTGCTGGTCGGCCTGCTCGCGGGCGTCATGGCGCTGGCCGGCGAGCCGGCTGCCGAGATCGTGACCCTGCTCGTGGTCGGTGGCTTCATCTCGCTGTTTGCGTTTTTCATCGCCATGTGGCTCACCGGCAGCCTGGGGGGCTGGTTTGGATTGCGCCAGCAGCCGACCGCGCTGGCCGCGCGACTTCGTGAGTGGCACGCCCATCCACGTCGCATCGGCGTGGCGCTGGCCTTGCTGGCCGGCTCGGCGGTGGCCGGTGCCTGGGCCGGTGGGCCAATGGCGCCGGACTGGCCGTTGCTGCCCTGGCTGCCTTGGTTCGTGCTCGTGCTGGTCGGCAGCATGGCCGCCTGGCCGAGCGATCTGCGCCACGGTGCGGTTGCGCTGGTTGCCACGGCGATCGCGAGTCATGTCTTCGGCCGCTGGCTGCCGGCGGCGAGCCCCTGGGTCGGCACGATGCCGGCGGTGGCGCTGTCGCTGGCGCTGCTGTGGGTGCTGCTGGGCTGCGCCGCCTACGAGCGTGGCTGGTGGGGCACGCGTCAGCAAGCCGGAGCGGTGCTCGCACCCCCGGCGTGGGCCTTCGCGCCCATCGTCAACAGCCTGGGGCTGTGCGACCGCTGGGGCTACTTCTTTGCGCTGGCGCCGTTGCCGTGCGTGGTGGTGCTGGTCCACACCGGACTCGTCAGCAGCGCCTGGCGCACGCTGGTCGCGTGGATGTTGCTGGTGCTGGCCTTCGGCTACGGCCAGAACCTGCTGCACCGCTGGGCGCAAAGGCTCGGCGGCGCAAGCGCGGGTCGCGAAGTCGATTCTTAGCCCGGGACGGTGCCCGCCGCACGGCACTGGGCCTGTCAAGGGATCGGCTCAACCTTCGTTCTTCGGCGCAGGGGGAGCCGCACGACCGCGAGGCTGCGGTACCTTCAGGCCACGCCGCTGCAGGGCCTCGCGCAGCAGCACCTCGGCCTGGGCGTTGGCGCTGCGCAGCTCCTGGGCGGCCAGGCGCTCGACCTCGGCCCACAGCTGCGGGTCCACGCGCAGCGCGAAGGCCTTCTTGTCAGGGCTGGCCACGGCGCCTCACCGGGGCTCGCCGGGTCGGCGCGGGCGATGGTTTTCGGTCTCCGTTCGAGCCGGCCGCCTCCCGGGGTGGCGCGGGAAAGGCGCGCATCACCCGCCAGACCCACAGCCCGGTGACCATCAGGAACGCCGCCGTCGCGGCCATGTGCGCCGCTTCGGAGGGTCGGTGGCCGTGCAAGCCGTGCACAAGGTCGATCGACAGCATCCCGCACAGGAACGCGCTCAACATCAGGCCAAGCGCATCCATGAACGGGCCAAGACGGTCGAGGCTCGCGGCCCGGCGTTCGCCGCTGAACCAGTACTCGTTGTGGGGCAGGTTCACGCCGCCGCTCTTCATGCGGCGCAGGACGGGCATCAGGCCCGGGCCGGCTGCCCAGGGCAGCAAGGCGATGACGCCGCTGAGCACGGCAAGATCGCCAGCGTCCTGCGCCACGGCCAGCGGGGCGGTCCACCACAGCCAGCACAGCGCGACGAAAACCAGGCTGCACAGCCAGCCGACGATGAAGAGGCGACGCATCGCAAGCGCACCGCGATCAGGTGTACAGCGTGCCGGTGTTGATGACGGGCTGCGTCTCGCGGTCGGAGCACAGCACCACGAGCAGGTTGCTCACCATGGCCGCCTTGCGCTCGTCGTCCAGCTCGACGATGGCCCTCTCGCTCAGGCCCTTGAGCGCGGCCTCGACCATGCTCACGGCGCCGTGCACGATCTTGCTGCGCGCGCTGATGATGGCCTCGGCCTGCTGGCGGCGCAGCATCACCTGGGCGATCTCCGGCGCATACGCCAGGTGGCTGAGCTTGGCGTCCAGCACGTCCACGCCCGCGTCGTCAAAGCGCGCCTGCAGCTCGGACTTCAGGGCCTCGGCCACCGCGGCCTGCCCGCCACGCAGCGTGATCTCGCCCTTGCCCACGTCCTCGCCCTCGTCGTAGGCGTAGCTGGCGGCCAGGTGGCGGATCGCGGCCTCGGCCTGCACGCGCACATAGCCCTCGTAGTCGTCGACCTGGAACAGCGCCTGTGCCGTGTCGCGTACGCGCCAGACCACCACCGCGCTGATCTCGATCGGGTTGCCTCGCTGGTCGTTGACCTTCAGCGTCGGCGCATTCAGGTTGCGGTCGCGCAGCGAGATCTTCTTCTTCATCGCCAACGGGTTGGCCCAGCGCAGGCCTTCGTGCCGGTCGGTGCCCCGGTAAGCGCCAAACAGCGTCAACGCCGCGGCCTGGTTGGGGCTCAGCATGTACAGCCCCGCCAGCAGCACGCCACCGAGCGCCAGCGGCACCAGCCCCAGCGGCGACCCTGCCCGCACCAGGAGCAAGGCGCCGACGCCCAGCAGGCCCAGGCCCACGCTGCCCATCAGGTAGCCATTGGCCGACGCGGCAGGACGCTCGCGCGAAGGGGTGGAGACGGGTGACGACATGAAGGCTCCTGGTCGGATCAGCGATTCCGGTGGAATCAAAGTGATATCACTTTAGCGACAACCGGGCGACCTTGCAAGAGGCTGGATTGAGCGTCCGACAGCGCAAACGAGCGGGCGGCGGGGCGACCCGTCGACCGGAGCGAGAGGTCGTGTCGGGATTTCAGCCGACGTCGACGGTCAACTGCTGGTAGCCCACCCGGCAGCTTCCGACCTCGACGCGGACCGGGCCGCAGCCGGCCACCAGCAGGGTGACGAAGCGCTCGTGGCCGTTTCCGCGCGACCAGGGCGCGAACACCGAGGTGCCGTACAGGCCAGTGCCCCAGCCCTGCAGGTGGCCCAGGTCCACCACCGCCTCGGTGGGTGACAGCAGCGTTGCGCCACCTTCGGCACGGGCGGTCAGGCGCAGTGGCTCCACGTGCGGCAAGCCCAGCGCCGAGGCCGGACCGCAGCTGCCCAGGTAGCCGTGGTTGGCCACGCGCAACTCGATGCGCGTGTGTCCCGGCCCGGGCTCCTGCCGCAGCACCTTCACGCTCAGGCGCGGCACCAGCGCGGCCACGCGCAGGAAGGCGGCCGACTGCTGCCGGCAGGTCTCGGGCAGCCGCTGCAGGGGTGGGTTCCAGATGCCGACGCGCGGGTCGAAGCCGCCGACCTCGACCTCGCCCAACTGGGGATGCTGCAGCTTGCGCCACGTGCTGAAGATGCGGCCGTCGTTGTGCTCGCGGTCGAAGGCCGCCAGCGCGCGCAGGTCGGCCCGGGTGAGCTTGGAGTAGTGGTCGACGAAGGGCTTCTTGCGTTCGATGCCGAGCTGCTTGAACAGGTCCCACAGCTCCACCACGTAGGCCAGGGCTCCGCGCTGCCGGTAGGCGTACTGCGAAAGGCTGCCGTAGACCGGCTTGTCGGGCTCGTACAGGAACTCGTGGTACCCGCTGACCGTCGCATAGCCGGTGTGCTCGGTCATCCAGGCCTCGACCTGCTGGTACACGGCCAGGTCGTCCTGGTTCATCTTGCCGTCGGGCTGGTCGGCCAGCGGGCGGATCAGCACTCCGCCGAAGGTGTGCAGGTTCAGCCACACCATGATGTTCGGGTGGCGGGTGGCGAAGTCCATCACTGCCCGCACCTCAGGCGCACTGCCCGGGTAGTGGCCGGCGCCGATCTGCTGCGGTTCGGGCGCCCAGGCGTACGAGAAATTGCGGTTGAAGTCGTAGGCGTTGTCACCCAGGAAGCCGGCATCGGGCACGGTGCGGCCATCGAAGTTGGCGATCCGGCCCTCGGGGTAGAGGCGGTAGAACGGCCCCTCGTCGTCGGGCATGCGCGACACCAGCACCGGCGGCACCAGCGGCTGGCCGTCGTCGCCGCGCAGTTCGGCCATGTCGCCGTCGGGGTCGACGCGGCGCATGTAGCCGGCGCGGCCGTCGCCGTCCAGGTCGTCTGCCACCCAGTGCGCGTGGCCCTTGGCCATGCGGTCGTCGACCGGGCTCGAGCGCACGTAACGGCCCCGCTCGAGCACCTCCTGCGCGCCGTCCGGCGAGATGCGCGGCACGATGTAGAACAGCGTCTCGCGCAGCGTCTGCGCCATCGCGGCCGACAGCGGCTGGCCGCCGGCCGTGGTGGCGCCGCCATGCAGGGCGATCAGGTCCTCGGCGATGGCCAGCGCGACGCTGGTGCCGCAGACCTCGCTGGCGTGCATGTTGCCGTCGACCCAGACGGCCGGGCGCGCGCGGCCCGGCTCGCCGGGGTCGCGGCCGATGGTCAGCAGCGGGATGTCGCGGCCACCGGCACTGCGGCCCAGCGAGCCCAGGTGCACGAGGCCCGGGTGCTGCTCCGCCCAGCGCTGCAGTTGATCGGCGAGTTGCTCGTTGTCGATGTAGTGGTGGCGGAACACGGGCGAGGCGGGTGACGTGGCGGGGCTGCGATGTTGCCGCATCCCGCCGGCCGGTCAGCGCAGGCCGGGCAGCCAGGTGGACAGACCCGGGAGCAGCGCGATCAGCAGCGTGCCGACGAAGATCGCCGCCATCGCCGGCAGCACCGACACCGCGACGTAGCGGATGCTCTTGCCGAACATCGCCGAAGCGAAGTAGATGTTCAGCCCCGCCGGCGGGCACAGGAAGCCGACCTCCATCGCCGCCAGGAAGATGATGCCGAAGTGCACCGGATCGATGCCGTAGGCCTTGGCCAGCGGCAGCAGCAGCGGCACCAGCACCACGAGGGCGGCGTAGATCTCCATCAGCGCCGCGGCGACGAAGAGGAACAGGCACAGCACCAGCAGGAAGACGTACTTGTTCGGGATCACGCCTTGCACCCACTCGGCGGCAGCGTCGGGGATGCCGGCATCGACCAGGAAGTTGGTCAGCGCCAGCGCCATGCCCAGGATCAGCATCACGCCGCCGATCAGCATCGCGCAGTCCGCCAGGCACTTGCCCAGGACGCGCCAGCTCAGCTCGCGGTGGGCCAGTGCCTGCGTGGCCACGGCGTAGGCGGCGGTCAGTGCGGCGCTTTCGGTGGGCGTGGCCAGGCCGCTGGCCAGCGAGCCGATGGCCACCACCGGGGCGGCCAGCTCCCACTTTGCGGCCCAGGCCGCAGCCAGCGCGGCTCGGACGCTGGGGCTCGGCGCGTCGGCGACGGGACGCACGTGCGCGTCGCGGCGCAGGAAGCCGCCGATCAGCAGCAGGCATGCCACCATCACGAGGGCCGGCAGCACCCCGGCCAGGAACATCTGCTCGATGGGGACGCGGGCGATCACCGCGTACATGATCAGCGGCACCGATGGCGCCAGCAGCACGCCCAGGGCGCTGGCGCTGGTGACCAGGCCGATGCCACGCTGCTCGGGGTAGCCCGCCTTCAGCAGCATCGGCAACAGCAGGCCGCCCAGGGCGAGGATGGTGACGCCGCTGCCACCCGTCAGGGCCGTGAAGCCGGAGCACAGCACCGCCACCGCGACCACCGTGCCGCGGACGCCGCCGCCGAACAGCGCGACGAACAGCGTGCCCAGGCGCTGAGCGGCGCCGGTGCGCGCCAGCACCAGGCCGGCCAACGTGAACAGCGGCAGCGCCGGCAGCGACGGGTTGACCGTGATCTGGTAGTGCGACAGCGGGATCGACGCCAGCGGCAGTCCTTCGCTCCAGAACAACGCCAGCGCCAGAGCGCCGAGCACCGCGAAGATCGGCGCGCCCGCCAGCAGGGCCAGCACCACCGCCACGGCGGCCGGACCCAGCGGCAGCAGCGTGCCGTCGAAGTGCCAGCCCAGCAGCCAGCCCAACAGCGGCAGGGCGAGGGCCAGCCCGACCGCGAGGACCCGACCGGCCACGCCAGCCAGCGGCAGCGCGCGCCCGCATGAAGCACCCAGCTGCACGCCGAGCAGCGCAAAGCCGATCGGCATCGTGGCCTGCAGCACCCACACCGGCACGCCGTAGGCCAGCTCTTGCGCGGCTTCGATCTCGGTGGCGACGAAGCGCCAGCTCGCCACCGCCAGCAGCCCGCACACCAGCGCCGAGCTGCCGCGGGCCAACGCCTTGACTGTGGCCTGGATGCCGCGGCCGCCGATCTGGTCGAGGCTGCTGCCCAGCGTCGTCAGGTGGCCGTGGCGTCCGGCCGCGAGCGCGCCGAACATCGCGAGCACGAGGCCCAGGTGCTGCACCACCACGGGCGCGTTTTCGACCCCGCGGCCGAGAAACGGCCGTGCGGCGATCTCGATCAGCGGTACCAGCGTCATCAGCACCAGCGCGGTGGCGGCCAGCGCTTCGTCCCAGCGCGTCAAGGCGCCGCTGCGTGCGGCATCGGCCACAGGCGGGGCGGCAATCTCCGGGCCGGACAAGCTCAGCGGCTCCGGCCGCTGCGGAACGCCCGCAGGTGCGCAAAGACCTCGTCGAAGGTGGCCGCCGGCACCATGGTGCCGCGGATCCGCGGATACAGCCGCTCGGCCAGCGCGTCCCATTCGCGCATCTGCTCGGGTGTCGGTCGGTGCACCGTGAGGCCACGCTTCTTCATGGCGTCCACCGCCTCGTCGACCTCGCGTCGCGCCTGCGTGCGCATCTGCGTGCCGGCGCGCTCGCCACCGGCACGCAGCGCCTGCTGGCCGGCCGGCGACATCTCGTCCCAGGCCTTCTTCGTGATCACCAGCGCGCCGACGATGGGCGCCCAGTTGATCTCGAGCATGTGCTGCGCGGTGTTGAAGATCTGCCCGGCGAGCGCGAAGTAGGGCGTCGACGGCACGACCTCGATCATGCCGGTCTGCATCGCCGGCAGGATGTCGGCGGTTTCCAGCGGCACCGGCGTGTAGCCCAGGCTCTTCATGATCTCCTGCTGCTCGGGCTCGGAGCCCCAGGCGAAGAACTTCATGCCCTTGAAGTCGTCGGGGCGCACCGCGCGCTGCCTGGAGAAGAAGCGCACCCAGCCGGCGTCGCCCCAGCCCAGCACGACAAAGCCGCGTTCCGCGAAGCGGGCCTCCAGCGAGGGACGCATCTTCTCGCGCACGTGGTCCACTTCCTCCCAGCTGCGGAACAGCAGGGGCAGGTTCTGCATCGCCGCCACCGTGGGCTCGATCTCGCGCAGCCCGACCACCGACATCAGTGCGCCCTGCAGCTGGCCGATGCGCATGCGACGCGCCATCTCGGCTTCGCCGCCCTGGCTGCCGTCGGTGAAGACCGTGAAGCGCGCGTTGCCGCCCTGCGCCGCCCGCCAGGATTCGCCCAGCTCCAGCAGGCTCTGGTGGTACAGCGAGTTCTTGGGCACCAGCGAGCCCAGGCGCAGCTGCACCGGACGCTGCGCCAGCGCCACCGGCGTGGCGGCGTTCAGGCCCAGGCCAAGCAGGCCGGCCAGGGTCTGGCGGCGTCCGAGGGTTCGGGAGGTGGTGTTCATGGGTTCATGAGGGGGTCGATCGCATCGGGGCGGGTGGGAGGACAGGCGGTCAGAAGCGGTCGTCGGCGGTGTCCAGCAACCACTGCGCTCGCTCGCGCATGACCTGGTTGGCGAGGTCGCGGTGCGCCGACGCCGCGTCGACCGCGCGACGCAGCAATTGCTCGAAGGCGGCGCGGTCGCCGGCCGGCTGAGCCAGGGATTCGGCGCGTGCCACCAGGACCGCCGCGCTGGGGGCGCCGGCTGCGGCCTCGGCCTGCGCGAAGTAGGCTTCGACCTGCCGCGGCGAGCCACCGGGGCGAGCCCGTTCGAGCTGCGCCATCAGCAGGGCCAGCGCGCCCTGGCCATGCGCCGGATCGACCTCGTAGGCCAGCCTCGCGAGGCGAATCGCCAAGGGCAGGTCGGCCACGGTTTCGGGCCGGTCCGTGGACAAGGAGATCTGCCCGGCCCATGCCGCCGCGCCCCAGTAGGCCACGCCCACCTGATCCGGCGTCAGTCGCAGGACGGGGGTGCCGCTGCCGGGATCGGCCTGGGCCAGGGCGCGTGCGAATCCCGGCTGGCTCGCTTCCAGCGCGGCCATGGCGTGGTCACGCGCCCGTGCGTACAGCCGGGCCGCGCGCTGGCGCAGGCGCAGCGCGGCGCGCGAGTCGGTGCTCTCGGCACGGTCGGCGTCAAAGGCCACGAAGCCGTAGGCGTACTGCGTGAAGCCACCGGCCACCGCACTGGCCAGCGGCAGGTGCCCTGGCAGTTGGCGGAGCAAGGACTCGGAGAGCTTGAGGTAGAAGGCCGCCGCATCGCGCGCCAGGCCAAGATCGTCTTCCGCGGCCTGGCCTTGCGCGGCCAGCTCGTCGGCGGCGCCTTTAAGCAGGGCCATGCGAGGCGAGCAGCCGCCCAACGCCAGCGTCAACAGCAATCCGGCCGCCACGGCCTGGGTTCGGAAGGCTCGTACGGAGGGCG
>JAJTGU010000312.1 GCA_021297985.1 Rubrivivax sp.
CGTCATGCTCAAGAAGATCTCCACCTCCGATTTGCGCCTGGGCATGCACCTGCATGCGCTCGAAGGCTCGTGGATCTCGCACCCGTTCTGGCGCAGCCGTTTTGTCGTCACCGACCCGGCCGACCTGCGTGCGATCCGCGAGTGCGGCGTGCGCGAGTGCTGGATCGACGTGGCACTTGGGCTCGATGTGGCCTCGGCCGGCCTTGGCCTGCCGGATCCGCGCCACATGCCCCCGGCGCCGTCCGCTCCGGTCCATGGGGCCAGGGCCGTCGCCACGGCGGCAGCCGGTCCGGCGGCATCCGGTGAGCCCGACCGTTCGATGAAGGCCGAGATGGCCGAGGCGCATGCCATCGTTCGTCGCGGCCGCGAGGCGGTGAAGTCGATGCTCGCCGAAGCTCGCCTGGGCCGCAGCCTGGACGCTGAAGGATGCCTCCCGCTGGTGGACGACATCCGGCGGTCGGTGCAACGCAACGCCGGGGCGATCGTCAGCCTGGCGCGGCTGAAGACCAAGGACGACTACACCTACATGCACTCGGTGGCCGTGTGCGCGTTGATGGTGTCGCTGGCGCGCCAGCTCGGCCAAGACGACGAGGCCTGCCGCATGGCCGGCGTTGCCGGACTGGTGCACGACATCGGCAAGGTGGAGATGCCGCTGGAGGTGCTGAACAAGCCCGGAAAGCTGAGTACGGACGAGTACCAGACGATGAAGCTGCACCCCCAGCGTGGCCACGCCCTGCTGATGCAGGGCGGCGGCTCGTTTGCCGAGCCGGTGCTGGACGTGGTGCTCCACCACCATGAGCGCGTCGATGGCACGGGCTATCCGCACGGCTTGGCCGGGGACCAGATCGCGGAGCTGGCGCGCATGGGCGCGGTGTGTGACGTCTACGACGCGATCACCTCCAACCGGCCCTACAAGGCCGGCTGGGATCCCGCGGAGTCGATCGCCAGGATGGCGGGCTGGGCCGGCCACTTCGACAAGCGGATCTTCGCGGCCTTCGTGCAGAGCCTGGGCATCTATCCGGTGGGATCGGTGGTGCGCCTGGCGTCGCAACGCCTGGCCATCGTGGCCGAGCCCAATCCGCAGGCCCTGACCGCGCCGGTGGTTCAGGTCTTCTACTCGCTGAGGAGCGAGATGCGGATCCCTCCGCAGCGCCTGGACCTTGCGGCGCCGGGCTGCTCCGACCGGATCGTCGCGCGCGAGGGTGACCGGGCCGATCAGTTCGGTCGGCTCGATGACCTCTGGCTGGACCCGCAGCTTCTGCCGCGCTGATGCTGGATCAGGCCGAGCGGCGCCGGCTCGCGACGCCGGCAATGCCCAGCAGACCCAGGGCCATCAGGCCATAGGTTCCAGGCTCCGGCACGGCGACTGTGATCGCCAGCCGACCGAAGTCCACCGGCACGATGTCGCCCGGTTCGCTGACGAAGGGGAACAGCATCGATTCGGACATCGCCAGGGTCGTGTCGCCGACACCGCGTGCCGTGAAGCGCAGCGTGCCGACGGCAAAGTCGCCCCGGGGCAGCACCACCTTGTTGCTCGCGAAGTAGGCGTCCGACAGCGTCCCCGCGGTGTTGTCGATCACGCCGCCGCCCCGTGCGAATTCCCAGACGGTCGAGTTGATCGTCACGCTGTCCAGGTTCAGGACCGCGGGGTTCCAGGCGAGCATGAAGCCGCCGCCAAGCATCGGGTCGGCAAACCCGGTGCCGCTGACCAGGACCTCGAAGCTGGCGCCGGCATCGACGATGTTGCTGGTGGTGCTCATCTGCATCGTGGCGGCCGCGTGGGCGGTCAGCCCGGTGCCGAATGCGAGCGCGGCGGCGATCAGGGACAGTGCAAATCGGTTCATGTTCGACTCCTTCTGGGTGGGGGCGGGTTTCACAGGGTTCAGCGGTGCCAGGCCGACGGCCCGGGGCGGGTGGAGAACAGCCGGCGCACCAGCGCCAGGTCGAGCGCGTTGACAACGCCATCGCCGTTGAGGTCGGCCCGTGTCGGCGTGCGACTGCCGAAGGCGATGCGCACCTGGGCCTGGTCGATGCTGTTGACGATGCCGTCGTTGTTCGCGTCGGCATCGCAGGCGTCGCCGTAGCCGTCGCTGTCGCTGTCCTTCTGGTCGCCGTTGGCGACGGCCGTGCAGTTGTCGCTGCTGTCGGGCACACCGTCGCGGTCGGTGTCGGTCTCGTCGTTGCTCGCCTGGATCGTGGTGCCATCGGGCGAACTCACGCGCACCACGAAGCGGCCGCGGAAGTTGCCGATGTCCACCTGCGTGCGGCCGGTGCGGTCGAGGACGTTGCGGCCGAGAACCCGACCGGACAGCGGATCGATGACGATCACCGGGATGAAGTCCGGCACCTCGGGCTCGGGGCACTGGGCACAGGGCGTCGCCGTGATCGCGATCTCGACCAGGTTGGCGACCTGCCTCATGCTCGACAGCGTCAATACCGTCGGTTCGCCCGTGCGCAGCTTGACCGTCGGATCGCCGAACAGGCTGTAGATGTTCATCTGCTGGCGCAGGCCATTCACGTTCACGACTGCGCCCTGGTCGCTGGGGTGCAGGTTGGGCGTGGTGCCGGCAGCCACTGCCGCCAGGTAGGCGAAGCCGTGGTTCAGCACGTCGCCCATGCGGCGGATCTTGGTGCTCGGGCCGAAGGACGGTGCCAGGCCAGGGTAGATGGCGTCGAACAGGCCGAACGCGAGGATGGTGTTGTCCACCGTCTTGCTGTTGCGGGTGTCGCCGATGATGGCCAGCGCACCGTCGGCCTTGCGGATGAAGGCCTCGGCCCAGTAGGTGGTCCCAACCTCGACGTTGAGCCCCGCCAGCCCCTGGCCGGCGGCGTGGGCGTTGACGGTTTCGTTGTCGAACAGGCCGCTGGCGCAGTTGATGCTGAACACCACCGGGTAGCGGGTCCCGGGCACCGAGACCGAGTTCAGATCGAAGGTCTGGAACAGCGGATCTCCCCAACCGTTCTTGCTGCCGTGGTCGCGGTGGAAGAACAGCGAGGTGCCGGCGTTGAAGGCATTGATCACGTCGGCCGTGCTGCCGTCCCAGGCGAAGCCGGGCTTGCGCAGCGCTGCGGGGTAGGGCGCGCCGCTGCGGAACCATCGCGGGTCGTCGGCCGCAAACGCCTTGTAGATGCGCTCGACGCTCTGGCCCTTGCTCAGCGCATGGTTGCGCACGATCTCGGCGTTTTCGACGAACCAGCGGCTGTCCTGTCGACGGTCATTGAAGACATCCGGGTCGAACTCGAAGAAGGCCGCGAAGGTCAGCCGGTTGTAGAAGTTCGCAGATCCAGGCCCGCGTGGCGGGTTGAGCTCGAACGCGATCGTCTTGTTGACGATGGTGTTGGCCTGCGTCAGCGTGTCGACCGGAAAACGACCCACACCGACCACCGGGACCGCGGTCGGGCTGGTGACCGTGCTGATCTGGCCGAAGTAGATGTCGCCGGCGTTCCAGCTCGTGCCGCCCGAGTGCTGGCTGTCGTAGTGCGTGGGGATCTTCTCGGTGTCGCCCATCAGCAGCACCCATTTGGGCTTGACGATGCTGTTGTTGCGGTAGTTGCGCAGCCAGTTGCGGATGGCCGTGGCGGTGAGCGTGGCCGCCGGCCCGGCGATGTCGTCGGTGCGCACGACCCGGGTCGTGATCCCCATCGCCTCCTTGTGCGCCGCCAGTGTGTTGGCGGCGGCGACGAAGTCGGGGTGGGTCACGATCACGAAGCGCGCACCGCTCAGTGTCGGTGCCAGGCCCAAGTCGCCGCAGGTCCGTTGCAGCGCAGCCTGGTTGATCGCAAAGCGCGTGGCCGTCGCGCGGTGCAATGACTCCAGGGCGCGGTCGACGCCGTCCATCACGATCCGGCGGTCGCTGTTGCGGTCGACGGCAAAGCAGTCGCCTGCGGCATGCGTGATCGTGATCAGATAGCTGTCGTGCCAGGTCAGCAGGCCGTTGGCCGGCGTGTAGCCATAGGGCATGAAGCGCAGCGTCTCGAGGTTCGCGTCGCCCTTGAACATCGGCACCCGGTCCAGCGGCGCTCCGGGGTTGGCTCCTCCGATGTCATAGAGGCGCTGGACGAAGGTGAACGGCGCCCGGCGTCGGTCCTCGGCATTGGCCTCCTCGCCCGGCTGAACGGGGTACAGCCGGGCGTTCATGAAACGCAC
>JAJTGU010000174.1 GCA_021297985.1 Rubrivivax sp.
CGCGCTATGCCAGCACCAGCCTGTCGAACCCCCAGGCCCAGGCCGATCTGAAGACGACGCTGGCCAGCGCGCACCTGGTGCAGGGCGAACTCGCCAAGGCCCAGGAGGCGAGCAAGGCCGCACTGGCGGCAGTGCCGAACCACAGCCCCGCAGTGCTGATGCAGGCGCGCGTCAAGGCGATCGAGAACGATCCCGATGGGGCCTTGGACATCGTGCGCCAGATGCTGACCCGGGACCCCACCGACGACCGGGCGCAGATGCTGCTGGCCGACGTGCTCTGGCGCGGCAAGAACGATCCGGTGGCGGCACTCGAGGCCTATCGCAAGGTGCTGTTGAGCAAGCCCGACGCGGTGGGAGCCCACGTCGCCATCATCGGCCTGCTGGGTCAGCAGGACAAGAATGACGAGGCCAAGGCCCAGTTCGACCAGCTGTTCAAGGTCGCGCCCAACCACCCCGAGACGGTCTTCCTGCAGGCGCAGTTCGCGTTCGTGGACAAGGACTACAAGACCGTCCGCGAAGCCGCTGATCGCCTGCTCAAGGCCGACCCGAACAACGTGCGGGTGCTGGAACTGGCCGGTGCTGCCGAGTTCCGGCGCCGCAACTACGTGCCGGCCGAGGCGTTTTTCAGCCGCGCATTGAAGGTTGCGCCCACCCAGCTGCTGTCGCGCCAGCTGCTGGCCCAGACCCTGCTGCAAAGTGGCCAGCCGCACAAGGTGGTGGACGTGCTGACACCGGTGACCGAAGGCGACAAGCCCGACGGGCTTTCGGTGTCGCTGCTCGCCGAAGCCTGGCTGCAGATGGGCGAGACCAAGAAGGCCGAGGCCGCGTTCCAGCGCGCGGCCCAGATCGCGCCGCAGAACTCCCGCGTGCGCACCGCAGCCGCGCTGTCGCAGCTGATGCGCGGCAATACCGCGGTGGCGATCGGCGAGCTCGAGACGCTTGCCGCAGGCGACAAGGGCCCACGGGCCGACTTGGCTCTGGTGGCCGCGCGCCTGCGTGCCAACGACGTCCCCGGCGCCTTGAAGGCCATCGATGGCCTGGAGAAGAAGACCCCGCAGAGCCCGGTGGCCGACCAGCTGCGTGGCCGCATCCACCTCTTCCGAAAGGACCTCGCCGCGGCGGCGCAGAGCTTCGAGAAGGCCAACGCCAAGGATCCGAAGTACTTCCCGGCCGTCGCCGCCTTGGCAGCCCTGGACCTCGAGAACAAGAAGCCCGAGGTGGCAAGGACGCGGCTGCAGAAGCTGCTCGAACTCGATCCGACCAACAGCCAGGCGATGCTGGCATTGGCCGAACTCGGCCAGCGCACGGGCGCCAAGCCGGCCGAGACCCTGAAGCTGCTGGTCGAGGCGGTCAGGATCAACCCCAGCGACCCGCGGGCCCACATGGCCCTGATCCGGCACCACATCGGCAGCAACGATCAGAAGGCCGCGATGGCTGCCGCGCAGGCCGCAGCGACGTCCCTCCCGGACAACCTGGACGTGCTCGGCTCGCTCGGTGGCACCCAGCTCGCCACGGGCGACGCGCAGCAGGCCTTGTCGACCTTCCGGCGGCTGGTGGCGCTGCAACCCACGCAGGCTTTCAACCATGTGCGGCTGGCCGAGGCCTATGCCGCGTCCAAGGACAACGACAACGCTGCGCGCAGCCTGCGCAAGGCGCTTGAACTTCAGCCTGGCCTGTTGCCGGCACAGCGCGGCCTGGTGCAATTGGCGATGCGCGACGGCAAGCCGCAGGATGCACTGGCCATCGCCCGCGACGTGCAGAAGTCCAACCCCAAGGACGCGGCGGGCTGGATCCTCGAAGGCGATGTCGAGGTCTCCCGCAAGGGCTGGGACGCCGCCGAGACCGCGCTGCGAGCCGCGCTGCAGCGCAGCCCGGACTCCACCGATGCGGCGATGAAGCTGCACTACACGCTGCTGCAAGGCGGCAAGGCCGACGCCGCCGGGCGCTTTGCCGCCGAGCGCACGAAGGAGCGGCCGGACGATGCCGCCTTCAGCTACTACCTGGGCGACTTGGCTCTTGCCGCAAACCGGTTTGCCGAGGCCGAGAGCCACTACCGCGCGGTGATCCGAATCCAGCCGCGCAATGCCCCGGCGCTGAACAACGTCGCCTGGCTGATGGTGCGCCAGGGCAAGCCCGGGGCCCTGCCATTGGCTGAAGAGGCCAATGCCATCCTGCCGGACCGGGCTCCGTTGCAGGACACGTTGGCTGGCGCCCTGGCCGCCGAAGGCAAGACCAAGGAAGCCGTCGAGGTCCAGAAGAAGGCGATCGCCAACGACCCCAAGAACGGCAGCTACAAGCTCCACCTGGCCGAGCTGTACCTGAAGACGGGCGACAAGCCCTTTGCCCGCGCCGAGCTCGAAGAGCTGGCACGGCTGGGCGACAAGTTCCCCGAGCAGGCCAAGGTCGCCGAGCTGCTGAAACAGGTGCGATGAACCCGGCTCGCAGACGCTGGGCCGGCGCCGGCCTGGCGATGCTGGGGGCACAAGCCTTGGGCCACGCGACAACGGCAAGGGCGGCAACAACGGCAACAACGGCGACTTCGGCCGTGGCTGTCGATGACCGCGCCACGGCCTCGGACCGCCAGGCCGAACTGGTCGCCAGGTCCCGGGCGGCAGTGGTGCCGCTGGGGGTCTGGAACCCGACCGAGAGCCCACGCTTCGCCTTCCGTGGCAGCGCCTTCGCCATCGGCGACGGCCGCCGCATCGCCACCTGCGCCCATGTGCTGCCGCCGTCGACCCAGGTCGAGTCCCGCATCGCGGTGTTTGCCGAGACCAGCCCGGGGCAACGCGAGGCCCGCCTGGCCAGGGTCCTGTCCGTCGAGCGCAGCCATGACGTGGCCGTGCTCGAACTCGAAGGCCCGCCGCTGGCCCGCGCGCTGCCGCTGGCCGAGCCCGACAGCATCCGCGAGGGCCATGCCATCGTGCTGATGGGCTATCCGATCGGCGGTGCTTTCGGCTTTGCGACCGTCACCCACAGCGGCATCGTGGCCGCGATCACGACGTTGGCGGTACCGGCGGCCAACGCGCAGACCCTGGATCCCCGAGCCGTCTCGCGCATGCGCGACGGCAACCCGGAGGTGCTGCAACTCGACGCCGTGGCCTATCCCGGCAACAGCGGCGGCCCCGTGATCGACGTCCGCAACGGTCGTGTTGTCGGGCTGCTGAGCATGGCGGCCGTGAAGAACAGCCGCGAGTCGGCGCTGACCTCACCCACCGGGATCAGCTACGCGATCCCGGTGCGTTACCTGCACGATCTGTTGCGCACCCTGTAGCGCGTTTTGCTGTCACGGCGACTTCATCGACTCTGGCCAAACTGGGGATAGACCCCACAAACAGCCAGGAGAAACCGATGAAGCGTCCGAACCTCTATCCCTCCATGAGTGCCCTGCTGCCGCTGGCGGCCTGCGTGTCGGCCTTGGTGGCAGCGCCATCCGCGGTCGCCGCCTACAACACCCTGGATGGCGCCGCGCCGCTGGTCATCGCGCACCGGGGCGCTTCGGGATACCGACCCGAACACACGCTCGAGGCCTACCGGCTGGCCATCGAGATGGGCGCGAACTACATCGAACCCGATCTGGTGATGACTCGCGACGGCGTGCTCGTCGCGCGCCACGAGCCGGTGATCGGCGGCACGACCGATGTCGGAATGCGGCCGGAGTTCGCGGCCCGGCGCACGACCAAGGTCATCGACGGCGTGACCTACTCGAACAACTGGTTCGCCGAGGACTTCACGCTCGCCGAGCTGAAGACGCTGCGGGCGATCCAGACCCGCGGCCGCAGCACCGCCTACGACGGCATGTTCGAGGTGCCGACTCTCGGGGAGGTGATCGCACTGGCCCAAAGCGAGAGCGCGCGTCTGGGGCGCACCATCGGCATCTACCCGGAAACCAAGCACAGCACCTACACCGCCGGACTGTTCGGCGCCAACAGATTCGAGGACACGCTGGTGTCGACGCTGCACGCGGCCTACGGCAACACGCGCAATGCGCCGGTGTTCATCCAGAGCTTCGAGGTCGCGAACCTGCAGTACCTGAACGGCCGCACCGACATCAAGCTGGTCCAGCTGATCGACGCCGACGACGTCAACCCCGACGGCTCGATGTCGCTCGTTGCGCCCTACGACAAGCCCTGGGACTTCGCCGTCAGCGGCGACCCGCGCAGCTACGCCGACCTGCTGACTCCGGCGGGCCTGGCCTTCATCGCCAGCTATGCCGACGGTGTCGGGCCCTGGAAGCCCTACCTCGTGCGCACCGTCGCCGATGGCGTGGACCGCAACAACGACGGACTTCTGACGATCGGCGACCGCCGGGTGGTCGGCAGCACCGGCGTCATCGAGGCGGCCCATGCCGCCGGCCTGCTGATCCACACCTGGACCTTCCGCAACGACGCCAGCGGCTACGGTTTCTTCGACCCGGCCCAGGAGATGGCCTACTACATGAACCTCGGTGTCGACGGCGTGTTCACCGACTTCCCCGACACCGGCGTGCAGGCCCTGGCGCTGGTGCCGGAGCCCGGGACGTACGCGCTGATGGCTTTCGGCCTGGGCGCGCTGGCCTGGAGCGTACGCAGGCGCAAAGTGCCGGCTGCTGGGGCCTGATCAGACCTTGTAGTACCCCCGGTACCAGTCCACGAAGCGGCCGACACCGGTCCGGATGTCGGTCGCGGGCTGGAAGCCGACCCAGTCGCCCAGGGCCGCGGTGTCGGCATAGGTCGCGGGCACGTCGCCGTCCTGCAGCGGCAGCAGGTTCTTCTCGGCCTTCATGCCCAATGCATCTTCGATGCAGCCGATGAAGTCGAGCAGCGGCACCGGCTGGTGGTTGCCGATGTTGAAGACGCGGAACGGCACGTTGCTCGTGCCCGGATCCGGCGTGTCGGACACGTAGCCGGGGTTCGGCTCCGCCGTCCGGTCGAGCACCCGCACCACGCCTTCGACGATGTCGTCGACGAAGGTGAAGTCGCGCTGCATCCGGCCGTGGTTGAAGACGTCGATGGCGCGGCCTTCGAGGATGGCCTTGGTGAACAGGAACAGCGCCATGTCCGGCCGTCCCCAGGGCCCGTAGACGGTGAAGAAGCGCAGGCCCGTGGTCGGCAGCCCGTACAGGTGGCTGTAGGTGTGGGCCATCAGCTCGTTGGCCTTCTTGGTCGCCGCGTACAGGCTGACCGGATGGTCCACGCTGTCGTGCTCGGAGAACGGCATCCGCGTGTTGCCGCCGTAGACGCTGGAGCTGCTGGCGTAGACCAGGTGCTGCACGCCACCGTGGCGGCAGCCCTCGAGCACGTTCATGAAGCCGACGATGTTGGCGTCGATGTAGGCGTGCGGGTTCTTCAGTGAATAACGCACGCCGGCCTGGGCGGCGAGGTGGATGACGCGGTCGAAGCGCTCATCGGCAAAGAGCTTCTCCATGCCGGCGCGGTCCGCGACGTCCATCTTGACGAAGCGGAAGTTCGCGTGCGGCGTCAGCCGCGCCAGGCGGTCGAGCTTGAGCTGGACCTCGTAGTAGTCGTTCAGGTTGTCCAGTCCGACCACCGTGTCGCCGCGGGCGAGCAGCTTCAGCGCGGTGGTCATGCCGATGAAACCGGCTGCGCCGGTGAGCAGGATCTTTTGGGCCATAGCTTTCGATTTTCGCCCGGCCACTGGGGCTGACCGCTCAGCGCTGCCAGGGCGGTTCGGGCATCGGTGCGGGATTCAGCACGAGTCTTGCGCTTTCGAGTGCTGCGGCCGCACCGGCATGGCCTTGCTGTGCCAGCGCATCCAGGGCCGCCAGCTCGATGTGCGCTGCATCGACTTCGAAAAACGCCCTCACCTCGCGCCGCGTGCCGCTGCGGCCGAAGCCGTCGGTGCCCAGCGTGACCAGCGGCGCCGCGATGTATTCGGCCACCAGCTGCGGCACCGCGCGCACGTAGTCGGTGGCCATCACGACGGGCAGCGTCCCGCTCAGGCAGGCATCGACATGGCTGCGGCGCGCCGGCGCAGGCGCCGACGTTGCAGACGCGCTGCCGAACAGGCGGCGTTCGCGCTGCACCGCGCGTGCCTCTCGCGCCAGCTCGGAAAAGCTGGTCGCGCTCCAGACCTCGGCGGCCAGGCCACGTGCCGCCAGCCGTTCGGCCGCGGCGATCGCCTCGCGCAGGATGGCGCCGGAGCCCACCAGGCGCAGCACCGGCTGCGCCGGTGCGTGGCCGGGCAGGCGGTAAAGGCCACTGATCACCTCGGCCTCGCCGACACCGGGGGGCAGTGCGGGCTGGGCGAAGTTCTCGTTCATCGCGGTGAGATAGAAGAACTCGTCGGCCTGCTCGTGCAACAGCCGGCGTGCGCCCCAGGCCACCAGCAGCGCGATCTCGTAGCCGAAGGCCGGGTCGTAGGCGCGGCAGTTGGGCACCGTGGCGGCGGCGAGTTGGCTGGTGCCGTCCTGGTGCTGCAGACCCTCGCCCGACAGCGTCGTGCGGCCGGCCGTCGCACCGATCAGGAAGCCACGCGCGCGGCTGTCGGCGGCGCAGAAGATCAGGTCGCCGACCCGCTGGAAGCCGAAGCACGAGTAGAAGATGAAAAACGGCAGCATCGCCGTGCCGTGATTGCTGTATGCGGTGGCCGCGGCGATGAAGCTGCTCATCGCACCGGCTTCGGAGATGCCTTCCTCGAGGATCTGGCCCGTGCGGCTTTCCTTGTAGTAGAGCAGCTCGTCACGGTCCTCGGGCTCGTAGAGCTGGCCCTGCGCGGCATAGATCGCGACCTCGCGGAACAGGCTCTGCATGCCGAAGGTGCGCGCCTCGTCGGCGACGATGGGCACGATGCGTGGCCCCATGCCCGGGGTGCGCAGCAGTTGCGTCAGCTGCTGGACGAAGACCATCGTCGTGCTCTGCTCGCGGCCGGCGAACTTCTCGATCAGCCGCGACGTGTCGGCCGCTGCCGGGCCCGGCAACGCGGGCGCCGCATTGCGGCGCTCAGGCAGGTAGCCACCCAGGGCGCGGCGGCGCGCATGCAGGTAGCGCAGCTCGGCGCTGTCGGCCGCGGGTTGGCACAGCCTGAGCGCCCGGACGTCGTCGTCCGAGATCGGCACCGAGAAGCGGTCGCGGAAGGCCAGCAGGGCCTCGTCGTCGAGCTTCTTCTGCTGGTGCGAGCCCATCTTGCCCTGGCCCCAATGGCCCATGCCGTAGCCCTTCTTGGTCTGCGCCAGGATCACGGTCGGCCGGCCCCGGTGCGAGACCGCGGCCTGGTAGGCGGCGTGGATCTTCAGCGGGTCGTGGCCGCCGCGCTTGAGGCCGTCGATGTCGGCGTCCGACAGGTGCGCCACCAGCGCCTGCAGCTCCGGGTACTTGTTGAAGAAGTGCTCGCGGTTGAAGCGTCCGTCGGTGGCGGCGTACTTCTGGAACTCGCCGTCCACCGTCTCATGCAGTCGGCGGCGCAGGATGCCGTCGGCGTCGGCCGCGAACAGCGCGTCCCAGTCGCTGCCCCAGAGCAGCTTGATAACGTTCCAGCCCGCGCCCGCGAACAGTCCCTCGAGCTCCTGCACGATGCTGCCGTTGCCTCGCACCGGGCCGTCCAGGCGCTGCAGGTTGCAGTTGACGACAAAGACCAGGTTGTCCAGGCCTTCACGCGCCGCGAGCGACAACCCGGCCATGGATTCGGGCTCGTCCATCTCGCCGTCGCCGACAAAGGCCCAGACCCGCCGCCCGGCCGGCGCCTGCAAGCCGCGGTCGGCCAGATAGCGCATGAATCGCGCCTGGTAGATCGCGGTGATCGGGCCCAGGCCCATCGAGCCGGTCGGGAACTGCCAGAACGTCGGCATCAGCCAGGGGTGGCAATACGAGCTGAGCCCGCCGCCCGCGGTCTCGCGCCGGAAATGCTGCATCTGCGACTCGCTGAGCCGCCCTTCCAGGAAAGCCCGGCCATAGACCCCGGGCGACGCGTGGGGCTGGAAGAACACCAGGTCACCGTCGGCCCCGGCGCGGAAGAAGTGGTTGAAGCCGACCTCGAACAGATCGGCGATCGACGCATAGGTGGCGATGTGCCCACCGAGCTCGCCACTGGCCTGGTTGCTGCGGACCACCATCGCCAGCGCGTTCCAGCGCACGATGGCCCCGATGCGCTGTTCCAGTGCCAGATCGCCCGGGTACGGCGGCTGGCGCTCCAGGCCGACGGTGTTGACGTAGGGCGTGTTCAGCACCGCCGGCACCGGCACCCGGGCCAGGCGTGCGGCATCGAGCAATCGGCGCAGCAGGTAGGTGCCACGCTCGGCACCACCGTCGCGCACAACGCTGGCGAAAGCGTCAAGCCACTCGCGGGTTTCGGTCGGATCGGCGTCCGGCGGCAGCACGCGCCAGAACGGCGCGGCAGGGTCGACGGTGATGGGGGCTGGGTTCGCGGCGGGCAGGTTCGGGCTCATCCCCGAAGTGTGAACCCTTGCCCGCCGACCCTGCCGCCCTTCAGCCCGCTCGCGGCCTGGCGGCGAGGGCCTTGTTGATGCCGTCGACAAGCCCGGGCAGCGATTCCTCGCTCCATCCTCTGAGGCGGTGCTGCACGACACCATCGCGGCCGATCACCACGGTGTACGGCACCGAGTTCGGGCTCGCGAACGCCCGGCCGACATCGCCGTTGGCATCGTTCGTCAGCAGCACCGACAACTGGCCTTCGAGCTGCCGGCGGATCCGCCGCCAATCGGCCGAGGCTTCGGTGTTGACCATCACCACCCGCAGCTGCTCGGGCGCCACGGACTTCTGCACCCGCTCGAGCGCCACGAGCTCGTTGCGGCAATGTGGGCACCACGAGGCCCAGAAGCAGACGACGACGGCACGCGGGTGGAGCTCGCCGAGCGTCAGCGCGTTGCCGTCGTTCAGGCGGCCCAGCGGCGTTGCGGCATCGAACTCGCCGGGCGCCGCCGGCTTGGGCTTGTCGGCCGCATCCTGCGCCTGCAAGGATGCGGTGAAGCCGAACGCTGTCGTGGCAAGGCCGGCCTCGATCCAGCGGCGGCGTGTCGGGGCATGGGGTCTGGGCATGTGAGCGGTCTCCCGGGTGGCGAATCGGCCACCTCTGGAGCATGCCACGCCCTGCGAACGCGCCTCACCAGCCCTGGCTCGTGATCTCGCCACCGCGCAGGTAGTAGACGTGGTCGCCGATCTGCAGGCTGCGCTGGCTTTCGACATCGGGATAGTCCGCCCGCGTGCTGCGGGCCATCTGAGGCCGCTCGCTCATGCGGCGGGCCGCCAGGTCGATGTCCCAGCGCATCAGCGAACTGGTCCACTGCATTGCACCGGGCACGGCCCACTGCATCGGCAAGGCCACCCGGGCCGTGCCGTTGACAGTCATGAAGTTCAGGCCGTGGCGGGCACCGTCCAGTGCGCTGTAGCTGCCGACACTGCCCAGCACCTGTGACGAGATCTCGCGCGGCGCGGCCGGGTTGGCGACGTCGATCAGCGCCACCTTCACGCCCTGCACGACACCTCGGTCCGTGGCATCGCGTCCGACCGCAAACAGCAGCCCGGGGCCGACCGGCACCAGATGGTCCGAGTAGCCCGGCAGTTCCAGCTCGCCGACCGACTGGGGGTCCGCCGGGTTCGAGAGGTCGAGGACGTACAGCGGGTCGATCTGGCGGAAGGTGACGACGTAGCCCTGGCTGCCGACAAAGCGCACGCCGTAGACCTGCTCGCCAGGCTTGCCCAGCGCGGCAGGGCGCTGGGCGTTGGGCAGCGTCGAGAGGGTTTGCAGCAACGACTGCCCGGCCTGCTCGCGCAACATCGTCAAGGTCGCCGGTGATGGCGCCGGTGCGTTGCTGCGGGTCGCGTCCGCGGGCGTCGCCCATCCGGTGGTGCCGGTGTAGGTCAGCACGCGCAGCACGCCCTCGTGCTCGGACAGCCGCCAGCTGCGCCGGGTCGCGTCCCAGCCCAGATGGCCGGCAACGTCGGCGCTCGCGCGATAGGTCAGCGTGCCTGCAGCGGAGTCGAACGCGAACTTGTGGATGTCGGTGCGGGTGTCGCTGCGGAAGACCACACCGGTGCTGTCGGCTGTCTGATCAAAGCGCGTGGTCGCCAGGTACAGGCTGTTCGGCGTCATGTAGACCGTCTCGGTGCCGCCGATGAAGCAGCGGCTCGAGTTCCGGAGGTCGCTCGTGCGGAGGTCGACCAGGGTGACCGTGGTCACCTCGACGGTCCGGGACGCGTTGGCCGGTTGGATCCAGCAGTCGCTTTCATTCACCAGCGGCTGTGCCGCGCCATTGTTGCGTCGCAGGGTCGGCAGCACCTCGCGGGCGGTGACGCGGGCGATCGCGGCATCGCGTTCGGCTGCGGTCGCGTTGGGAAGCAACAGGTCCGGTGCCAGTACCGGTCGGTGCCGGGTAACGAGCACAAGGCGGTCGCCGACCCGGCGGCTGTCGACCAGTTCGCCCTCGATGCGCAGCCGGTCGCCCGCGCTGGGCTGGCCGTCGTCGAAGGCAACGCGCTGGACCTCGACCCCGCTGTCCATCCATCGTGGCAGCAGGGCCAGGCCGGTGGGGGGGCAGAGATCGGAGCAGCTTTCGGGCGGACCCAGCGGTCTCCAGCGCTTGCTGACGACCACCCCCGAGCGCCCGTCGGCGGCGAGCATCAGGCCCTGATTGCCGACATCGGCCGCGTCCTCCGAAGGCAGCGGCAACAGCGCCAGTTGGGCCAGGCTGCCGTCGGCCTGTCGGCGATGCACGGCGATGCGCAGCTGACCGTCGCTGGCGCGGCTGACGCTGTAGAGGTGACGGCCCTCGGACTTCAGCAGGTCGGCCTCGTCGACACCGGCTTCCTGCAGCAAGGTATCGGACCGCTGGGGCGAAGCGTCTGCGGCGCCGCCGGCCACCGTGGTCTGCGGCGGCATCGCGCTGCCGATCTGGAAGCCGATTCCGGAGCTGGGGCGGTCGCGCAGCACGCGTTGAACCTGGGCGAGCAACTCGCCATTGCTGCTGCGTTTGAGCGCCACCGGGCTCGCCAGCGGCTCGGCCGGGGCAGCCGCTTCGCCTCCCCCACCGCCGCAGGCGGCCACCAGGGCAACCGAGGCGATCGCGGCGGAAACGGCGGCGAGCAATGGCCGCTGCATCGCAAGTGCGTGACGGATGTTGCGAATCTTCATGGTGAACCTTGTCGGGACAGAAAGTGTGTGGGAAACTATCCCACGTCGCAAACAGCCTTGTCAATGACTCAACATCGAGACCGTTGCAAGACCTTGTGACATCGTGCCCATGAAAACCCCTGACCCGCGACCGAAGCCGCCGCCCTCGTCACCGCCTGTCGGCACCGCGGCCGAACAGAGTCCGCTGCCGGCACAACCCGGTGCAGCGCTCTCGAGCGTGCTGCGGGTCATGCAGCCGCTGGTGCGTCTGCTGGTTCGACAGGGCGTCACCTACCCGGCCCTGGCCGCGGCACTGAAGCGGGTCTTCCTTGACGCCGCGCGCGACGAACTTGCACGCACCGGCATGGCCACGACCGACAGTGCGCTGACCCTGCTGTCGGGCGTGCACCGGCGCGACGTGCGCAACCTCACGCGCGGGCCCGAGGCGCTGAGCGCACACGTGCCGCCTACTGCAGTGGGACAGTCGGCCGAGATCATCGGCCGCTGGCTGTCCGATCCTCGTTTCGGTGGCCGCCCGCTGCCCCGCAGCGGGCGCGACAGCTTCGACGAGTTGGTGGAGAGCATCACGCGCGACATCCGCCCCCGCGCTGTGCTCGATGAACTGCTGCGCCTGGGCGCGGTGCATGAGAGCGACGACGGCATCGCGCTCGACGCGACCGGCTTTGCGCCGCGACAGGGCTTCACCGAGATGAGCGAGCTGTTTGCAGCCAACGTGCACGACCATGCCGCTGCGGCCGCGGCCAACCTGCAGGGCGAAGCCTCGTTCCTGGAGCAAGCGGTGTTCGTCGACGAGATCAGCACCGAGTCTGCGGCGCGCCTGCAGAAGGTGGCCGTGCAGGCCTGGAAGCAGGCGTTCCAGACCGTGTTTGCCGAGGCGCAGGCGCGCTTCGATCACGACGCCCGACACACCCCGCCTGAGCAAAGGCGCGAACGCGCCCGCTTCGGCGTCTACTTCTACAGCCGTCCGGACGAAGGCCCAGCTGCGGCCGCTGGGCCCGAATCCGACAGGAGCCACACATGAACTTCGCACCCGCCCTTCGGGCGCCGTCCCCGTGGCGCCGAATCGCCATCGTCATCGGGCTCGCCTGCGCGTCGCTGGCGGGCTGCGGTCCGGGCGTTGGCGGCACCGGCACCGGCAATGAGGTCGACAGCCTGACCACCTTCGGCGCCATGCCCGCCGCCGTCTGCAGCACCGCCGACTTCTCCCAACTGCTGGCCTGCGCGGCCAACGCCGGCCCCGGCAGCGGAACCGCACTGGTGCTCGCGGCCGATGGCGACCCCGCGAGCCGCCATCTCGCACGCTTCGAGGGGTCGCGCATGACGCTCGAACTGCGTTGCTCGCAGCAACAGTTCGTCGGCGACTGGGCGCAGGCCGCACAACTCGGGACACGCTATTTCGGCAGCATCGCGAGCACCGCTCCCGGGGCCACCAGCCGCCCGGCCAGCGTTATCGTCACCGCGCAAGGCAACAACCTGGTGATGCTCGTGCAGGACTTTGCGGGCACGCGCATCGGAGAGTTGCTCGTCCTGCAACGGGTGCAGTCACCCACCACACCGGCCTCCTGCGGCTGACCGGAGACGGACAAGGTCCTGTGCTACAGTCGAAGGCTCAGTCGCGGGGTGGAGCAGCCTGGTAGCTCGTTGGGCTCATAACCCAAAGGTCGCAAGTTCAAATCTTGCCCCCGCAACCAAGAAAACAGCAGCTAGATCAACGAGTTAGCTGCGAAGCGGAAGCCACCCAACCGGGTGGCTTTTTGCTTTGTGCCCATCCTGTGCCCACTTTGTGCCCAGGCTGTGCCCAGCGGTTTGCGGACCTGGGCCGAGTTGACCGTTGGGTCATGTGCCCGGAAGTCGCACTGCAGGTACCCGGTCGGCTACTTTCTGTTCTGGCAGACCGGGGCGGAAGGTGTGGACACCAAGGTGATCGGCGACACCAACAAGCAGAAGTCGCCGTCATTGCTGATCGTGGACGGCCAGCAGCGGCTGGCCGTGTCAGCCATCGGCTCAATTGCCCTGCGACACCATCGGCACCAAGCGCCCGTCATCGAATTCCATGACCACGGTAGTGACCGTCAGCGGGTCTTCGGGAAGCTTCAGACTGAAGGCTTCGTACCCACCATTGGCAGCCCGCACTTGCTGAGGAACGCTGGCCTCGAGCTTGTTGAACAGCGGGCCGAACAGGACGCCGGGTGTCACGCCGTCATTCAGCATCGAGGCATGGGCCACGCCTTCCATCTTTTCGCCGTCCGCGCCGTTGATGACGAACTGCTTGGATACTCCCATCCATTCGGCATGCAGAAAGTCGGTGGCGGCCAGAAGGTGCAGCACCCGAAGCTTTGCTTCGTCATCGCCGTCCAAAACATAGGCGCGGGCTGCGACCCGGGCGATGTAGCCGCCTTCGTCTGCGTAAGCCCAAAGATTGACGCAAACCTCAGGGTTGCGCAGCGGGCGTGGCTTGGTGCCGGACATTCTTCTTCTCCCAGAAGTGATTCGTCGGTAGGGTCAGCTCAGGCAGTCTCACCCAGGCCGCAATAGGCCTCCTAGACGCACGCAGCGGTCACGGCAGCGAGATGCCCCGGATGCGCTGGTAGAGCTCAACGGCGAACGAGTCGGTCATTCCCGACACGTAGTCGGTCGCGACGAGTGTCCGGTCATAGGCGGCCAACTGACTGAAGTCTGGGCTCCCCCCGGCAGGAGGCTCAACAAGGTTCGCGACTTGGCCTTGCCCTGCTTCAAGTTCCTTGCCTTCACGTTGATGGCTCCCACGAACGACGCCAGCAGACCGCCGATCACCTCGAAGCCACATGCTTCAATTTCTACGACGGGTCGGGCGGTGTAGACCTTCGCGATAGCGGTGCCCTATACGGATCAAGGACTTACAGCGGTTGGTGTCGAACTCAGGGGAACAGCCGTCGAAATCGTTGTCTGTTCGGCTCAAGTCTGCTGCGGAGCAGTCCGATATTGCGGATACGCAGGTGCATTGAGGCACCGGCGTCTCTTCAACCGTTCGGAGACAGCTCCATGAACTTCCGCACCCTCTCGCGCTGGCTTGCCGGCGCC
>JAJTGU010000111.1 GCA_021297985.1 Rubrivivax sp.
GCGGTGTGCGGCCACAATCCCGCCACCTCTTCCGATTGCCGACCCATGGATCCGACTCCCGACGACGTGGCGCGCTTCATTGCCGCCGGCCTGCCTTGTGAGCATCTGGCGGTGGAGGGCGACGGTCGGCACTTCTATGCCACCATCGTCTCGACACAGTTCGACGGGCTGTCGCGGGTGCGGCGACACCAGCGGGTTTACACCGCCTTGGGCGATAGAATGCGCGAACAGATTCACGCCCTGTCGATGAAGACGCTGACCCCCGCCGAACACGCCCTGGTGGCCGAGCCCGATGCTTCGGGAGCCAGCGTCGGCACGCCTCACCGCCACCCCTGACACCCGCTCGCGGCGCGCCGCGGACGGGGTGCTGGACTCCCGCCGCCCGGCCCCCGAGCCGACCGCGAGCCGGATCCGACAGGCCCCGTCCGCTGTGCACCGAAGGCTCGCAGCCCCTTCAACCCCCACGCACAGCAGTCCATGGACAAGCTCCTCATCCGCGGCGGCCAGCGCCTGAACGGCAGCCTCGCCATCTCAGGCGCCAAGAACGCCGCGCTGCCCGATCTCTGCGCCGCACTGCTCGTGCCGGGTCCGGTGACGCTGACCAACGTGCCGCGCCTGCAGGACGTGGCGACGACGCTGAAACTGCTGCGCCAGATGGGCTGCGAAGCCACCTGGAGCGAGGACCCGGCCCAGCGCAACACGCTCACCCTTGACGCGGCTGGCGTCAACAACCCGGTCGCGCCCTACGAACTGGTCAAGACCATGCGCGCGTCGATCCTGGTGCTGGGGCCGTTGCTCGCGCGCTTTGGCGTCGGGGTCGTCAGCCTGCCTGGAGGCTGCGCGATCGGCTCCCGGCCCGTGGACCAGCACATCAAGGGCCTGCAGGCGATGGGCGCGCAGATCGTGGTCGAGCGCGGCAACATCATCGCCAAGGTCGGGCGGCTCAAGGGCGCGCGCATCACGACCGACATGGTCACCGTCACCGGCACCGAGAACCTGATGATGGCGGCCACGCTCGCCGAGGGCGAGACCGTGCTCGAAAACGCCGCCCAGGAGCCCGAAATCGCGGACCTGGCGACCTTGTTGATCTCGATGGGCGCCAGGATTGAAGGCCTGGGCACGAGCCGCATCCGCATCCAGGGCGTCGATGCGCTGCACAGCCCGGCCGCGCCGCACGACATCATCCCCGACCGCATCGAGACGGGCACCTTCCTGTGTGCGGTGGCCGCCACCGGTGGCGACGTGGTGCTGAACAAGGCCGATGCCGGATTGCTCGAGGCCGTGATTGAAAAGCTGCGCGAGGCCGGCGCGGTCATCGAGGCCGGATCCGGCTTCATTCGCATCCGCGCCGATGGCCGGCCGCGTGCGGTGAGCTTTCGCACCAGCGAGTACCCGGCCTTCCCGACCGACATGCAAGCCCAGTTCATGGCGGTGAACTGCATCGCCGACGGTGCCGCGCGTGTCTCGGAGACGATCTTCGAGAATCGCTTCATGCACGTCAACGAGCTGCTGCGCCTGGGCGCGAGGATCGAGATCGATGGCAAGACGGCGCTGATCCAGGGCGTCGAGCGACTCTCCGGCGCCCACGTGATGGCCACCGACCTGCGGGCCTCGGCCAGCCTCGTGATCGCCGGTCTGGTGGCCGAAGGCGAGACGGTCGTCGACCGCATCTACCACCTGGACCGCGGCTACGAGGGCATGGAGTCCAAGCTGCGCGGCCTGGGTGCGCAGATCGACCGCGTGAAGTGAGCCCGGACGCCGTGACCGGCATCGTTCTGGCCCTGTCCAAGGGTCGCATCTTCGACGACACGCTACCACTGCTGGCCGCGGCGGGCATCCGCGTGCTCGAGGACCCGGACGCGAGCCGCAAACTGATCCTGCCGACCTCGCGCGAGGGCCTGCGCGTGGTGCTGGTGCGGGCCAGTGACGTGCCGACCTATGTGCAGCACGGAGGCGCCGATCTCGGTGTCGCCGGCCTGGACACGCTGCTCGAACACGCCGCCGAGCAGCCCGGCGGGTCGGGCCTGTACCGGCCGCTGGACCTGGCGATCGCGCGCTGCCGCATGAGCGTGGCCTGCCGTGCGGACTTCGACTACGCCAGTGCTGTGCGCCACGGCTCGCGCATCCGCGTCGCGACGAAGTACACGCACCTTGCGCGCGAGCATTTCGCGGCCAAGGGCGTGCACGTCGATCTGATCAAGCTCTATGGCTCGATGGAGCTGGCCCCGCTGACCGGGCTGGCGGATGCCATCGTCGACCTCGTGTCCACCGGCAGCACGCTCAAGGCCAACGCCCTGGTCGAGGTCGAGAAGATCGCCGACATCTCCTCGCGCCTGGTCGTCAACCCGGCAGCGCTGAAGCTCAAGCGCGAACCGCTGCGCCAGCTGATCGACGCGCTGGAAGCGGCGGTCCTCGCGCGCCAGAACGGAGCGCCACGATGAGCGCGACGATCCTGCGCCGTCTGAGCACCGCAGACGCTGGATTCGAGGCCGATTTCCAGCGCGTGCTGCACTGGTCGGCCGAGACCGACGACGAGATCGAGACCCGCGTCGCCGGCATCGTTGCCGACGTGCGAAGGCGAGGCGATGCCGCGGTGCTCGAGTACACCGCGCGCTTCGACCGCATTGCGGCCGCGGGTCTGGCCGAATTGGAGGTCCCGCCCGAGGCGCTGCAAGCCGCTTTCGAGGGCCTGCCGGCCGTCCAGCGCGAGGCGCTTCAGGCCGCAGCCTGGCGGATCGAGGCCTACCACCTGCGCCAGATGGACCACAGCGCGCGCAGCTGGGCCTGGCGCGACAGCGACGGCAACCTGCTGGGCCAGAAGGTCACGCCGCTGGATCGCGTGGGCCTGTACGTGCCCGGCGGCAAGGCGGCCTACCCGAGCAGCGTGCTGATGAACGCGGTGCCGGCGCGCGTGGCCGGGGTCCAGGAGATCGTCGTCACCGTGCCGACGCCGGGTGGCGAGCGCAACGCCCTGGTGCTGGCGGCGCTGCATGTGGCGCGGGTGCAGCGGGTGTTTGCCATCGGCGGTGCGCAAGCCATTGCCGCCATGGCCTACGGCACCGCGACGGTGCCACGCGTGGACAAGATCACCGGCCCAGGCAATGCCTACGTCGCCAGCGCCAAGCGGCGCGTGTTCGGCCAGGTCGGCATCGACATGATCGCCGGGCCGAGCGAGATCCTGGTGCTGGCCGACGGCAGCGCACCGCCGGACTGGGTGGCGATGGATCTCTTCAGCCAGGCCGAGCACGACGAGCTGGCTCAGAGCATCCTCCTGACGCCAGACGCCGCCTATCTCGAGGCGGTGCACGAGGCCATCGTCCGACTGCTGCCGACGTTGCCACGCGCGGACATCGTGCGCGCGTCGCTGGCCGGCCGCGGGGCGCTGATCCTGACGCGATCGATGCAGGAGGCCTGCGACATCAGCAACCGCATCGCGCCCGAGCACCTGGAGATCGCGAGCGACAGGCCCGAGCGCTGGGAGCCGCTGCTGCGTCACGCGGGCGCCATCTTCATGGGGCGCTACACCAGCGAAAGCCTGGGCGACTACTGCGCCGGCCCCAACCACGTGCTGCCGACGTCGGGCACGGCCCGCTTCTCGTCGCCGCTGGGTGTCTACGACTTCGTCAAGCGTTCGAGCCTGATCGAGGTCAGCGAGGCCGGGGCCCAGGTCCTGGGTCCGATCGCCTCGACCCTGGCCCATGGCGAAGGCTTGCACGCCCATGCCCGGGCGGCCGAGATGCGTCTGCGCGACGGCACCGCCGAAGCCGCCGCACCGACCGAGGGCGGCATCGAGATGCGCCCGGTCACCGAGCACAACATGGACGCGCTGATGAAGCTGTCGGTCGCGCCCGAGCAGGCCGGCTTCGTGTCGGCCAACGCGCGCTCCCTGGCCCAGGCCGCCTACCGCCCGCCGGGCCGACCGCTGGGCATCTATGCGGGTGATCTGCCGGTGGGCTTCCTGCTGCTGTGGGACACCCGGCGCGACCCCGAAGAGCCTGCCGACGAGCTCTGGGTCTGGCGACTGATGATCGACCAGGCCCAGCAGCGCAAAGGCTACGGTGCTGCTGCGATGCACTGGGTCGTGGCCGAGGCGCGCCGGCTCGGTGTCGCCAAGGTCGGCTTGAGCCACGTCAGAGGCAACACCGAGGCGGCGGCGTTTTATGCCGCGCTGGGCTTTGCCTACACCGGTGTCGAAGAAGACGGCGAACTCGAAATGGAGCTGATGCTGTGAACGCCCGCCTGCCCACCACGGCTGCGAGCCGCGTCGATGCGGTGATCGCCCGCGCGATCCGCCAGGACGTGCAGTCCATGCACGGCTACGCGATCCAGCCCAGCGCCGGGCTGATCAAGCTCGATGCGATGGAGAACCCGTTCGCGCTGCCGCCTGAACTGCAGGCCGAGTTGGGCGAGCGGCTGGGCCGGGTCGCGATCAACCGCTACCCGGTGCAGTGCGTGGGCGATGTCGTGGCGGCGCTGTCGCAGCACATCGACCTGCCATCGGGCGCGGCGCTGATGCTGGGCAACGGTTCGGACGAATTGATCGACCTGATCGGCCTGGCCTCGATGCACCCGGACGGCTGCGTGCTCGCGCCTTTGCCGGGATTCGTGATGTACGAGATGTCGGCACGCATCCGCGGCGTGCCGTTTGTCGGCGTCCCATTGACCGCGCGATTCGAGCTCGACGAGGCCGCGATGCTGGCCGCGATCGAGCAGCATCGGCCCACGGTGACCTGGCTGGCCTACCCGAACAACCCGACCGCCAACCTGTGGGACGACGGCGCCATCGAGCGCATCGTCACGGCCTGTGCCCGCCACGACGGCCTGGTGGTGTTCGACGAGGCGTACCAGCCTTTCGCCTCTCGCTCGTGGCTGCCGCGAATGGGTGAGTTTGCGAACACGATGGTGCTGCGCACCCTGTCCAAGTTCGGCCTGGCCGGGGTTCGGCTGGGCTACCTGTGTGGCGACGCTGCGCTGGTGGCGGAGATCGACAAGTTGCGACCGCCCTACAACATCTCGGCGCTCAACTGCGAGGCGACGCTGTTTGCGCTCGAACATGCCGATGAGTATTCGCGTCAGGCCAACGTGCTCAAGGCTGAACGCGCGCGGCTGCTGCGCGACTTGGCGCTGTTGCCCGGCACGACCGTGTTCCCCAGCGAGGCGAACATGATCCTGGTGCGGGTGCCGGACTCCAAAGCCGCGTTCGAGGCCATGAAGGCCCGCGGCGTGCTCGTCAAGCACATCGCCGGCCTGCACCCGCTGCTCGCCAACTGCCTGCGCCTGACCGTCGGCACACCCGACGAGAACACCGCGATGCTGGCCGCGCTGGCCAGTGCCCTGCACGACCGCTGAGAACCCGATGCAAAACCGCCGAGCCGACATCCGCCGCGACACCAAGGAGACGCAGATCCGCGTCGCGCTCGACCTCGACGGCACGGGTCAGGCGCAGTTGGCCACCGGCATCGGGTTCTTCGACCACATGCTCGACCAGATCGCCCGCCACGGGCTGATCGATCTGGACATCCAGGCCCGGGGCGACCTGCACATCGACGGCCATCACACCGTCGAGGACGTCGGCATCGTGCTCGGCATGGCGGTGGCGCAGGCCGTCGGCGACAAGCGGGGCATCACCCGCTACGGCCATGCCTACGTGCCGCTGGACGAGGCGCTGTCGCGGGTCGTGATCGACTTCTCCGGCCGGCCGGGCCTGCACATGCGGGTGCCGTTCAAGGCCGCAAGCATCGGCGGCTTCGACACCCAGCTGGCCTACGAGTTCTTCCAGGGCTTTGCCAACCACGCGCTGGTCACGTTGCACATCGACAACCTGCACGGCGACAACGCCCACCACCAGTGCGAGACGGTCTTCAAGGCCTTTGCCCGCGCGCTGCGCATGGCACTCGCACCGGATCCTCGCGCCGCCGGGCAGATCCCGTCGACCAAGGGCAGCCTGTAGGACGACACATGGCGGGCACGGTCGTCGTCGTCGATTACGGCATGGGCAACCTGCGCTCGGTGGCGCAGGCGGTGATGCACGCTGCGGCCGGCTCGGCTGTCGAAGTGCGCGTCAGCGGCGACCCGGCCGAGGTGATGGCCGCCGACCGTGTGGTACTGCCGGGGCAGGGCGCGATGCGCGACTGCATGGCCGAGCTGGAGCGCAGCGGCTGCCGCGCCGCCGTGCTGCACGCCTCGGCCCACAAGCCGCTGTTTGGCGTGTGCGTCGGCATGCAGATGCTGCTGGACCGCAGCGAGGAGCAGGCCACGCCGGGCCTGGCCGTGATCGCCGGCGAATGCCGCCGCTTTGCGCTGGACGGCCAGTTCCAGGGCGATGGCAGCCGCTTCAAGGTGCCGCAGATGGGCTGGAACCGTGTCCACCAGCAGCGACATGCGTTGTGGGACGGCATCGCCGACGGCGCCTGGTTCTACTTCGTGCACAGCTTCTACGCCGTGCCGCAGGACCCTCTGCACACCGCCGGTCTGACCGACTACGGCATCCGCTTTACCAGCGCGGTGGCGCGGGCTAACATTTTTGCGACCCAGTTCCACCCTGAAAAGAGCGCCGACGACGGCCTCGCGCTGTACCGGAACTTCCTCTCCTGGAAGCCCTGACCCCACTCGCCCCACCTGCGCCTTCGCCCAAGCGCCATGCTGCTGATCCCTGCCATCGACCTCAAGGACGGACACTGCGTCCGCCTGCTGCAAGGCGACATGAACGCCGCCACCACCTTCAGCGAGGACCCGGCCGCGATGGCCCGACGATGGGTCGACGCCGGCGCTCGCCGTCTTCACCTGGTCGACCTGAACGGCGCGTTTGCCGGCAAGCCGGTCAACGAGTCTGCGGTCAAGGCCATCCTCCGAGAGGTTGGCGACGAGATCCCGGTGCAGCTCGGCGGCGGCATCCGCGACCTCGACACCATCGAGCGCTACCTCGACGACGGCCTGTCCTGGATCATCATCGGCACGGCTGCGGTCAAGAACCCCGGCTTCATGAAGGACGCGTGCAGCGCCTTCGGCGGCCACATCATCGTCGGCCTCGATGCCAAGGACGGCAAGGTCGCGACCGATGGCTGGAGCAAGCTGACCGGGCACGAGGTCATCGACCTGGCCAGGAAGTTCGAGGACTATGGCGTCGAGGCCGTGGTCTACACCGACATCGGCCGCGACGGCATGCTCACCGGCATCAACATCGAGGCCACGGTCGCGCTGGCGCGGGCGCTTTCGATCCCCGTCATCGCGTCGGGCGGCTTGTCGGACATCGCCGACATCGAGCGCCTGTGCGCCGTCCAGGGCGAAGGGGTCGCTGGCGTCATCTGCGGACGCAGCATCTACACCGGAGCGCTCGACTTCGCGGCTGCGCAGGCCCGGGCTGACCTGCTCAACGGCGCGCCGGCCTGAAAGCGGCGCTCTTCGTGCTGGCCAAACGCATCATTCCCTGCCTGGACGTGACCGGCGGGCGTGTCGTCAAGGGCGTCAACTTCGTCGAGCTGCGGGACGCGGGTGACCCGGTCGAGATCGCGGCCCGCTACAACGAGCAAGGCGCCGACGAACTCACCTTCCTGGACATCACGGCCACCAGCGACGGGCGTGACCTGATCCTGCACATCGTCGAGGCGGTGGCCTCGCAGGTCTTCATCCCGCTGACCGTGGGCGGTGGCGTCCGCAGCGTCGCGGACGTTCGGCGCTTGCTCAACGCCGGGGCCGACAAGGTCAGCTTCAATTCCGCCGCCGTGGCGCGGCCGGAACTGATCGCCGAGGCCAGCGACAAGTACGGCGCCCAGTGCATCGTCGTCGCCATCGACGCCCGACGGCGCCGTGACGGCACGGCCGGATGGGAGGTCTACACGCACGGCGGTCGCAAGGGCACGGGGCTCGACGCGGTCGAGTGGGCACGCCAGATGGCGACCCTAGGCGCAGGCGAGATCCTGCTGACGAGCATGGATCGCGACGGCACCAAGGCCGGCTTCGACCTCGAACTCACGCGTGCCGTCAGCGACGCCGTGCCGGTGCCGGTGATCGCCTCCGGCGGCGTCGGCACGCTGGCCCACCTGGTGGACGGTATCCGCATCGGCGGGGCCGACGCCGTGCTGGCGGCGAGCATCTTCCACTACGGCGAGTTCAGCGTCGGCCAGGCCAAGGCCGCGATGGCCGAGGCCGGCGTCCCGGTCCGGATGTGAGCGGCCGCGCCTCGGGGCCGCCCGGCGAGGTACGCCTGATCGCGGGTCTTTGGAAGCGCAGCAAGCTGCCGGTACCCAGCCGTCCCGGGCTGCGCCCGACGCCTGATCGCGTGCGCGAGACGCTGTACGACTGGCTGGGTGCTGACCTCTCCGGCTGGCGGGTGCTCGACGCCTTTGCGGGCAGTGGCGCGCTGGGCCTGGAAGCCGCTTCGCGCGGTGCCGCCGAGGTGCTGATGCTCGAACGCGACGCCGCATTGGCGCGGGGCTTGCGCGAGACCGTGGCCCGGCTGTCGGCTGGCGCCGCGCCGGCCGGGCGGGTGACGGTCCAGACGGCCGACGCAGTGGCCTGGATGGCCGCGGCACCGGCGGCGGGATTTGACCTCGTGTTGCTCGACCCACCCTTCGACGCCGGGCTGCTGCCCCCGGCGCTGGATGCCGCGTTGCGCCTGGTGGGGGAGGGCGGATGGGTCTATGCCGAGTCCGGAGGCGTCATCGAGCCGCCGGTTGGCTGGGCCGTGCACCGCAGCCTGCGGGCCGGAGCCGTGCATGCCGCGCTGTTGCGCCAGCAGACCTGAGTGCCGCCTACACTGCCTGCCCCGACGCCGCCGAACGCACCGACATGGCCACGCCGCTGACTGCCGTCTACCCCGGCACCTTCGACCCGATGACGCTCGGTCACGAGGACCTGATGCGCCGCGCGTCGCAGCTGTTTCCGCGCGTCATCCTGGCCGTTGCCGCCGGGCACCACAAGCGCACGATGTTCACCATCGCCGAGCGGCTCGAGATGGCCAGCGAGATCGCGCAGGGCTGCAGCAACATCGAGGTCGTGCCGTTCCGCGGCCTGCTGTGCGACTTTGTCGTCGGCGCTGGCGCCAAGGTCGTGGTGCGTGGGCTGCGCGCCGTTTCGGACTTCGAGTACGAGTTCCAGATGGCAGGCATGAACCGGCAGCTGATGCCCGAGGTCGAAACCGTCTTCATGACGCCGTCGGACCAGTTCCAGTTTGTCAGCGGCACCTTCGTGCGAGAGATCGCCAGCCTGGGCGGCGACGTCTCCAAGTTCGTCGCGCCTTCGGTGCTGCGCCGGCTGCGCGAGCGCGTGGCGCAGTCGACGTCGGTCTGAAGGAGCAACAGGCCGTGGCGCTGTGGATCACCGACGAGTGCATCAACTGCGACGTCTGCGAGCCCGAGTGCCCGAACGACGCGATCTCGATGGGTGAGTCGATCTACGAGATCGACCCCCGCAAATGCACCGAGTGTGTCGGCCACTTCGATGAGCCGCAGTGTGTCCAGGTCTGTCCGGTGAGCTGCATTCCGGTGAACCCGGAGCATGTCGAGACGCGCGAGCAGCTGCTGGCCAGGTACGACGATCTGCAGGCCGCGTTGCGGGCGAGGCTCAGCGCGGCTTCGGCGGTCCGGGCGGGGGGTTGAGGTCGGGCCGAGCGCCGTTGCGGTCGTCGTTCGACGCGGTGGTCCTGGGCTTGCGATCACGGTCCCGCTCGCGGTCCCGGTCATGATCCCTTTCCTGGGCGCGCTTGCGGTCCCGTTCGCGCGCGATGGCGGCATTGGCCGCGCTGGCTGCCGCGGCCGAGGGCCCGGCAAAGTGAACCGGCGGACGAGCAGCCGCCTCGCGCTCGGCCTGCTGGCGCTGCGACGCCAGGGTGTTGGCCAGGGCCTGTTCGCTTTGGGCTCTGCTGCGCGCAGCGGCAACCTGGTCCGGGTCCCGTGGGTCGGCGGCGTCGACCGCGCGGGCCTGGAGGCTGCCCGCGCAAGCCGAGTCCTGGTAGACGGTCCGGCCCTGGCCGTCGGTGCAGCGCCAGACCCGCTCGCGCGCGCTGGCCGCTCCGACGATCAGTGCACTGGCAAGCAGTACCAGGCTGGACTTTGCGATCACGGTCTTGGCCATCATCCGGGCTCCTGGTCATTTCGCGGCTCAAGGGTCGACGCGGCCAACGGGGCCGGTGGCGCGGGCTGTGGTCGGGGAGGCTTGGGCCGCGGTGGCTGGGCGTGGATCAGCGCCAGTGCGCGCGCCATGTCTCCGGCCAGCATGGCGTCGACAGCGGCCAGCGACTTGTCGATCGAGGTCCCGATCGCATCACGGTCGGTCGAAGAAGGCTTCTTCAGCACGTAGTTCGCCACCTCGGCCTTCACGCCCGGGTGGCCGATGCCCAGGCGGAGCCGCCAGAAGTTGCCGTCGCCCCACTGGCCGAGGATGTCCTTCAGCCCGTTGTGCCCCGCGGCGCTGCCACCTTGCTTGAGCTTGGCCTGGCCGGGCAGCAGGTCGAGCTCGTCGTGCACGACGAGCGTTTCTTCAGGCGTGATCTTGTAGAAGCGAGCCAGTGCGGCGACTGACACGCCGCTGCGGTTCATGTAGGTCATGGGCTCGAGCAGCCACACCGGCCCGGCGGGCGTGTTGGCCCGTGCGGCGATGGCCTGCCAGGGGCGCTCGGCCACGAGCTGAACCTTCAGCCGCTGCGCCAGCGCATCGATCCACCAGAAGCCCGCGTTGTGGCGCGTGGCCTCGTCGTCCGAGCCGGGGTTGCCCAGGCCGACGAACAGACGAATCATGGTGCCCGGATTGTCGATGCAGCCGGCCCACGAAAAAGGCCCCACGCGGGGGCCTTCTGTCGAGGGACATGCAGAAGAAGGATTACTTCTTGTTCTGCTTTTCGTCCTTCTTGGGCTTGGCCTTGCCCTTGTCGGCGGCCACCACCGGCGTCGCGACGGGGGCTTCTTCCTCGATCTTGGGCACGGTGGCC
>JAJTGU010000205.1 GCA_021297985.1 Rubrivivax sp.
CGACAGGCCCGGTCGAGACGGCGCCTGCGGCATCCGCCACCTCGCCGACCTTGCCACTGCGCGCCTCGCCGGAGCGGCTGGCGCATGCCCGCCTGTTCATGGGTCACTTCGAGAGCGAGTACGCCGCTGCGACACGCCGCGCCGATGCGGGACAGGCTCGCGAGCTGCTGCGCGACCTCGCGGAGGTGGCTGAAGCGGTGGGCGCCGAGGCCCTGGCCCGACGCGCCCGTGGAGCCGATCCGCTGCAGCCGCTGGCGCCCGACCTCCGCGCCGACATCGGGCACACCCTGCTGGCGTTGGCGGCACCGTCGGCTTCCGCAGCCGGCCCTCGGTCCAACCGGCCCGGCTGAAACCGCCTGCCCGGTCGCCCGTCGGGCCGGAACCGCATTGGTCGGCACGACGGCCGCACTCGTCAGACGCCGCTCGCCGTCCGCGCACCGAACGGCATCATTCGCACCATGAAACTTCCGTGGAGCGACCCGCGCTTGCCCTCGGCATTGCAGCGTGCGCTGCTGATGGCCGCCGGCGTGGCCAGCGTCTTTGCATGGGTCACGGCGACCCGGATGGTGTATCTGCCGCCGGTCGCTGGCTCGCCCGGCCCGCTGGCGGCTGCCGCAGCGGTCTGGATCGGCCTGTTCGTGGCGACCTTGGTGATGGCCGCCGTTGCAGGGTTCGGCCAGGCATGGCTGCCGTCCCTGCCGCGGGCACGCCGGGTGGGGTTGGCCGTGCTCGTCCTGGCCTGCTGGGCCTGTGGGGGTGGCCTGCTGGCGGTGCAGACCTGGCGGTTCGGCCCGGCCTCGGGGATCGACCCGGCTGGCTTGCCGACCCTGCTGCTGCCATTGGGCGCCTTCGCGCTGCTGCTGGTCGCGATCGAGGCCGCCGCCCGGCGCCGCCCTGCCGTCGCGGTGGTGCCGGGTCGCATTCCGGCGACGCGGCCGCGAATTCCCCCTTCGATGGTTCGTGCGCTTCTGGTCGCGGTCTCGGTCGCCAGCGCCTGGGCCGTGGTCGCGGTGGCACGGGTGGCGGTTTCGCCCATGGTCCCGAACGCGCCGAGCCCATGGGCGACAGGCGCCAAGGTCTGGATCGGCAACTTCTCGATGATCCTGATGATGGGTTCCGCCGCGACACTGGGACGCATGCTGCTGCCGGCGGCTGCCGCGCCCCGCCGGCTGGCGCTGGTGCTGCTGGTGCTCGGCACCTGGGCCGCAGGCTGTGTGCTGCTGGTGCTTCAGGAGGTCGTGCACGGCAACGATGCCGGCTTCGACGCCCGTTACCTGCCGGCGATCCTGCTGCCGATGGGCACGATCGCACTGCTGTTGGTGGCGATGGAGGAGTTCGCCCAGCGACGTCAGGCGGCAAGTCAGGCCCTGCACGAGGGCGGCCTGCGCAACCTGGCGCTGGCCCGCGAGATGTCCGAAGCCGAGCTGAGCCTGCTGCAGGCACAGATCGAACCGCACTTCCTCTTCAACACGCTGGCCAACGTGCGGCGGCTGCTGCGCACGGACCGCGGCGCCGCGCAGGCCCTGCTCGCCGCCTTGCTGCGCTACCTGGAAGAAACGCTGCCGCGGCTGCGCGAGTCCAGCCGAAGCACGCTGGAGCGCGAGGCCAGCCTGGTGCGCGCCTATCTGGAACTGCACCAGGTGCGCATGGGTTCCAGGCTGCGCTGGAGCGTCGAGGTCCCCCCGTCGCTGGGCGGCCAGGAGGTGCCCCCGCTGCTGCTGCTGACCCTGGTCGAAAACGCACTCAAGCATGGCCTGGCGCCGCAGGTCCAGGGCGGCCGGATCGACGTCGCGGCCCGTTTTGACGACGGTCAGGTGGTGCTGAGCGTGGCCGACACCGGGCGTGGCATGGGCAGCGCCATCGGACATGGAACCGGACTGGCCAATCTGCGGGCGCGACTGAAGGCGATGTACGGCCCGGCCGCGTCGCTGGTCCTGCGCGTCAACGATCCCCACGGGGTGATCGCCCAGGTCAGTTTGCCGGAGCGCCGACTGTGAGTGGCATCGTGCGCTCGGCGTGGCGGACCAGCCGCGCCCGGGGTTGGCACGACCCGGCACTGGGCGTCGCGATCGGCATGGCCTGCCTGCTGTTCATGGCCGGGCCCTTGTTGCCCGGCGCGGGACAACGCAACTGGGCCGTCCCGGCGCTGTACAACATCCTGCAGTTCGGGTTGCCGACGGTGGCGGCGGTGCGCCTGGCCGATGCCGCCATCGAACAAGGTGCGTCGGCCAGTGGCTGCTATCTCGTGGTCGCAGTCGTTGTCCCGATCTTTGGCGTGTGGCTGTTCGGTCCGCTGCTGATGCCGCTGCTGGGCAGTGACCCGGGTTGGAGCCTGGTCAACGACCTCTGGTTGTGGACCGGCACCGGCGTGCTGCTGGCGCTGGGGCTGGCGGCCTACGCGCACTGGCGGGCCGGCGAGCGCGCCTTGGCCCGCCAGCACGCCGCCGAAGGCGAGCGGGCCTGCCAGTTGCAGCGCCTGCACGCCGCCCGGCTGCTGGCCTTGCAGGCACGGGTCGAGCCGGAGCTGCTCTTCGCCACGCTCGACGAGGTCCGCGCCCGTGCCGGCGACGGCAGCACCCAGGACGACGATGCCGAGCGGCTGCTGGCCGACTTGATCGGACTGCTGCGCCGGCTGCTGCCGTCGGCGCAGGCCAATCGCTCGACACTCGCCCGCGAACTGGCCCTGGTCCAGGCCCAGGCCAGACTGGGCGCGCAGGCCATGGCCCGCCACGCCGGGCCAGGCCAGGACGATCCGGCATCGGCAAAGCCCAGGCCTCATCCCCTGCCGCGGGTCGTCGCGACGCTGCCCGCCGAATGCGAGCACGTCGAGTTTGCCCCGCTGGTCCTGCCGGCGCTGCTGCGCCTGCTGGACCCCTCCGGCAGCAGGCCCTGGTTCCTGACCGCCAGGCGCATCGCCGCCGACAGCGCGGATCCACGGCTCCTGCTCGAGCTTCGGCGCGATGACTCGGCGGCGACCGGACCCGTCGCCGCCGACACCCACACCCAGGCCGCGGTGCTGCTCGAACGGCTGCAGGCCGTCCTCGGGCCCAGTGCGCGGCTGGACCTGTCGCCACACGGCGAGATCGCCGCGATGCTGGACCTGCCCTGGTGCCCGGTTCCCCCATCCGATGTCCCCGCGAACGAACTTCACGCCCCATGACCCGCGCCCTGATCGCCGAAGACGAGCCCCTGCTGGCCCAGGAACTGGCCGACGAGCTCAGCCGCATCTGGCCCGAGCTCGAACTGCTGGCGACCGCAGACGACGGCCACTCGGCCCTGCAGCGCTTCGAATCCGAGCGCCCGGAGCTGCTGTTCCTGGACGTGCAGATGCCGGGGCTGGACGGTCTCGAGGTCGCCCGCCTGGTCGCCGGTCGCGCCCACGTCGTCTTCATCACCGCATTCGACCAATACGCCGTTCCGGCCTTCGACGAGGGCGCGGTCGACTACCTGCTCAAGCCCTTGGAGACCGTTCGTCTGGTCCGTGCTGTGCAACGCGTCAAGGAGCGCCTGAAGGCACGCCAGAACGCCACCGCCGCAGCGCTGCCGGCCCTGCCCGACCTGGCCGCGGTGCTCGAGCAGGTGCAGCGTCAGCAGGCCGAGCGCGCGGCCACGGCAGCCGCCATCGCGGGCACCGCACCGTTGCGCTGGATCAGCGTGCAGCATGGCCGCGACCTGCGCCTGATCACGATCGAGGACATCTGCTATTTCCGCGCCGACAACAAGTACGTCGCGGTCGTCACCGCCGACAGCGAGTCACTGATCAGCACGCCATTGAAGGAACTGCTGCCGCGGCTGGACCCGGACAGCTTCTGGCAGGTCCACCGCGGCACGGTGGTCAATGTCCACGCGATCAAGAGCGTGAGCCGCAGCGCGATGGGCGGCAACCTCGTGCTGAACCTGAAGAACCGGACCGAAAGACTCCAGGTCAGCGCGAGCTACGCCCACCTCTTCAAGCACATGTAGTCAACTCCGGACAACCGTTCGTCGAACCGCTCCCGCTCCATCAACGGCCAGCGCCGGACGTTGGGGCCGACGGGCCCTTGGCCCGGCCGTTCAGGCGGTGCGGAAGCGGGTCAGCATCTGCACCAGGCTCTGGGCCTGGCCACGCAGGGCCTCGGTCGCGGCGCTGGCTTCTTCGACCAGGGCAGCGTTCTGCTGGGTCGAGCGGTCCATCTCGGTCACCGCCTGACTGATCTGGGCGATGCCACCGGCCTGCTGAGCCGCTGCAGAGGAGATCTCGCCCACGGTGGTGGAAACGTTCTCGATCGCCGTGACGATGCGGGTCATGGTCTGGCCGGCGGCGTTGACCTTGCCCACGCCCGACTCGATGCGCTCTACCGACGAACTGATCAGGGTGCGGATCTCCTTGGCCGCGTCGGCACTGCGATGGGCCAACGTGCGCACTTCGCTGGCCACGACGCTGAAGCCACGGCCCTGCTCACCGGCGCGTGCGGCCTCGACCGCCGCGTTAAGGGCCAGGATGTTGGTCTGGAAGGCGATGCCATCGATCACGGCGATGATCTCGCCGATCTTCTTGGCCTGCGCATTGATCGCATCCATGGTGGCGATGACGTCGCCCACCACCGCGCCGCCCTCGCGCGCCACAGCCGAGGCATCACGCGCCAGCGTGTCGGCCTGGCGGGCGTTGTCGGCACTGTTGCGGATGGTGGCGGAAAGCTCCTCGATCGACGCGGCGGTCTGCTGAAGCGCCGCGGCGGTGTTTTCGGTCCGGGCGGACAGGTCGGCGTTGCCATTGGCGATCTCGCTTGAGGCCAGGTTGACGTGCTCAGCCGTCCTGCGGATGCCGACGACGATCTCCGACAGTCCTTGCGACACCGCGCCCAGTGCCGACACGACCTGGCCGGTGGCATCGCTCGACGAAGCGTAGGCCGGCCTGACGCTGAGGTCGCCCGAGGCCACGGCGTGGGCCATGCGGGAGGCGTCGCCCAGCGGCCGCACGATGGCGCGGGACATCAGGATCGACAGGCCCAACGTGGCCAGCAGCGCGACACCAAAGCCACCGAAGATGGCCGTCTGGTTGGCGGCCGACAGGCTGCGGGCGGCCGCCACCGCGGCGTTGGCCTGCGTGGCCTGGTCGACCACCAGTTCGTCCAGCGCGGCCTTCACGTTGGCGTAGCTACCTTCCATGGTGGTCATGAAGGAGGCCGCGTTGGCCACCATGCCAGACTTGATGTCCAGCGCGGAGCGTGTGCTGTCGCGGTACTTGGTGAATTCAGTGGTTGCCTTGGCCAGCAAATGGGTTTCCTTCTCGCCCAGTGCCGGCGCGGCTGCTGCGGCCTTGAGGGCCGACTCGTAATCCTGTA
>JAJTGU010000329.1 GCA_021297985.1 Rubrivivax sp.
GCCGAGCCGTCCGAAGGCGCCTGGGCCGCCACGCTGAGCCAGACGCTCACGGTGGGTGCCAACACGCGCGTGGAGTTCAAGCGCGACGGCGAGGAGGGTTACCTCGACGTCGAGCTGTCGCGCAGCGAGTACCTGGCGCTGCGCGAGCGGCTGGCGCTGCAGCGCGGCAGCCGGGTGTATCTGAAGCCGCGCCGCGTGACGCGGTTTGCGGCGCCGGCGGATGCGGGCTGACGCGGCTAAGCTCGCGGCTTTCCGCAACGCAGCGACTGCCGCCATGCCCCACGCCATCCAGATTGCCGCCACTGGCGGCCCCGAGCAGATGCAACTCGTTGAGGTCGAGGTCGGCGCGCCCGGCCCGGGCGAGATCCGGATCCGGCACCAGGCCTGCGGGCTGAACTTCATCGACGTCTACCACCGCACCGGTCTGTACCCCCTGGCCCTGCCGCACGGCCTGGGCATGGAAGGCGCAGGCGTCGTCGAGGCGGTGGGCGAGGGCGTCACCCACCTGGCTGCGGGCGACCGCGCCGCCTACGCCGCCAACCCACCCGGCGCGTATTGCGAGCTGCGTGTCATGCCGGCCAAGAACGTCGTCCGCCTGCCTGAAGGCATTGCGTTCGACACCGCGGCGGCCATGATGCTCAAGGGCCTGACCGCGCAGTACCTGCTGCGCCGCGTCAAGCCGGTCGAAGGCCTGGAGCCGGGTGACTTCGTGCTGTTCCACGCCGCCGCCGGGGGCGTCGGGTTGATCGCCTGCCAATGGGCCAAGGCCCTGGGCCTGCAACTCATCGGCACCGCAGGCGGGCCAGCCAAGTGCGCGTTGGCACTGGAGCATGGCGCGGCACACGCCATCGACTACACGAGTGAAGACTTCGTCGCGCGCGTCAAGGCGATCACGGGCGGGCGCGGCGTCAAGGTGGTCTACGACTCGATCGGCAAGGACACCTTCGAGAAAAGCCTGGACTGCCTGCGTCCGTTTGGCTTGATGGCCAGCTTCGGCAATGCCAGCGGCCCGGTGGCGCCGGTCGCGCCGGGCCTGCTCGGGCCCAAGGGCAGTCTCTACCTCACGCGGCAGACCCTGTTCACCCACATCGCGACGCGTGAGGCGACCCAAGCCATGGCCGACGACCTGTTCGCCGTCGTGCAAAGTGGCGCGGTCAAGATCCGCATCGACCAGCGCTACCCGCTGGCCGACGTGGCCCGGGCGCACCGTGACCTCGAAGCCCGCCGGACCACCGGGTCCAGCGTGCTGACGCCTTGAGCAGATGGCCTTGAGTAGACGGCCTTGATGGGACGGCCTTGAGGCCGCGGGCGTTTACTCGGTGAACTTGTAGTCCGTCTTGGCCTTGGCGCGCAGTTCTTCCTGGTAGCGCTGGATCTTGGTTTGTTCCAGGCGCTGCTTGATCTGGGCCTTGACGTCGTCGAAAGCCGGGAAGCTGGCCTCGCGGGTGTCGTCCAGGCGGATGATGTGGAAGCCGAACTGGCTCTTCACCGGCGCGTCGGTCATCTCGCCCTTCTTGAGCCTGGCGAGCGCCTGGCCGAACTCGGGTACGTAGCTGTCGGCCTTGGCGAAGTCAAGGTCGCCGCCATTCGCGCCCGACCCCGGGTCCTTGCTGTTCTTCTTGGCGAGTTCCTCGAAGCTGCCGCCGGCCTTGATCTGGGCGATCAGGGCCTTGGCCTCGTCTTCCTTCTCGACCAGGATGTGGCGGGCACGGTATTCGACGCCGCTGGCCTGGGCCTTGAATTTGTCGTACTCGCCCTTGGCCTCGGCATCCGTCACCGGGTTGGCCTTGCGGTAGTCGTCGAACAGGTCGCGGATCAGGATGCTCTGGCGGGCGAGCTCCATCTGGGCACGAAAGTCCGGACGCGCGGCGATGCCACGGCGCTCGGCCTCCTGAACGAAGATCTCACGCAGCACGACCTGGTCGCGAGCCTGTTTGTCGGCCCCGGGAGGAAGCTGCTGACCGGCGCGGGTGGCCTGCTGCAGCAGCGTGTCGACACGTGACTTGGGCACCGGCTTGCCGTTGACCAGGGTGATGTTCTGGGCCGAGACGGCCAGCGGCAGCAGCGTCGCGGCCAGAACGGCAGCGGCCAGGAGATTCAGTTTCATGAGGGGTGAACGGCGAAGTGGGACAGGGTGCCCGCAATGTGCGGCGCGGCGAATGCCGATGAGTCCGGCAGAAGAGGCAAGTTCCGGCCGGTGGACGGATCAGGTTTCGTCCGGGGCGCGAGCCATGATCGCGAGGGCGTGAATACCCCGCTCGCTCAAGGGGCCAAGGGCATCATAAACGAGCCGATGTCTGGCCAAGGGCCGCAGCCCGGCAAAGCGCGCGCTGCGGATCTCGACGTTGAAGTGCCGGCCTTCGCGAGCCCCGGCATGGCCGGCGTGGCGAGCGCTGTCGTCCACGACCTCGATCGCTTCAGGCGCCAGTGCGGCCACCAGCGTTGCGCGCAGTTCATCGGCCGTCACGTCGTGTCCCCGGGCTGGAAGTCGATCGCCGCGGAGTTGATGCAGAAGCGCTCGCCGGTCGGGTGCGGGCCATCAGGGAACGCGTGGCCCAGGTGCGAACCGCAGTTTCGGCAGCGGACCTCGACGCGGACCATGCCGTGGCTGGCGTCGGCGACGCGCTCGACGACGTCGGCGTTCACCGGCTCCCAGTAGCTCGGCCAGCCGCAGCCGGCGTCGAACTTGGTCCGGCTCTCGAACAGCACCGTGCCACAGCCGACGCAGCGGTAGTCGCCCGGCTGCCAGTGGTCCCAGTAGGCGCCGGTGAAGGCGCGTTCGGTGGCGGCGTGCCGCGCCACCTGGTATTGCATCGGGTCCAGCCCGGCCCGCCATTCGTCGTCGGACTTGCGAATGGCGTAACGTGGGTCGTCGTGCGGGTGCGGCGGTTTGCGGTTGAGCATCGAGGGGGGTTCCAGTCGGCAACACGGCACCTTGCTTGCGCCGATTCGGAATTGTCCGTGTTCGGGCCGACCCCGCCCGACTTCGGGGTAGTCCCTGAGACGGAGGGTCATGCCTTTCCGCTACCTTCTCGCGCGGTTTTTACGCTTGTTCGCTCCCCCGCCTTTCCCATCCAGGAGACACACAACATGACTTTCACGCGCCGACTCTTCGGCTTCACCGTGGCCGGCTCGGCCCTGCTGGCATCCAGTGTCGTGTTCGCCCAGGCTGGGCAGACCGTCAAGATCGCCTTCATCGACCCGCTGTCCGGGCCCTTCGCGAACATCGGCCAGAACCAGCTCAAGAGCTACCAGTTCAGCGCCGAGCAGTTCAACAAGAAAAACCCCGCCGGCGTCAAGTTCGAGATGGTGGCCTTCGACAACAAGGGCTCGCCGCAGGAGAGCCTGACGGTCCTGAAGGCCGCCATCGACCAGGGCATCCGCTATGTCGTGCAGGGCAACGGATCCGGCGCCGCCGCCGCGATCTCCGACGCCGTCAGCAAGCACAACGAGCGCAACCCGGGCAAGGAGGTGGTGTTCGTCAACTACGCCGCGGTTGACCCGGCGCTGACCAACGAGCGCTGCTCGTTCTGGCACTTCCGCCTCGACGCCGACACCTCGCAGAAGATGGAGGCGCTGACGAGCTTCATGAAGGATCAGGCCGACATCAAGAACGTCTACCTGATCAACCAGAACTACGCGCACGGCCAGCAGGTCAGCCGCTACTTCAAGGAGATCATGGCGCGCAAGAAGCCCGACGTGAAGATCGTCGGCGACGACCTGCATCCGCTGGGCCAGGTGAAGGACTTCGCGCCCTTCGTGGCCAAGATCAAGGCCAGCGGCGCCGACAGCATCGTCACCGGCAACTGGGGCCAGGACCTGACCTTGCTGGTCAAGGCCGCCAAGGATGCCGGCCTGAACGCCAACTTCTACACCTACTACGCCATCACCGGCGGCGTGCCGACGGCGCTGGCGCAAGGCGTCGGCGGCAAGGTGCGTGTCGTGGCCATCGGCCACAACTCGCTGCCCGGCATCGTGAAGTGGCAAGACGAGTTCAAGAAGAAGTTCAACGACGACTGGTACACGCTGCAGACCTTTACCGCGATGGCCATGCTGTCCGAGGGCATGGCCAGGGCCAAGAGTGTCGATCCGGTGAAGGTCGCCACCGCCATGAGCGGCATGAAGTTCAACGGCTTCAACGGCGAGATCGAGATGCGCAGGACCGATCACCAGTTGCTGCAGCCGCTGTACATCACCGAATGGCGCAAGGCCGACGCGAAGAACCCCTACAGCGTCGAGAACACCGGCTTCAACTTCCAGCAGGTCCGGGAGATCCCCGCGTTTGTCGCAGCGACGCCGACCTCCTGCCAGATGAAGCGGCCGTCCTGATGGCGCCTGCCGCCTGAGCCCAGGCCACAACGCGGTGCCCATACCGGGCACAGCGTTGTGTATTTCAGAGGGTCAACCCTGTCGCCAGAGCGACAGATTTGCCCCGAACATCCCGACGCCATGGATGCCTCGTACTTCCTGATCTCGCTGCTCAACGGCCTGTCGCTGGGGCTGCTGCTGTTCATGCTCGCGTCGGGGCTGACGCTGATCTTCAGCATGATGGGCGTGCTCAACTTCGCCCACGCCAGCTTCTACATGGTCGGCGCCTACGTCGCCTACACCGTGACACAGGCCGTGGGCTTCTGGTGGGGCCTGCTGCTCGCGCCTCCGATCGTGGGCTTGATGGGCGCGGCCTTCGAGCGATTCGCGCTGCGCAAGGTGCACAAGTTCGGCCATGTGCCCGAGCTTCTGATCACATTCGGGCTCTCGTTCATCATCCTCGAACTGGTGCAGCTGATCTGGGGCCGCCAGGCGGTGAACTTCCAGCCGCCCGAAAGCCTGCGCGGGCCGCTGTTCACGATCGTGGATCTGCCCACGTCGCTTTCCATCTCTTGGGGTGCGCCTCCCGAGGTGTGCAAGCAGGTGGCGGGGGCGATCTGCACGCAGTTCCCGGAGTTCCGGGCCTTTGGCATGTTGATCGCCGTGCTGATGCTGGTGGCGGTCTGGCTGGTGCTGACCCGCACTCGGCTCGGGCTCGTCATCACCGCGGCGCTGACGCACCCCGACGCCGTCGAGGCCCTGGGCCACAACGTGCCACGCGTGTTCATGCTCGTGTTCGGCGGCGGCACCGCGCTCGCGGCGCTGGCCGGCGTGATCGGCGGCGCGTTGCGGGTGACGGAACCTTCGATGGCCCTGGCCGTGGGTGCGGTCGTGTTCGCGGTCATCGTGATCGGCGGCATGGGCTCCCTCGCCGGCGCCTTTGTTGCGTCGGTCGGGCTTGGGCTGATCGACAGCTTTGCCGTCGGCAGCGACCGCTCGTTGTCCGACCTGTTCAAGTTCCTGGGCATGGCGGTCGGGCCCGACACCTTCGGCTATGCGGTCTGGAGCGTCAAGCTGAGCCAGGTCGCGGCGATCCTGCCGTTCCTGCTGTTGGTGCTGATCCTGATCTTCAGGCCCAAGGGCCTGTTCGGCACGCGCGAGGGCTGACGAGCGAAACCATGGCCACCACTTCGCGTTCGTACTACGAATTCAAGCCCTACAACGTCGGACGCTGGGTCGTCTGGGGCGGTTATGCACTGGTGATGATCGTCGCGCCGCTGCTCTGGTCCAGCAGCCTGTCGCTGACGATGCTGTCGCAGATGGGGATTGCGGTCATCGCCTGCCTGGCCTTCAACATGCTGCTGGGCCAGGGCGGCATGCTCAGCTTCGGCCATGCGGTCTATTCCGGGCTCGGCTCGTTCTTCGCGATCCACACCCTGAACCTCGTTTCGGCCGGCAAGCTGGCGTTGCCAGTCAGCCTGGTGCCCCTGGTGGGCGGCTTGTTCGGCATGCTGTTCGCGGTGATTCTGGGCTGGGTCACCACCAAGAAGGCCGGCACGCCGTTTGCCATGATCACGCTCGGTGTCGGCGAACTGGTCTGGGCGATGTCGCTGATGTTCCCGGGCTTCTTCGGCGGGGAAGGCGGCATCAGCGGCAACCGGGTCGCGGGCGAGCCCTTCCTGGGCATCACCTTCGGGCCGCAGATCCAGCTGTACTACCTGATCGCGGCGTATACCTTCGTCTGTACGGCGCTGATGTTCGCGTTCACGCGGACGCCGCTCGGCCGGATGCTCAATGCCGTGCGCGACAACCCCGAGCGTGTCGAGTTCGTCGGCTACAACACCCAGTACGTCCGCTATGTCGCGTTCATCGCATCGGGCCTGTTCATGGGCATCTCGGGCGGCCTGGCGGCGCTGAACTTCGAGATCGTGACCGCCGAGGTCGTCAATGCCTTGCGCTCGGGCGCCTTCCTGTTGTTCACCTTCCTGGGCGGAGCGGTGTTCTTCTTCGGTCCCATCATCGGCGGCGTGCTGATGGTCGTTGCCCTGGTGCTGCTGTCCGAGCTCACCCAGGCCTGGCAGCTGTGGCTGGGACTGGTCTTCACCTTCATGGTCATGTACGCGCCGGGAGGCATCTCGTCGCTGATCATGATGAACCTGCGCGTGGCTTCGTTCGGCAAGCTCAGGCCCTTGATCGGCAGCTACCTGGCGTTGGCCGGAACGGCGTTCACGGTCCTGGTCGGCGCCGGAGCCATGATCGAGATGGTCTACCACCTGCAGCTCAACCAGGCCCTGGGTCCGCAGATGAAGTACATGGGCGCCACCCTGAACGCCAAGGGCCTGGACAGCTGGTTCGGAGCCGCCTTCGTGCTGGTGGTCGGCATCGCGATGTTCGAGCTCACGCGGCGCCAGTTCGTTCGCGACTGGGGAACGGCGCAGGAAGAGATCGAAAAGGAAATCAAGAAGCGGGAGGCCTTGCAATGACCGGCCAAGCCGCCAACGGCAGCCTGGCCGTCGAACTGCGCGACGTGCGCAAGAGCTTCGGCAAGACCGAGATCATCCGCGGTGCGAACCTGATCGTGGCGCCCGGAGAGCGGGTCGCGATCATCGGACCCAATGGCGCCGGCAAGAGCACGCTGTTCAACCTGATCAGCGGCCGCTTCGGCGCGACCAGCGGCGACATCCTGCTGCACGGCCAGAAGATCGACGGCCTGGCGCCCTACGAGATCAACCGTCGCGGTCTCGCACGCAGCTTCCAGGTCAGCAACCTGTTCGTGCGCCTGTCGGTGGCCGAGAACATCCGGTGCGCGGTGCTCTGGAGCCTGGGCTACAAGTATTCGTTCTGGAAGTTCCTCGCCGATCTGCGCGACGTCAACGACCGTGTCGACGAGGTCCTGGACATGATCAAGCTGCACAAGCGGCGTGACGTGTTGGCGATGAACCTGACCTATGCCGAGCAGCGCGCGCTCGAGATCGGCATCACGATCGCCGGCGGCGCCAGCGTGATCCTGCTCGACGAGCCGACCGCGGGCATGAGCAAGAGCGAGACGGCTCGTTTCGTCAACCTGATCCGCGAGGTCACGGTGGGCAAGACCTTGCTGACAGTCGAGCACGACATGGGCGTGGTGTTCGGTCTTGCCGACAAGATCGCGGTGCTGGTCTACGGCGAGGTGATCGCCTTCGACACCCCGGACCAGGTGCGCGCCAACCCGCGCGTTCAGGAGGCCTACCTGGGCAGTGTGCTGGCCGACCAGCAGGCCGCGGCCGCGGGGCACTGAAGATGCTGCAACTGAAGAACCTGCACGCCTTTTACGGCAAGAGCCATGTCCTGCATGGCGTCAACTTCGAGGTCCGCGACAGCGAGATCGTGGCCCTGCTGGGCCGCAATGGCTCGGGTCGCTCGACCACCGTCAAGTCGATCATGGGACTGGTCGATGCCAGTGGCAGCATGGTCTTCAAGGGGCAGGAGCTGCTGGGGCGCAAGGCCTTCGAAGTCGCCCATGCCGGCATCGGCTACGTGCCCGAGAACCGCGACATCTTTCCGACGCTCACCGTGCACCAGAACCTGATGCTGGGTGAAAAGGGTGGCAAGAAGGGGGGGCGCTGGAGCTTCGACGACATGTACAAGCTGTTCCCGCGCCTGAAGGAGCGACAGCACACCGAGGCTGGCGTGCTGTCGGGCGGCGAGCAGCAGATGCTGACGCTGTGCCGTACGCTGATGGGCGACCCTGAACTGATCATGATCGACGAGCCGACCGAAGGCTTGGCGCCCAAGATCGTCGAACTCGTGGCCGAGTACCTGCGCGAACTGAAGCGCCGCGGCATCGGCGTCCTGCTGGTCGAGCAGAAGCTGACCATCGCGCTCGAAGTGGCCGACCGTTGCCTGGTGATGGGCCACGGCCAGATCGTCTTCGAGGGCACGCCGGCCGAGCTCCGTGCCAACGCCTACATCCGCAAGGAGTGGCTTGAGGTCTGAACCCCGCGTTTGTGGGGTGAATCGGGGTTACCTGAGCTTGCACGGCAGCACCGACGGCGTATATTGCGGTGCAACAACCCTGGAGGTTCCGATGACGTCTCCCCGATTCGCACTGGCCGCGCTCGCATTTGCAACGATGGCAGCGATGGCTCCGGCGCACGCCGTCATCTACACCTACACCGGCGACACCACTGGGGGCCCGACTTTCAACCGGGCGTTCGAGGACTTTTCCGGTCTGTCGGGGATCGGCAACAGCAACCCCTATCACACCTTCGAGTTCACGGTCTCGGTGGCCGGCCCGTATACCTTCGTGACCACCGGCCCGACTTTCGACACCTTCATCTTCCTGTACTCGCCGAGCTTCAATCCGGCTTCCGCGACCAGCAACGGTGTCAATGCCAACGACGACCTGCTGCCCGGCTTTACGACGTCGGGCTTTGCCCAGACCCTGTCGACCGGCGTGGCCTACACATTGGTGACCACGGGCTTCGCGCCTGGCGACTTTGGCGCTTTCAGCACCACGATTGGCGGCGCCGGTGTGGTGACCGTCGTGCCTGAGCCGGCGACCTACGCGCTGTTCGCGTTTGGCCTGGCCGGCGTGGGCATGTGGGCAC
>JAJTGU010000208.1 GCA_021297985.1 Rubrivivax sp.
CCTCGCGGCGCGACATCCCGAGCCGCTGGAGCGTCTTCATCGAGACCAGCGAATTCACGGGCCTGAAGGCCAGGCTGGAGGTCTTGAACATCGGCGGCTATGACGTCGTCCGCGACCGGCGCTTCTTCACGACCGACCGCAGCGGCCAGCCTGCGGGCCGCCAGGCCCTGGTCTTCCCCTACGACCCGACGGTGCAGTTCAGCGTCGCCGGCACGTTCTGACGTCTGCCGCCCAGAACCCTGTCTTCCACCGGCCTTCAGCGCCGACCCTCCCTTCCTCCACTTGGAGTCGCCATGTGCCGTCCCTTCATCATCAGCGTTTTCGTGCTCTGCATCGCAGGGCTACCGGGCCACCTGCAAGCGCAGATCGTGCGCAACCCGGACCTGCTTGTGGCCGATGCGGCCTCGCCCGTACCCGACGGCTGGCGCGTGGATGGCCAATTCGAGCGCATGACCCTGGACGCCACGGTGCAGGCTGCAGGCCGGCCGACGCTGCGCATCGACTACCTGGCCTCGGCACCCTACGCCGGCCTCGTTCAGCGGCTGGACGCCGTGGCGCTGAGCGGACAGCGGCTTGTCGTGCAGGGCCGGCTGGCCCGTGACAACGGGGCCGCCGCGGTGGGCGTGTGGATCCGTGCCTTCAATGCCCAGCGGCAGAGCATTGCCTACGCGAACAGCTATGAGCAGCCATTGCCTGCCGACCGCAGCCTGCGCGAGCACGCCCTGGAGTTCGCGGTGCCCCCGGAAGCGGCTTTCCTGCTGGTGGGGGCGTCGGTGTACGGCGCCGACGGCAGCGCGTGGTTCGGCGGCATCGATGTGCGCCTGCAAGTGCAAGGGGCGTCGCCCAACCGGCCATGAACCGCGCCTTGCGCGGGCCAAGACAGGTGTTCGGCCAGGTGCAGCGGCCAGGCGCGGCGGCCAGGTGCGGCAGCACAGCCGATGCGGGCGCAATCGCCATGCCGGCCCGTGCTACCGTGCCCGACGCACCATGGCCCTTCACTCCTACCTGCCCCAGGACCGCCTGCAAGCGCTGGCGCGGGGCGAGTCCCTTCCCGAGCGTACCCACGGCGCGGCCGTGTTCGTGGACATCGCCGGATTCACGGCGCTGACCGAGGCCTTGACGCAGCAGCATGGCGAGCGCGGGGGGATCGAGTCCCTGAGCCAGATCGTTGGCGAAGTGCACGAGGCCTTGACGGCGGAGATCGAGCGCCAGGGGGGCGCCACGCTCGGTTTTGCCGGCGATGCGGTCACCTGCTGGTTCGATTCGGGCCCGGGCCCGCTGCCGCTCGCCGCCGCCCGGGCCGTGGCCTGCGCGCTGGCGATGCAACGGGCCATGCGTGCCTTCGGCGGCCTGGCGCTCAAGGTGTGCGTGGCCTCGGGTCCTGCGCGTCGCTTCACGGTCGGGGACCCCCAGATCCACCTCATTGACGTGCTGGCCGGCGCAACCCTCTCCCGGGTCGCCCAGGGCGACGCGCTGGCGCGGCCTGGAGACGTGCTGCTCGACGCCGCCACCCGGGCCGCGGTGGCGCCGCCCCTGCTCGAGATCCGCAGTGCCGGCACGGCCGAGGCCATCGACTTCGGTGTCCTGGACCCCGCCTGGAGCGGGCCTTCGGGCCTGCTGCCGGCGGTGACCCTGCCCCGGCCGCTGCCCACACTGTCACCGGCCGAGCTGCGGCCTTGGGTTCTTCCCTTCGTCTTCCAGCGGGAGGTCTCGGGTCAGGGCCTGTTCGTCACCGATCTGCGGCCGGCGGTCGCGGTGTTCCTGGGCTTCGATGGCCCGGACTACGACGTGGACGACGGTGCAGCCGCCCAGCTGGACTCGCTGATCTCGCAGTCGCAGCGGGTGCTGCAGCAACACGGCGGCGTGCTCCTCGAACTGGTCATGGGCGACAAGGGCAGCTATCTGTATGGCTCGTTCGGCGCGGCCCAGGTGCACGAGGACGATGCCCGCCGGGCGGTGCGTGCGGCCTTTGCCCTGCGCAGCGTGTTTGCCGACGTGCCCGGTGCGGCGCGCATCGGCCTGGCCAGCGGCACGATGCGGGTCGGCGGCTATGGCAGCCGCTCTCGCCAGTCGTTCGGGGCCCAGGGCGACGCCGTCAATGCCGCGGCGCGGCTGATGGGCCTGGCACGGCCGGGCGAGATCCTCGCGTCCGGGCGGGTGCGTGCCGCGCTGGCCAGCGGGTTTGCCTTCGAGGCCCGGCCCGCCATCGCCCTGAAGGGCAAGGCCGACCCGATGCCGGTGTTCGCGCTGCTCGGACCGCAGCGCACGCGGGCGATCCGTCTGCAGGAGCCGGAGTTCGTGCTGCCCCTGGTCGGTCGCGACTCCGAAATGCAACGGCTGGCCGCGCGTGTCGGTCGGGTGCTGGCCGGACATGGCGAGGCCGTGGCGGTGGTCGCCGAAGCCGGCATGGGCAAGTCACGCCTGATCGCCGAAGGGCTGCGGCTCGCGCTGCGCCAGGGTCTGGTGGGCTACGGCGGCAGCGCCGCAGCCGATGGCGTGCGGACCCCCTATCGACTCTGGCATGGCGTCTGGACGGCCTTCTTCGACCTCGACCCGGCCCTGCCGTCGCGCATGCAGCTGCGCGCCGCCGAGTCCGCCGTGGCACGCCGCGCCCCCGACCATGCCGAGGCATGGCCGTTGCTGGGTGCCGCATTGGGCCTGGACCTGCCCGACAACGCCTTTACCCTGGCCTTGGGGCCCAAGGACCGCAAGGCCCTGCTTCAGGCCCTGCTGCTGAACGGCCTTTGCCATGCCGCGCTGGAGGCGGCGCAGGACGGGTCCGGCCTGGTGCTGGTGCTGGAGGACGTGCACAACGCCGATCCGCTGTCGCACGAACTGCTGGCGGCGGTGGTGCGGGCGGTTGCGGCCCTTCCGGTGCTGGTGCTGATGAGCCAGCGCCCCCCCGAGTCCGGCGCGACCCCCGACCCGCTGGCCGCGATGGGCGGCCCGGAGGCCCAGACCGGCTTCGTGCGCCTGGAGCTGGCGGGCCTGGAGGCGGTGCACGTCGAGCAGCTGATCCGCGCCAAGCTGGCGGCGCAGTTCCCCGAGCGGGGTGGTGCCGTGCCGCAGGCACTGATCGCCCGCATCGTCGAGCGTGCCCAGGGCAACCCGTTCTACATCGAGGAGCTGCTGAACTACCTGCACGACCGCGGACTCGATCCTCGGCAGCCGGCCAGCCTGCGGGCGCTGGACTGGCCGGTCAGCCTGCGCAGCCTGGTGCTGAGCCGAATCGACCGGCTCAGCGTCACGCAGCAGTTGGCGCTGAAGGTCGCCAGCGTACTCGGGCGGAGGTTCCGGCTGGCCGATCTGCACGACTGCCACCCCTGGCCGGGTGGCGCCCAGGCGCTTGCCGATGATCTGCACGAACTGGCTGCGCTTGGGCTGACGCCGCAGGTCGAAGGCGAAGCGCAGGCCACCTTCGTGTTCGGTCACCTGGTGACGCTGGAGGTGGCCTACGAGAGCATCGCCCAGTCCAGCCGAATGCGCCTGCATGGTGGGTACGCGGCCCACCTGGAGGCGCGTCACCCAGAGGGCCTGGCCACGCTGGCGCCCGAGCTGGCGCACCACTGGGCGCGTGCCGAGCGGCGCGACAAGGCCTGGCCCCACCTGCTGCGGGCCGGCGAGCAGGCCGCCAGCGGCTTTGCCAACGACGAAGCGCTGGCCAGCCTGGCGCAGGCGCTGCAGTGGCTGCCCGTGGACGCCATCGACACCCGGGTCAAGACCCTGCTGCGCATCGAGGCGATCCACGATCTTCAAGGCAGCCATGAAAGGCGGCGCAGCGTGCTGGCCGAACTGCACGCGCTTGCATGTGCCATGGCCGGCCCCGACGCGACGCTTCTTGACGGTCGGATCGCGCTGCGCCGGGCCGCCCTGGAAATGGACCTGGGTGACTTTGCCGCCGCCCGCCAAGGGGCCCAGGCGGCACTGGCGATGCTGCCCGACACGTCGCCGGCGACCGACTTGCGGATCGACAGCCAGCTGCTGCTGGCCCGGGCCTTGTTTGCCGCCGGCCTGGCCGACGACGCCCGTGCGCCGCTGGACCAGGCGCTGGCACTGGCCCGCACCCATGGCCATGCACGCGGCGAGTCCAGTGCGCTGGCCCAGCTGGGCGTTCTGGCGTGGCAGGCCGGGCGTTACGACGACGCCGACACCCTGCTCAAGTCGTCGTTGCCGGCCCTGCAGCTCAGCGGTGACCTGAGGCGCGAGATCGACGTGCTCAACAACCTGGGCGTGGTGGCCAGGTCGCGCGCCCGCTTTGCCCAGGCGGTGTCGCACTTCGAAAGGGCGCAGGCGATTGCCCGGCGCATCGGCGACCGGTCGGGCGAGGCCATGTTGATCAACAACATGGGCGTCGCGCGGCTGGCGGCCGGGGACTTCTACCGCGCGGTCGACGATGCCGAGCGCGCCGCTCGGATCTGGGCCGAGATCCAGGAGCCCAGCCAGCATGCCGCGGCGCTGGCCAATCGGGCCGAGGCGCACCGCGAACTCGGCCAGTACGCCGCCGCGCAGGCCCTGAGCGAGCAGGCGCTGGACCTGTTCCGCAGCTGCGGCATGCGCCGCGGCGAGGCCACGGTGCTCGAGAACCTCGGCCGCATCGCGCTGGCGCTCGGGCGGTACGACGACGCGATGCAACGGCTGCAAGCCGCCCTGGCCATCGCCCGCGACATCGGTTTGCCCGCCATCGAAGCCAGCACGCAGTACGACATCGGTCGGGTGCATCTGGCTGCCGGGCGCCTGGAGCACGCCGCGATGGCGCTGGGCACGGCCCGGCAGCAGCAGCAAGCGCTGGGCGACGAGGCCGGCTCGCTGGAAGTGCAGGCCGCACAGGCCGAGCTTGCGCTGGCCCAAGGGGGGCCTGACGCGCCCCCGCAGGCGTTGGCCCATGTCTCGGCGCTGCTGCCGCGCCTGGCCCCGGCGCCAGCCGACAGCGCAGCGGCGCTGCCGATGCTGCTGTACGCGGCCGCCTGGCGCGTGCTGGTGGCCGCTGACGACCCGCGTGCCGAGGCCCTGCGCGCGGCGGCCCGCTTGGAGCTGCGCGAGCGCAGCGCCCGGATCCCCGACCCGGACGCGCGGCGCACCTACCTGGATGTGACCGTCCACCGATTGCTGCTGAACGATTGAGGGTCCTGGACGATGGCGCCGCAAACCGTCGATCACATCTGGCTCAAGCCGAGCGCGGACAACCATTCCGACCCTGTGGTGGCGCTGGCGGTCGCGGATGGTGGCCGCACGGTGGTCTCGGCCGGGGAGTGCACGCTCTGGGTGTGGGACGCGGCCACGCGCAAGCCGCGGCGCCAGATCCTCGGACACACGCCGCCTCTGCCCAAGGACGGTGGCTGGCCCAGCGCGATCGACGGCCTGGCGGTGACGCCGGATGGAGAGCTTGCCGTCACGGTGAAGAACAACCGGCGCATCGAGGTCTTTGGCCTCGCAACCGGGAGTCTGCTGGCTGCCTTCGAGCACCCCGAACAGGTCTTCAGCCTGGCGTTCAGCCCCGATGGCCAATGGCTGGCGCTCGGCACTGTCACCCCCTGGGAGGGTGCCGAGCAACTCCATGGCACGGTGCAGGTGGTCGCCACCCGTGCCTTGGTCCGCGCGGGCTTCGACACACCGCCGGAGTCCGTTGCACGGCACCGCCTGGCGCAAAGCCCGTCCCATGCCTTGCGGCTGAATCTGCGCTGGATCCCGGCGCCGTTGGCCGATCTTCCGTTTGGGGGCCAACGCGCTGCGGGCTTCGGCCTTGTCGTGGTCGTGGATGCGATGGGCCAGGACGACAGCGTGCAAGGACTGCACTGGCTGGCCTTCCGCCCGCGTCAGGGGCTGCAAGGGGTGCACAGCAGCCGGCCCGACCGACCCATCTTCCACCGTTCCTTGGCCGTCAGTGCCACGGCGGTGGTGTTGGGCACTCGGCTCGACCTGGGTGGCGTCGAGCCGAACCGGCCGCTGTACGGCCTGAGCGCGCTGGATCACCGGGCCCGGCTGCTGGGTGAAGCGTCCCTGGAGCAGATGCCCGAGACCGTGGCGTTCTCGCCCGACGGTCAGGAGCTGGTTGTCGGTCTCGCCGGCGACCCTGGCGATGAAGGGCTGGGTTCCCACGGGCAACACGTGGCATTGGCCCATGTGATGGCACTCGGGCCCGGCGGTCTTGAGCTGCGCAGCACGTACCAAGGCCACGACCAGCCCGTGATGGCCGTGGCCTGGCTGGACAAGGACACCGTGCTCAGTGCCGGTGGCGACAACTGGGCCATCCACCTCTGGAGCCCGCGGACCCGGGTCGGGCGGTCGCATGGCGCGCTGCGGGGTTTCGGCCAGGACCTGCACGACGTGATGATCGACAGCCAGGGGCAGCTGCGGTTCAACACCGTGCCCCAGCGCATGCGGCCGCCCAACAGCGCCCGGTGGGGAATGCGCTTTGACCTGCACACGCTGGAGCTCTGCAGCGTGGCTCCGGGCGAGCCCGATCCGGACGAAGCCGAAAACGCGCGCTGGACGGCGAGCAGCTTCGGTTGGCAGGTCCAGCCGATCCACCACCGGGCGGATGCCCTGGTTGGGGTGCCGGGGTTGTACGGTTCAGGTCATCTGAACCTCTTCGTCGGCACCGACGACCGCTGGGTCCTGTGGACTCCCAGCGGCTACTACTGCACCAATGCGCCGGACAAGAGCCGAATCGGCTACTGCGTGGACCGCGGACCGCACCAGGAGGCGCTGTTCCTGTCAGCCGACCGTTTTGCGCGGCTTGAGAGCCGGGACATCGTGAAGGCCGTGATCGAACACGGCACCGAAGAGCGGGCACGTGCGAACGGCGTCGACATCCCGGCGGTCGACATCAGGCGCCTGTTGCCGCCCATCGTCGAGCTCGAGAGCCATCGCGTTTCCGACGACCGCAGCAGCGTCGCGCTGACCTTCACCGTGCAGGCCTGGCACCCGGAGCAGCTGCCGACCCGCGTCTGGATCCTGCGCGGCGAGCGCTACGTCTGGCCCGAGCGGCAGCCGGCGTCGCGGACCTTTGCCCGGCACCGCGTTGTGCTGCCACTGCGGCCGGGCCGCAACACGCTGGCCTTGCATGCCGAAAGCGCGGACGCGAAGTCGGCACCACTGCTGCTCGAGCTCGACGGCCCGGCCAAGCGCCCCGACACCGTCGTGCAGGAGGCGGTTCGTGGCAACTTCTACCTGCTGTGTGTCGGGGTGTCGAACTTCGAGATCGCCGGCACCGAACTGGCGGGCGAAACCAAGGCCCTGCAGTTCCCGCACCGGGATGCGACCGCGGTCTACAACGGCCTGGCCGGGTCGCGGCAAGGTGCGCATTTCGACGAGGGCATGACGCTGCACAACGCCGCTTTCGACGCGGTCGTGGCCAGGCTGCTGGTCAACGAGGCCGCCACCAAGGCCGCGATCCTGAAGGAGCTCCGGGACCTGACGTCGCAGATCGAAAAGCGCCACCGCGAGGCAGGCGCCGAGCGCGACGTGCTGTTCGTCTTCCTGTCCGGCCACGGCACGCGCTTCAAGGGCGAGCCCGAGCTGTACTTCTGGAACTGGGACCTGATCCCGACCTCCGACGACATGGAGCGCACCGGGCTGTCGCTGGTCGAGTTTGCCGAGATCGCGACAGCCGTGCCGGCCGAGGTCGTGCTGGTCGTCGACGCCTGCCACTCGGGCATGTCGGGCAACAACCTGATGCGCGGACTGGACCCCGAGGAACTTGCGCGCCGCATCCAGGCGATCCACGAGCGCGGCATGTACATCATCAACGCCTCGCGCAGCGAAGAGCTGTCGTTCGAGGCCAACGCCCTGGGGCATGGCGTGCTGACCCAGGCGCTGCTCGATACCCTTCACTCTGCGCGTTATGTGACACGACCCGAACGCAAGCTGGGCATGCTTCAACTGATGGCCGGCATCCAGGAACGGGTGCCCGTGATCAGCCAGCGCAACGGCATCACGCCCCAGACCCCCGTCTGCCGGTCGTACGGCGACCTGCTGCCGTTGACCCTCTACGTCCAGCCCGGGAAAGGCCGTACCAAGGCAAGCCCTCCATTGCGCGGCTCACTTGCATCCGCTAACGTGTCGAGGCTCCAACCCAACATTCAACGACGAAGGACCGGACCCATGGCAACGAAGAAGGCAGCCGCCAAGACCGCACCCGCAAAGAAGGCCGCAGCACCCGCGAAGAAGGCACCCGCCAAGAAAGCTGCACCCGCCAAGAAGGCCGCCCCGGCCAAGAAGGCTGCACCGGCCAAGAAGGCCGCAGTGAAGGTGGCGCCCGTCAAGGCCGCCGCTCCCGCCAAGAAGGCGGCTCCCGTCAAGGCCGCAGCACCTGCCAAGAAGGCCGCGCCCGCCAAGGCACCGGCGGCCAAGAAGGCCGCTCCCGCGCCGAAGGCGCCCGCCAAGAAGGCGGCTGCGCCCGTCACGACGGCCGCGGTGGCCCCCGCAACCCTGGCGACCGGTGGTGCTCCGAAGCCTGGCGTGGACGTGATCCGCAAGCCGAAGACCAGCTGAGCCACGCGCGTGGCTCGCCCCGGACTCCTGGCACCTGCCAGGGACGGGGCCGGCCTCAGGCGCGCCGGTCCGCGTCCTGCGCTTCGCGCTCCGGCGGCGGGTAGGGGTCGGCCACGTAGGCGCGGCCCTTCATGATGATGACGATCACGCAGCCGATCGCGACCGTCAGCACCAGGGTCAGGTGCAACAGCGCGAGCCCGAACAACTGGTACGCCACCAGCAACTGGCTCCCGTCCGCAGCCGCCTCATCCGGTGTCGCCCACAGCAGGGCCAATGCCACCGCGGCCGGCAAGGCCGTACCCCAGGCTGCGATCGCGGGCAGCCGCTTCCAGATCGCCCACTCCAGTCCGTGGGGCGAGCGCTGGAATCCGGGCAAGCGGTTGAGCCATTTCATCGCGTCATTCTGGGTCGGGTTGCCCGGTGTGCGCATGACAGGGGTCAAGTGGGTGACATCAAGGCGACGCCGAGCACGCCACAAAGGTGTTGCCGCTATCGTGCGCGGTTGACGAAACATCAGCGCTTGGAGACTTCGATGAAACACCGCGCGATTCACGCTGCCCTGCTGGCCCTGACCGTTGCGGCCACGGGCGCCCTGGCGCAGCAGCGGCAGGCGCCGGAGCGGGTTGCCGAGCCCTTCGGCTCGCCGCAGACGGACCGCATGCTGAGCGACATCGAACGCTGGATTCAGAACAACCCACGCGGGCGGGTGCTGACCGAGGCCGAGCGACAGGCTCAGGAGGTCGCCGAAGCGATCGGCAAACGCGACTGCCCGGCGGCCGTGAAGCTGCTGAACGCCGGCCTGGCCAAGGGATCGCACGAGATCCTGGTGCTGGCGGCCACGATGTACGAGGACGGCCTGTGCCTCAAGCCCAACTGGGACCGCGCGGTGGGCCTGCTGCAGCGGGCGCATGCGGCAGGCAGCCCGCTGGCCGCACCGCGTCTGGCCGCCGGCTATGCCGGACCCGCCGGCGGCAGCGACAAGGCTGCAGCGCTGTGGTGGGCCTTGCAGGCCAAGGTCGGGCTGCCGGACGCCTGCCGCAGTGCCGAGGCCCTGGTCGCCGATGCCGACCGCTTCGTGGCCGCGATCGAAGCCTGGCCTGCGGGGCGGCTCGACCACTGTGCCTATGTCGCCGGCGTGATGGCCACGGTCCAGGGGCAGATCGAAACCGGACCACTCGCCAGCGCTTTCGGGTTGGCCGGCGAAGTTCGCCTGGTCTTCGTGCCGGCGACCGGCAGCTTCGAGATCGGCAACAGCCTGGCGCCTGCCGCGTCGAAGCAAGGCCGGGTCGACGACGCCTCGGCCCAACAGGCCAAGCGCAGTGAGCTGCTCGCCCTGGTGCGGCAGACCACGGAGCGGGCGGTCGGCCGCTACAAGCGTCCGGAGGGCCTGGATGCCAGTTGGGTGGCCCGCTGGACCGTGGAGTTCAAGCCGGCGGCTTGAATTCTGTCGGTGGACACGCGGCTGGACGTGCCGACGGCAGGTGGACGGCGCGAGATCAACGCGCCGGTTTCACCACGACATCCTTGTCGGGGTCGCGCCACGGCACGCCCAGCCGGCCGGGGTGGGTCGTGATGCGGATGCGGTCGCCGACGCTGGCGTCGCGGTGGACGCTGTGCGACACCGCGAACGAGCCGGCCGTGGTGTGCAGCGTGTAGTCGGCGCTGCCGTCCCGCGCCTGACTGAGCTTCTCCAGGACCCGCCCCTTGACGACCACCGACTCGCCCTGCGGCGCGGCGCCGTTGATGCCCACGGCAGCGGCGTAGGCCACGATCCAGTTGGCGACGGCCGCCACCAACAGCATCGGCAGCCAGGCGCGGTGGTCGGTCAGGCGCCGGCCGCGGGCGCGCCAGGTGACCCAGCCCCAGAGCACCGTGGCTGCGGCGGCAACGACGCCGGCGCCGATCAGCAGCCGCGTGCGGTCCACGGGTGGGTGGTTCGCGTCCAGCGCGATCGCAGCGAAGCCTCCGAAGCCGAACATCGCGAGCGCCAGCAGCACGCCGCCGATCATGGCCCTGCCTTCCTGCCCGACGTGCAGGTCGCCCGGGGCCTTGTCGCTGGACATCGCAGCGGCCGAGGCCGTCACCGCCGTGGCCAGCGCGACGACCCGCGCCGCCATGGCCGCGTCGTTGGCGGCGTCATGGTCGCTGTCCCAGCGCGCGACAACGGCCTGGTCCTCGGCCGACCAGACGAAGCTCACCAGATCCGCCTCGTGGAGCGCCAGCAGCTCGGTGCGGGTGGAACGCTCGGCCAGCAGCGTGGCGACCGCGGCGTCGCCGCCCAGGGCGACCAGCACCCGGTCGAAGGCCTCGTCGCCGGTCTTGGCGGGCTGGATCAGCCCCACGGCGGTGGCCGTCCAGTCCATCAGGTCGCGGCCGTGCACCGCCAGCGTCTGCCGCACCCGCGCCGGTACCACCAGTTCGACCTGCTCGCTCTGGCCTTTGCGCTGCTGGACACGCAGGCGCCACGGTCGCGGGCCGTGGGTGACGTGGATCCAGCCGTCGACGTCGGAGGCCGCACCCACGGCGGCCAACAGGGCGCGGCGGTGCGAACGCATCGCGCGCAAGTCCAGCGTCACGAAGGTCAGAGCAATCCCCAGGCCCAGCGCCATGACGCCAGCGGTGATCCACGCCGCGGAGAGTTCCATGGATCAGGTCGGGGCGAGCGGGGACATCACGCCGGGATTTTCGGCCGCATGGCGCGAGAGCTTTAACCTTGCGGACCTTGCCCGCAACCTGCGGCAAACCAACCCGGGAGATTCCGTGAAGAACATGTTCGAAGGTCGCGTTGCGCTGATCACGGGCGGCAGTTCAGGTATCGGGCGCGCCGCCGCTCTGGCTTTTGCCGAGCAGGGTGCATGCGTCGTGGTGGCCAGCCGGCGCGCCGAGGAGTCGGAAGAGACCGTGCGACTGATCGTGGCAGCCGGCGGCGACGCGCTGTTCGTGAAGACCGATGTCGCGCATGCCGAGCAGGTGGCCGCCCTCGTCGACAAGACCGTGGCGACCTACGGCGGCCTGGACTTCGCCTTCAACAACGCGGGCATCGAGGGCACGGCCTTCGTACCGGCCGAGCACTACAAGGAAGAGACCTGGGACTCCGTGATGGACATCAACGCCAAGGGCGTGTTCCTGAGCATGAAGTACGAGCTGCCGCATGTCGTGGCGCGCAAGGGCGCGATCGTCAACATGGCCTCGGTCGCGGGGCTCAGGGGCAGCCCCATGGGCATGGCCTATGCCGCCAGCAAGCACGCGGTGGTGGGGATGACCAGGGCCGCGGCAGTGGAGTACGCCCCGACCGGCGTGCGCATCAACGCGGTGGCGCCCGCGGTCATCGTCACGCCCATGGCCGAGCGCGCCTTCTTCCATGACCCCAACATCCGCGCCGCCATCCTGGCCCGGCACCCGCTGGGCCGCCTGGGTGAGCCCGAAGAAGTGGCGCAGGCGGTGATCTGGCTCTGCAGCCCCGGTGCGTCCTACACCACCGGGCACACGCTGCCGATCGACGGTGGCATGCTGGCCTGAGGGTTCTCGTCACTGCCGAAGCGGGGGCCGCATCGGAGTCGATCGATCCCATCAGTCACTTGCGCTCTGGATGATCTGCTGAGACCTGGACGGCGGACCGGGTGCCCGTTGGTCGCCGGTTCAGAGGTCGGAGAACTGGGGCACTCGAACCCAGAGCGCGCGCGTCTGCAACCGACTTTCTGAGGGCATCCAATGCCCAGGCCCTGGCCCCGCGAAGCTGCCTGCGGGGGTCGCAGATCAACCTTCCCGCATCGCCAGAAGCGCTTCGAGCGCGGCCTCGACGGCTCGGTCGTCCACGAGCACGCGGTGCGCGATGCCCAACGCCCGGTGCGACGCGGGCTTGAGCGGCCGCATGACGATGCGCGCGTCCGGCGCCGGCGCGCCGGCCTCGTGCGGCAGCAACG
>JAJTGU010000277.1 GCA_021297985.1 Rubrivivax sp.
GCCCGGGTGGATCGAGCAGTCCGATGATGGCCGCGCCCGTCAGCGACTTGCCGGCGCCGGATTCACCGACCACCCCCAGCACCTCGCCCGGCGCAATGTCGAACGAGATGTCGTCCAAGGCCAGCAGGGTGCCGCGACGGGTCGGGAACTCGACCCGCAGGTTCTTGACTTCCAACAGCGGCGGCGGGGCCATGTCAGTTCAGCCTCGGGTTCAGCGCGTCGCGAAGCCAATCGCCAAGCAGGTTCACCGAGAGCGCGATCAGCACCAGCATCGCCCCCGGGAAGATCGTGATCCACCACTCGCCCGAAAACAGGACGTCGTTGCCGATGCGGATCAGGGTGCCAAGCGAAGGGGAGGTGGGTGGCACGCCGACGCCGAGGAACGACAGCGTCGCCTCGGTCAGGATCGCGGCCGCGACCTGGATCGTCGCGAGCACGAGGACCGGCCCCATCACGTTGGGCAGCACGTGGCGGGCCATGATGCGAAGTGGCGCGACCCCGATCACCCGCGCGGCCTGAACGTATTCCTTGTTGCGCTCCACGAGTGTCGAACCGCGAACCGTGCGCGCGTACTGGACCCATCCGGTGAGGGAGATCGCCAGGATCAGCACGCCGAAAGCCAGTGTTTCGTGCGCGTTCGGGAACATCGCCCGACCCACGCCGTCGATCAACAGCGCGACCAGGATCGACGGAAAGCTCAGCATCACGTCGCAGACACGCATGATGAACGCATCGACCTTGCCACCGACAAAGCCCGAAAGCAGCCCGAGGCCGACCCCGACCACCAGCGACAAAAGCACCGAAGCCAGCCCGACAAACAGCGAGATTCGGGCGCCGTACATGATGGCCGACAGGATGTCGCGGCCCTGGTCGTCGGTGCCCAGCAGGTAGGCACTGTTGCCGCCTTCGACCCAGACCGGCGGCAGCCGCGAGTCCGACAGGTTCAGGGTCGCGAGGTCGAACGGGTTGTGCGGCGCGACCCAAGGGGCAAATAACGAGACGAACAGGCACACGACGGCGATCGCCGCAGCCAGCATGGCCATCGGCGACGAGGTGAAGCTGTGCCAGATGTCGCTGTCGAAGAACCGAGCCCAGAAACCGGGCGCCGCAGGCAAGGCGGAGGAGGGTGGGGACGTCGTGCTCATTGGCGCCTCAGTGCCCGGCGGTGGACTTCTCGATGCGCAGACGCGGATCGACAGCGAAATAGAGCAGGTCGACGACCAGGTTCACGATCACGAAGATCAGCGCGATCAGGCACAGGTAGGCCGCCATCACGGGGATGTCCGCGAACTGGACCGCCTGGATGAAGAGGAAGCCCATGCCGGGCCACTGGAACACGGTCTCGGTGATGATGGCGAAGGCGATCAGACTCCCGAGTTGCAGGCCGGTGATCGTGATCACAGGGACCAGCGTGTTTTTCAACGCATGACCGAAATAGACCGCGCGGTTGTGCAGGCCGCGGGCGCGCGCGAACTTGATGTAGTCGGTTCGCAGGACCTCCAGCATCTCGGCGCGCACAAGGCGCAGGATCAATGCGAGCTGGAACACCGACAGCGTGATCGCCGGAAGCACGAGATGCTGCCAGCCGTCGACCGTGAGCAACCCGGTGGTCCAGCCCCCGAAGGAGACGGTATCGCCGCGGCCAAAGCTCGGCAGCCACTTCAGCGTCACCGAAAACAACAGGATCAGCAGGATGCCGATCAGAAAGGTCGGCAGCGAGACGCCGAGCAGTGACAGCGTCATGGCCAGCTGCGATCCGAACCGGCCCCGCCGCAAGGCGGCATAGACGCCCAGCGGCACCCCGACCGCGAGGGCGATCACAGCGGCCGCCATTGCCAGTTCGAGCGTCGCTGGAAAGCGCTCGACGATCAGTGCCGAGACCTTGCGCCCCTGGCGAAGGCTGAGTCCGAACTCGCCTTGCACCGCATTGCCGACGAACTTGGCAAACTGGACCGGGAACGGCTCTTCCAGGCCAAGATCCTTGCGAAGCTGATCGCGCTGCTCCTGCGTTGCGTCTTGCCCCAGCAGGTTCGTCACCGGGTCGCCGACGAACTGGAACAGCATGAAGGCGATGAACGCCACCGTGATCATCACGATCACGGCTTGCATCAGGCGACGCAGGATGAACGCAAGCATGCGTCAGCGGCGGGCGCGCACGCCCACCGCAAGGGTCAGCGGGAGTTTGCCGACGCGGTCAGAAGCGATGCCGGACGCCAAGGGCCAGGCTGGTCGAATCGGTACCGGCGCTGGCCGTCACGCCGCCCAGGTAGCCGGCGCCACCGGGTGCCGCCTGCGCGTTTGCGCTGTTGACGAAGCGCGCCGCGATCACGTTCAGGTCGGTGCGCTTGGACAGCGAGTAGGTGTAGCCGATGCCATACGACGTCGTGTCGGCGTTGGCCGGTCGGGTGTCGTCGTGCTTGCTCCAGGTCGCGTAGATCGTGTTCGCGCCCAAAGGCAGGCGATAGCCCACATGCAACAGCTTGGCGTCCTGGCGCAAGGCGTTGACAAACGCACCCGAGATCAGGGCCGCGTTGGCGGCGCCAACCTGCGGCGTGATCGACGCGGCGATGCCCGAAAGACCGGACGGATTGTTGTCTTCGATGGTCGCGTACATGCCCGAAAGCGTTCCCGGGCCGATGTTCACCGTGGCACCCAGAATCACGTTGGTCAGCGACTTGGCGCCACGCTCGTTCTCGCGGGTGTTGTAGCCCAGACCAGCGGACCAACCCTTGGCCCGATACATCGCCATCCCGCCAAAGAACTTGCCCGAGGTCGCGGAGCCTTCGCCAGCAGCGACCATGGCCGAGGCCGTCAGGCCTCCGAGCACGATGCGGTACTGCAAGGCGTTGGCCAGGCGGATGTCGAAGCCCGCAGGAATCGACGCGACCTGACCGGCGGCCAACGCCGACGAGGTCTGCATGGTGTCAAAGACGGCAGAGATCTCGTAGGCCGGCGTGTACTGGCGCCCGGCCAGGAAGCCACCGAACGGCGTGATCAGGCCGACGAAGGTCTGACGATCCCAGAAGTTGTTGCCCAGGTTCACACCGATGCCGGCACCGATGTTGCCTGCGACGGCGCTGACGACGGGCTGGAAGGCCCCCGGCAGACCCAGGCGCGAGGCTTGCGAAAAGCGGTCGGCGGCCTGCGAGCCCGAAGGCGGGCGGTTGCTGGCCGACCCGGTATCCAACTCAAGCCGATGCTCAAGCGTGAAGATCGCGCGGTAGCCACCGCCGAGGTCCTCGTTGCCGCGCACGCCCAGCCGCGATCCGTCCATGATGCCGCTGGACAGCTGCTTGATGCTTCCGCCTCGTACGCCTGACACCTGGGTGACGCCGGCATCGACGATGCCATAGATCGTCACGCTCGAACCAGGCGCGGACTGCGCCATCGCGGCGCTGCAGGCGACGCTCAAGGCGCCGAGGGCAAAGGTCTTGTTCATGGGTGTCTCGTCGGCTGTTGTATGGAAACCTACTGCATGATTGTCAAGGTCGAAGGCTGGGCTGAGTGCCGGTGTTTGCACCGGGTTCTGTAGCGTCAGGGAGACGCCGCGATGAACTCGATTTCGCCGTACCAGGCCAAGGCCTTGCTGCGTGTGTTGTCGCTGTCGGTCATGATCGCGACCGAGACCAACGGTCCGGGTTCTTCACCGAAGGCGCGTCGGTAGTCCTCGACCAGATTTCGCCTGTGGTCTTGCCAGCGCTTCAAGCCCAGGGTGCCGCTGGCAAGCACGATCTTGCGGATCCGGTCACTGCGGGGATTGACGATCACACTGCCCACGGGAGCTTCCGGCACCCATACGTACATCAGGGTCGCATAGGGTGGCTGCTCGCCCGTCAAGGCTTCGGCGAGGTCGAACATCGCGCGCGTACGGGCCGGCAGGCGGTTGCGGTCGCCGCCAAAACCGATCAGCACGCGGACTGGCGAGTCCTCGCTGTCGACCCGGGACGGGTCGGCTCCGGCGATCAACTCGGGTACCCACCAGGCAAAGCTCACATCGCCGTAGTCACCGGGCTGCAGCGCGAGGCGGCGTCGCCACATGCTTGCCGAACGTTCCGACCGGGCCTCGATCGCCGGACGGCCGTCCTTGGCGACCCAGCGGTAGCGGGTTTCGGCCTTGCCGGGCAGCGCCACCGAGTGCCAGCCGTTGGCGTCCTGCGGCGGGCTGCCGGCCGGACCGGCGCAGGCGGTCAGCACCGTGGCCGCGGCGAAGAGAAGGGGCAGGCGAGATGGCATTGCAGGAAACCGAAAGGCCATGAAAAAACCGCCCCGAAGGGCGGTTTGACGTCCGGACGGCGAGCCGATCAGAAGCTGTGGCGGACGCCGAACTCGTAGCCGGTCGACGTGAAGCCGGTTCCAGCAGCACGGGCCGGACCGCCAGTACTGGCGGTGTAAACCAGACCGGCGTCGTTCTTGACCCTCGAGAAGTGGGTGTACAGGGTCGTACGCTTGGACATGTCGTAGGTGTAACCCAGGACCATCTGCGTGGCCGTACGCTCGACGGTGGCCGACAGCTTGCGGTCGGTCGTGGCGTAGCTGGCCTTGAATGCGCCCTTGCCCATCGGGACGGTGGCGCCAAGCAGCCAGTTCTTCAGCTCGCGCGTCGAACCTTCGTCGTACACGTGGTACTGGCCCATCAGGGTCATGAAGCCCAGGTTGAACGAGCCACCCAGGTTCCAGGCGGTCATGTCGTCCAGCATTGCGGCGATCTTCTCGGTCTTGCCGTAGGCAAACGCGACGTTGGCCGGGCCGGCGGCGTAGCCGAAGCGGAAGCCAACATACTTGTTGCCCGGCACCTGGCCTTCGCCAGCGGCGACCATCACCTGACCGTACAGGCCACCCAGGCCGCCCGGCAGGAAGTAGCCCACCGAGTTGTTGGCACGGACCAGCGTCTGGGCGTTGCCGAACGGGGCCACGGTCGGGGCCGGGGAGATGATGTTGGTCGAGGAACCAACGCCGTTGGTGCCAAACGGATCGAAGATCGTGTGGTTCCAGAAGGTCGGGGTGTAGTCGCGGCCAAGGCGGATCTCGCCGAAACCGCCCATCAGGCTGACGGTGCTGCGACGGTTCCAGTTGGCGGTGCCACCTGCGCCGTTGCCACCACCTTGCGCACCCGCATCGAGACTCAGACCGCCTTCGATCCAGAAGCCGGCACGCATGCCGCCGCCGAGGTCTTCGACGCCGCGGAAGCCCAGGCGGCTGCTGGCGTTGCCGTCAGTGCTGAGCGACTTGACCGAACCGGCATCGCCGTTCTTCACGTTACGGGCGTTGAGGTCGACGATACCGAAAAGGGTCACCGACGACTGGGCCGAGGCCACGCCAGCAAACGCGGTCAGCGCAGCAAGGGCGAGCAGCGATTTTTTCATTGCAACGATCTCCTAGGTTGAAAAGCAGGCCCCGCTCGTACGGAACCCGTCGAGGGGTTGATCACGCCAACCTCCTCAGCGGAAGCTCGCGGTATTGCACCATCGCCGATTGCCATTTCCAAGACATGTCCGTCTTTTCATTGCGCTGTGTTGTCTGGCCGCAACGTGCGGGGGTGCCCGGCAGAGTGGCCTGTCGGTGCAGCGGGGTCAGACGGCGCCTTATTCTCGGTCCATGAACCGAGTGGACACCTGGATCATTGCCGTCGACAACGGGCTGCGCACCGTGTTTGGTCACGGCACGGCGGCGGCTCGCCCGCGCCCGCTGCCCGCCGATGCGAGTGGGCAGGCGGCCCAGCCAGCGCCGGGAAGCGACGAAAGTCGTCAGTCCGGTGCATTGATGCGTGTCAACCACGTCGGTGAAGTCTGTGCCCAGGCGCTTTACCAGGCGCAGGCCCTGACCGCGCGCAGCGAGTCCTTGCGCAGCGAAATGGAGCGGGCGGCCCGTGAGGAAGCCGACCATCTCGCCTGGACGCGTGAGCGTCTGACCGAACTGGGTGACCGACCCAGCCTGCTGAATCCCCTGTGGTACGCCGGCGCTTTTGGCATCGGGCTGGTTGCCGGTGCGCTGGGCGACCGGCACAGCCTGGGATTTGTCGTCGAGACCGAGCGCCAGGTCGAGCAGCACCTCGCCGGCCATCTGGACCGCTTGCCCGCAGGCGACACGCGGTCGCGTGCCATCGTCGAGCAGATGAAGCTCGACGAGGCCCGCCACGCCGATTCGGCCCTTGCCGCAGGGGCCGCCGATTTGCCAGCGCCGGTCCGGACTCTGATGCGGATGGCTGCGCGCGTCATGACCTTGACCGCGCATCGCGTTTGACGGCAGCCAGGAGCGGTTGCGGTCGACTCAGACCTCGACGAGCTCGAAGCTCGTTGTCATGGTCGCGGTCTTGGCCAGCATCGCGCTGGCGGAGCAGTATTTCTCGTGCGACAGGGCAATGGCGCGTTCAACGGCTGCCGCAGGCAGGCCGCGCCCGCTGACGACGAAGTGCATGTGGATCGCGGTGAAGACCTTCGGGTCCACCGGCGCGCGTTGCGCCTGAAGCCGCAACTGGCACCCGCGCACGTCGTGGCGGCCACGTTGCAGGATCAGCACCACGTCGTAGGCCGTGCAGCCGCCGGTTCCGGCGAGGACGGTTTCCATGGGCCGCGGCGCCAGGTTCCGACCGCCGCCTTCGGGCGCGCCGTCCATGGTCAAGGTGTGGCCGCTGCCAGTCTCGACCCACATCGCCATGCCGGCGGCCGGGTTCCAATGCACGGTGCATTCCATCGACGCTTCCTCTCGATTCAGGGGGGTGTGCCGCTGCTGTTGCTTGCTGGATATTGCGGTGCAGCATGAGGCTGCTAGACTGCCTCTTGTGCGGTGCAGCAAAGGGATTCCAGCAGTACCGCGACGATTGTCTCCTCCACCGCCTTCAAGGGTGGATTCGGCCTGGATCGCGAGGTCCAGGCCGCTTTTTTGCCGGCCTATGATGCCGGCCCCTCTTGCACCGATCCGACCACCGAATGCCCGCGTCCGCCTCACGCACTGCATTGGTTCCACCACCGCAGGCCCGTTCGCTGACACCTGCGGCCGAGCGACTGGCGGCGCTGTATCTCAAGCGCATCCTCACCGCGCGCGTCTACGACGTTGCGATCCGCAGCGAACTCGTTCGCGCGACATCGCTGTCGCGGCGCCTGGGCAACACCGTCCTGCTCAAGCGCGAGGACCAGCAGCCCGTGTTCAGCTTCAAGCTGCGTGGCGCCTACAACAAGATGGCATCGCTGGACCGTGCGGCGCTGGACCGCGGCGTGATCTGTGCCAGTGCCGGCAACCATGCCCAGGGCGTGGCGCTGGCCGCTCGGCGGCTGGGGGCGCGGGCCCTGATCGTGATGCCGACGACAACGCCACGGCTGAAGATCGATGCCGTCAAGGCGCTTGACGGTGAGGTCGTGCTGTTTGGCGACAGTTATTCGGACGCCTATGCCCATGCGGTCCAGTGCGAAGCCGAACGGGGGCTGACCTTTGTGCACCCTTTCGACGACCCGGCCGTCATCGCCGGACAGGGCACGGTCGGCATGGAGATCCTGCAGCAGCACACCGGCCCGTTGCATGCAGTGTTCGTCGCCGTCGGCGGTGGTGGTCTGATTTCCGGCGTGGCCGCCTACATCAAGGCCCTGCGCCCTGAGGTCCGAGTGATCGGTGTCCAGACCGAAGACTCGGCTGCGATGCTGCGTTCAGTCGCTGCGGGCCGGCGTCTGGTCCTCGCCGACGTTGGGCTGTTTTCGGATGGCACGGCGGTCAAGCAGGTCGGTGCCGAGACGTTCCGGCTGGCTCGGGCGCTGGTCGACGACTATGTGACCGTCGACACCGATGAGGTCTGCGCAGCCATCAAGGACGTGTTCCAGGACACCCGTTCGGTCCTCGAGCCGGCCGGTGCACTGGGTGTGGCGGCGATCAAGAAGTACGTGCAAGCCCACGGCCTTCGCGGGCAGACGCTGGCGACCGTGACCTGCGGCGCGAACATGAACTTCGATCGTTTGCGATTTGTCGCCGAACGGGCCGAGTTCGGCGAGCACCGCGAGGCGCTTTTCGCGGTGACCATCCCCGAACAACGTGGATCGTTCCGCCGTCTGTGCGAGCTGATCGGCCGCCGTGCCGTGACCGAGTTCAACTACCGCATGGCCGATCCGCTTCGCGCCCACGTGTTTGTCGGCCTGGCCATCTCGGGGCTCGACGAGGCAGCCAGGATCAAGCGAGCTTTCGAGAAGAACGGCTTCTCGACCCTTGACCTGACCGGCGACGAACTGGCCAAGGAACACGTGCGCCACATGGTTGGCGGCAAGAGTGCCCATGCCGGCGACGAGCGGCTGCTGCGTTTCGAGTTCCCTGAACGTCCGGGCGCTCTGATGCGTTTCCTCGATGCCATGCACCCGGAATGGAACATCAGCCTGTTCCACTACCGCAACCAAGGCGGCGACGCCGGGCGGGTGCTGGTGGGCCTGCAGGTGCCTGCTGCCGACGGCCCAGCACTGGCGGGGTTCCTGCGCGAGTTGACCTATCCGGTGGTCGACGAGTCGGGGCATCCGGTGGCCGCCTTGTTTTTGCGTTGAGTGCGACACGCCTCGCTAAACTCGACCTTCAACCCGAGCCGTCTGCCAACCTTCATGGTCACGCCCCGTTCGCTCGTCACTCCCAGCTCCAACCCCGCTCTCGAAAAGGCGTTGCGCGACAAGCTCGCGCGCCGCAACGAGCTTGGCGGCAGCCTGGGCGAGCTCGAGCCGCTGGCGATCCGCCTGGGTCTGATGATGGGCACGCTCAAGCCCAAGTTGCTCGACCCGCAGCTTCTCGTGTTCGCGTCCGACCATGGCCTGGCGGTCGAAGGTTTGCGCGGCCCCAATGGCCAGGCAACCCATGAAACGGTCCAGCGCCTGCTGGCCAACCAGCTGCCGTTGACGGTCTTTGCGCGCGCCCAGGAGATCTCGGTGACGGTGGTCGACTGCGGGGTGGCCGATCCGTTGCCCAAGCACGAGCGACTGCTGGTGCGCAAGATCGCGCATGGCACGCGCAACGCACGTGTGGCCCAGGCCATGAGCGTCGAGCAGGTCCACGCCGGGATGCGTGCCGGCATGCAGATTGGCGAGACGCTGCGCGGCAATGTCACCGCGTTGGCGGGTCTGGGCGTCGGCTCTCACGAAAGCGCGGCCCTTGTGCTCTCCCGACTGTCCGCGACTCCGGTCCGTGACCTTCTGATCGAAGGCGACGACATGGACAGCGACCGCCTGGGACACCTGATGGTCATCTGCCAGGGCGCCAGCGGACGCCACCGCGACGTGACCGAGCCGATCGAGGTGTTGGCGGCGATGGGTGGTTTCGAGGTGGCGGTGATGGTCGGCGTCATGCTGATGGCCGCGAGCAAGCGTCATGTGCTGCTGGTGGACGGCATGGCGGCCTGCGCTGCGCTGCTGGTGGCCGCGCGCATCGCACAGCCGGTGACCGACTACTGCATGTTCTGCCGCAGCCACGGACACCTCGGGCTCGATCAGGCGCTGACGCTGTTTCGCTCGGCGGCTCTGCTCGAACTCGGCCTGGACGCCACCGATGGCACCGGTGCGACGCTGGCCTGGCCACTGGTTCGCAGCGCCGCGGCCTTGTTGACCGAAGTGGCCGATGGCGAGGACCCAGGACCGTCGCACCCGGGCGACCTCGGCCAGCCCGAGATCCGCAGCCTGACCGATCCGCTTCCGGTGCCTGAGGTTGTCGAGGAACTCGAGGCGGTGGAACCCGCAAATCCTGCCGACGCGATCTTCGGCAAGGCACTGTACTGATTGGCCGCGCTTTCGGCGGCCTCTTCAGGGTTGGCTTACTGGTTGGCGCGGGTCATCGGCTCGCCGCCGCGCTGGGGTGGCAGGTCGAGACGTTGCGAAGGGGCCTGTCTGGGGCCCGAATTCGGGGTCCGGGCAACGCCGGGCAGCGGCGCTGGCGGGGGAATGGGCGCTGGGTTGAAGCCCGGTGTCGTGGCGAGGTTCGGCGATGCCACTGCCGACGTCATGGAGCCCGACACTGCGGCTGGCAACACCCCGGTGGCGGCCGGTGGCAAGCCGGGGACCTCGAGCCGAGCGGCTGCAGGAAGGCCTGGCGGGCCGAGTTCAGCGCCGCGAGCGCTGACGCGCTGGAGCACGATCCGGCCTTCGATCGTCTGGCCGACGCGATAGGCGCGGGGCGCCTGGCCATCGATGGCAATCAGCGCCACGCCGTCGCGTCCCTGTGCGCGCGGCTCGCGGGGGCTGGCCACGCCGATCAGCCGAAGGCGCTGTTCCAGGCCGGGTTCGATCGCGGCGGCTTCAGGTTCAGCGGCAGGCGCCACCGCGTCGACCCCGAGCACCCGCTGCCAGTCCGAACCGGCCGCTGCCGCAGCGGTCAGTCCGGTCCCGATGCCGGCCCCGGCCTGCGCCGGCACGGCGGTGACCGGGGCAAACAGCCGCAGGCCCCAGGCGACGACGCTGGCCCCCAGGGCAAGCCAGACCAAGGCGATGAGCAGACGCGCAACCATGAACCATTATGGTCGGCCGCTATGATGATCCTCATCTCGTCGCCCGCCGCAGCCCCCGCACCGATGTCCCGCTTCCTGCCACTGCCCGCCCTCCGTCGCGTTCGCCGCGGTTTCACGTTGATCGAGCTCATCGTGGTGCTGGTGATCATCGGCGTGCTTGGCGCCCTGATCGTGCCCAACCTCATCAGCCGCGCCGACGACGCCCGCGTGACCGCGGCGCGCACCGATGTCAACAACCTGATGCAGGCCCTCAAGCTCTACAAGCTCGACAACCAGCGCTATCCCAGCGCCGAGCAGGGCTTGCAGGCGCTGCGGGCCAAGCCGACCGCCGGCACGATCCCGCCGAACTGGAAGCCTTACGTCGAAAAGCTGCCCAGCGACCCTTGGGGCCGGCCCTACGAGTACCTGAACCCGGGGCTGAAGGGCGAGATCGACGTCTTCAGCTTCGGTGCCGATGGCAAGCCCGGTGGCGACGGCAACGACGCCGACATCGGCTCCTGGCAGTGAACGATCCGAAGCCGCGGCGGCGTCGCGGCTTCACCCTGCTCGAACTGCTGGTGGTGCTGCTGCTGGTCGCACTGGCCAGCGGCGTGATGGTCCTGGCCTTGCGCGACGGCGAGGCCAGCGCGCTCGAGCGAGAGGCTTCACGGCTGGCCGCCTTGCTCGAGATGGCGCGGGCCGAATCGCGGGTCAGTGGCACGGTCGTCGCGTGGCAGCCAGGCAACGGCGTGCCCAACCCCTTGGTGCGGGACGAAGCCGATTTCCGCTTTGCCGGACTCACCCGCGCCCAGGGGCTGCCGCAGCGCTGGCTGCAACCCGGAGCCGTTCAGGCCCAGGTGGTGGCGGCGGAGTCGCCGGGCGCCAGCGGCGCGTTGCCGCGCAATCCGGGCGTCAACCTGCCCCAGCGCCTTTGGCTCGGGCCCGACGCCATCCTGCCGCCGCAGGCCGTGGAACTGCGTCTGGGCCGACACCGGGTCCGGGTGGCGAGCGACGGGCTGGGTCCTTTCCAGGCCGGGACCGTCGGGGCGGACAGTGATGTTGCTGCCCGCTGATCGCTGGCGGCCGCGGCGGGGCTTCACCCTCGTCGAGGTGCTGGTGGCGCTCGCCGTGGCGGCGATCGCGCTGGCGGCGGGGCTGCGTGCAGCAGGGGCGTTGACCGACAACGCCGAGCGCCTCGAGCTGGTGCTGTCGGCGCAATGGTGCGCCGACAACGAACTGACCGCGCAGCGCCTGGCGCGTGCCTTCCCCGGGGTTGGCGACACCGAGTTCGGCTGCCGACAGCTCGGGCGGGACTACCGGGGCACGCTGCGGGTCAGGCCGACCCCGAATCCCAACTTCCGCCGTGTCGACGCGATCGTGGCGGACGACACCGGCAGGCCGCTGGTGACCGTGTCGGCCGTCATCGGGCGCACATGAGCCAGCGGCAGTACCTCGGTCGGCCCGCCTCGGGCTTCACCCTCGTCGAGGTGCTCGTGGCCTTGATGGCGATGGCGGTGCTGGCGGCCTTGTCATGGCAGGGGCTGAGCATGCTGCTGGCCGCACGCGAGGCCAACGGCCGGTCCCTGGCGGCGACTCAGCGGCTGGCCAGCATCGTCATCCAGTGGGAGCAGGACCTGCTCGCGGTGACCGATACCGAGGTCGTACCGGCCTTGCAGTTCGATGGCCGCTCGCTGCGCCTGACCCGTCGCGGCCGCGACGACGGCGACGGCGTCACGCTGGTTGTCTGGGCCTTGCAGGCCGGCCGCTGGACGCGCTGGGTGTCCGCGCCCCAGGTTCGGATGACCGAACTGCAGGAGGTCTGGCTGCGCAGCCAGCAGCTCGATGCGGCCGACCCGGCCCAGGTGCTTCTGGCCGATGAGGTCGAAGGCTGGCAGCTCTATTTCCATCGCGGCGATGGCTGGAGCAACGCCCAGTCCAGCGGCAATCTGGTGGCCCTGCCTCCGCCGCCGCGCTCGACGCTCCGGTCGTCGACCCCGGCGTCCGGGGCAGCACCCGGTGGCGCTGCGAGCGGCGCCGGCAGCGGCAGCGCCGGTCCACCGGTGGCCGTGCCCTCCAGTGCGGTCGAGGCCGCCTCGACCGCGGCCGCGCTGGTCGGCGCAAACCCGGCCCCCGGTGCGGCGGGGCCGGCCGCCGGCGCCAATCCCGCCACTGGCGCGACCCCGACAGCGCGCGAGGCCTTGCCCGTCGCGGTCCGCCTGGTGGTCACGTTCAAGAGCGGTTCGGTCCTGAACCGTGACATCGCCCTCGCGCCGACAACGCCATGACGCGGATCTCCCGCCGCCCGCCACGAGGTGCCGCGCTGCTGCTGGCGCTGCTGATCCTGGTGCTGGTCGCGACCCTGACCGCGGCCATGGTCTGGCAGCAGCGCCAGGCGGTGCAGGTCGAGGCCGCCGAGCGCGCGCGAACCCAGGCCAACTGGATCCTGGCGGGCGCGCTGGACTGGGCCCGCTTGATCCTGCGCGAGGACGGACGCGTCAACCGCCAGCGGGCGCAGCCCTTCGATGCGCTGACCGAACCCTGGGCGACTCCATTGGCCGAGGCCAGGTTGTCGAGCTTTCTTGCCGCCGACCAGGCCAACACCACCGAGACCGATGTCGAGGCCTTCATTTCCGGACAGATCGCCGACGCGCAGTCGCGCTACAACCTGCGCAACCTGATCGATGGCAGCACCGGCCGCGCCCACCCGGACGAACTGGCGACGCTGGAGCGGCTGTGCCAGTACGCCGGGACACCCACCGGCACCGCACAGCGCATTGCAGAAGCCCTGCGGCTGGCCTGGATGCCGGTGGACGACAACGAGCGTCGGCTCGCACCGCTGCCGCCGACGCGGCTGGCCGAACTGGCGCGGCAAGGCCTGGAGCCGGCGCTGCTGGCCCAACTGGCGCCCTGGCTGGACCTGCTGCCGCGTCCGACGCCGGTGAATGCCAATACCGCCTCGCGCGAGGTGCTCGCGGCGGTCGTGCCCGGCTTGGAGCTCGGCGGCGCGGAGCGAATCGTCCAGCAGCGGCAGCGCCAGCCGTTCGAGACCTTGGACGCGTTGCGCCCGCTGCTGCCGACGCAGTCACCGGCGGCGGGCACTCCCATTGGCGAGCGCCTGTCGGTGGCCACCGCCTACTTCGAGGTCGTCGGGCGGTTGCGGCTGGACGAACGCATCGTGGAGCAGCGCTCGCTGCTGGTCCGTCAGGACGATGCCGTCAGCGTGGTGCGCAGCGAGCGCGTGAACCTGGTCGAGGCGCTTCGCCGATGATGTGCGCCCGGCAGGCAGAATCCCGGTCGAGATGTCCCTGATCGTCCTCGAACTCCCCAGCCCCGAAAAGTCGGCCGCCGCCTCGGCCGGCAACGATGGTGAAGCCGACCGCCTGCCGGCCGAACTGGCTTATGCCTTCAGCCCCGATGGCAGCCAGCTCGGCAGCCAGGGGTTTGCCGCGCCCGCATTGCTGCCGCGGGCGGGGCGTGTGGTGCTCGTTGTCGCCGCCGAGGACCTGGCCTGGCACCGGATCGCCGTGCCCAAGGCGGCTGCGGCCCGGCTGCGGGCCGCGCTGGGCGGTGTGCTCGAAGAACACCTGCTCGCCGATGACGACGCCGTGCACCTGGCGATCTGGGGCGAGGCGACGGCCGGCCAGGAGGCCTGGATTGCGGCGATCGACAAAGCCTGGCTGAAGCGGCGGCTGGCTCGACTTGAGGCCGTCGGCCTTCATGTCGATGCCGTGGTCCCGGCCGTGGCGCCGGGCGCGCCGGCCCGGGGTCACGTGCAGCTGGTCGGGCCTGGTGGCGCTGCCAGCGCCGTGCTGGCCGACGGGCACGGTGTGTTCTGCCTGCCGTTGGCCGGCGCGATGACCCGGGCCTGGGTGCAGTCGCGCCTGAGCGGCCAGCCGCTGGTTCGTGGCGACACCGCGGCATCGGCGGTCGAGCCGCAGGCCATCACCTGGACGACGAGCCCGGCTGCGGCAACGGCGGCCGAGCAGTGGCTGGGCCATCCGGTGCCGCTCGTGGGCGACGGGGAGCGGCTGCTGGCGGCGGCGTTGTCGGCGCGGGCCAACCTTCTGCAGTTCGACCTTGCACCGCGCCAGCGCGGAACGCGACTGCTGCGCGAGGCATTGGCGTCCTGGCGTGCACCGCGCTGGCGCTGGCTGCGCTGGGGCGCGGTCGGGCTCGTGCTGGTCAACCTGGTGGGTCTCAATGCGCTGGCCTTCCAGCAGCGCCGCGCGGTGGCCGAGCGAGAGATGGCCCAGGTCGCGTTGCTCAAGTCCAGCTTTCCCGGTGTGCGCTCGGTCATGAACGCGCCCTTGCAGATGCGCGCCGAGGCCGAGCGCCAACGGGCAGTGAGTGGCCAGATCGGCGCAGGCGACTTCGAGAGCTTGCTGGCGGCGCTCGCCATGGCCTGGCCGGAGGGCCAGGCGCCCCTGACCGGGCTGAGCTACGAGTCCGGCCGCCTGACCCTGCCCGCGGGCAGCCTGCAGCCGGGTACCGAAACCGCGCTGCGCGACCGCCTGGCCGCTGCGGGTGTGCAACTGCAAGCCGGCGAGGCGGGCGCCTGGCAGCTGCGACCGGCATCGGGTGTCCTGGACGCGACGCCATGAGCGAAACCCCGAACGGCGCCAACCGGCGCAGCGCGCTGGACGCCTGGTGGCGTGGCCTGGCAACACGCGAACGGGTTGCCGTCGGTGTGGCCGCGGCGGTGCTGCTGCTGTATGGCGTGTGGGCGCTGGCCGTGCAGCCGGCCTGGAAGACGCTGTCCACCGCGCCAGCGCGGCTGGACCGGCTCGACGCTGAATTGCAGGCGATGCAAGGGCTGGCCAGCGACGCGCAACAAGCCCGCGCACAACCGGCCTTGAGCGCCGCCCAGTCGGCGGCCGCCTTGCAGATCGCCGCTGAACGCCTTCGCGACCAGGCCACGCTGTCGGTGCAGGGCGACCGTGCGGTGTTGACGCTGGCTGGCACGGACCGGCAGGCCTTGCGCGAGTTTCTTGCCGAGGCGCGCGGCAGCGCCCGCGCACGCACCATCGAGGCCCGGGTCACCATTGCACCCGACGGACTGACCGGCACCATCGTGCTCGCCCTGGGGGTGGCCTCGTGAAGTGGCCGCGTCTACGCCCGGTGGCGATACGGCCGATCGCGGCCTCGACCGAAGCGTCGACCACGACCTGGCGCTGGGCCTTGCTGGGGCTCTTGGCCGGTGCCGGCCTGGCCGCGGCATGGCGGGCACCGGCGCAGTGGCTGGCCGCCTCGCTGGCCGAGGCCAGCGGGGGCCGGCTGTTGCTGGCCGAAGCGCGTGGCACTGTCTGGTCCGGCAGTGCCGTACTGGTGCTGGCGGCCGGGCCGGGTGCCCGCGACGCGCAGGCCTTGCCGGGCCGCCTGGCCTGGACCCTGGCTCCCGGCTGGGCCGACGGCGGGCCGACCGTGCGCCTGAGCTTGCAGCAGGCGTGCTGCCTGCCGCAAGGCTTGGGACTGGTCGCGACTCCGGGCTGGGGCGGCTGGCGCTTGACCGGACCTGAAACCGCGTCGCCGACCGTTCCCGTGGTTCTCGGCCGCTGGCCGGCGGCCTGGCTGGCCGGACTGGGCACGCCTTGGAACACCCTCAAGCCGACCGGCACGATGCAGCTCACGAGTCCCGGATTCGAGATCGAATCGGTGCAGGGCCGCCTGCGCTTCAGCGGGTCGGCGGAGTTGCAGCTCCTGGACGTTGCGGCGAGCCTCTCGACCCTGCCCTGGTTGGGCGACTACAGGCTCGCGCTGACCGGCGACGCGGCCCGCGGCGACGCGGCCACGGTGGTCCTCAGCACGCTGCGCGGCGCCTTGCAACTCAGCGGCCAAGGCCAGATCGCCGCGGGTCGACTTCGCTTTGAAGGCCAGGCCGAGGCCGCCGTGGGCTCCGAGGCGGCCCTGGCCAACCTGCTCAACATCATCGGCCGGCGCCAAGGCGCGCGGGCCCTCATCAGGATCGGATGACGACCATGCTGCGACCGCCCCCAGGCCCACCGTGCGACTGGACGCCCGGCCCGGCGATGCGATCCCTTGCGCTGCTGTGCGCCCTGGCGCTCCTGCCGGCGCTGGCACCCGTGCTGCCGGGTGTCGGGTCGGCCCGTGCGCAGGCGCCCACCGAGCCCTCGTCGACCCCGCAACCGTCGTCGCGCGCCACGCGCGGACAGGTGACGCTGAACTTCGTCAACGCCGAGATCGAGGCCGTGACGCGGGCGATCGCCGCGATGATCGACCGGCCCATCGTCGTCGACCCGCGGGTGCGCGGCCCGGTCACGGTCTACAGCGAGCAGCCGCAGACGGTGGCGCAGGCGTTCCAGAGCTTCCAGACGGTGCTGCGTGGCAACAACTGGGCGCTGATCGAAAACGCCGGGCTGCTGCGCATCGTTCCCGAGGCCGACGCCAAGCTGCAGGCCGGCACGGTGTCGGTCGGCGAGGTCGGGGTCAAGGGCGACCAGGTGATCACGCAGATCTTTCCGCTGCGCTTCGAGAACCCGAACAACCTGGTCGCGGTGCTTCGGCCCCTGATCAGCGCCAACAACACGATCAACGCCAATCCGGGCAACAACGCGCTCGTCATCACCGACTACGCCGACAACCTGCGCCGCATCGCACGCATCGTCGCTGCACTGGACCAGCCCTCGGGCACCGACGTCGAGATCGTGCCGCTGAAGCACGCCGTGGCGGTCGATCTCGCGCCCCTGGTCCAGCGCTTGTCGGACGGCGGCTCGGGCGCCTCGGTCGGCGCCCCCCCGGGCCTGGGCGGCGGGGTGATGACGGTGATCGCCGACTCGCGCAGCAACTCGCTGATCCTGAGGGCCCCGAACCCGGCCCGCCTGGCCGCGCTGCGCACCACGATCGAACGGCTGGACCGTCCGAGCAACCTGGTCGGCCCCGGCGGCAGCCTGTGGGTGGTGCACTTGAAGCATGCCGACGCGACCCGGCTGGCCACGGTGCTGCGGGCGGCGTTTGCCTCGGTCGGCATCGGCGGCAGCGGTGCGGGCGGCGGAGCGGGCTCGACCCAGCCGGTGTCGCCGGGCGCGACCCAGGCGCCCGGCGGTGGCTCGGCCGCGACCTCGCCGCTGACGGCGACTGCGCAGCCGACCACGGGGGGCTTCGTGCAGGCCGATCCGGCGACCAACTCGCTGATCATCACCGCGCCCGAGCCGCTGTACCGCCAGGTGCGGGCGATGATCGATCAGCTCGACACCCGCCGGGCGCAGATCTACATCGAGAGCCTGGTGGTCGAGGTCTCGGGCAGCGACGCCGCCGACTTCGGTGTGCAGTGGCAAGGCCTGTCGGGCCAGAGCGGCGACCAGTTCGGAGTCGCCGGCGGCACCAACTTCAGCGGCCCGGGCCGGCCCAGCATCATCGCCATCAATGCCGGCGCCGCACAAGGCCAGCTCAACCTCGGCGAGGGCCTGAACCTGGGCCTGCTGCGCAGCTTCAACGGCGTCGTCTCGCTGGCCGCGATCGCCCGCATGCTTCAGAGCCAGGCGCAGACCAACATCGTGTCGACGCCGACACTGATCGGGCTGGACAACGACGAGGCCAAGATCGTCGTCGGCGAGAACGTGCCCTTCGTCACCGGCCAGTTCACCAACACGGGCGCTGGCGGGGCCGGCGGCAACGTCAATCCGTTCCAGACCATCGAGCGCAAGGATGTCGGCATCACGCTGCGCATCAAGCCCACGGTCGGCGAGGGTGGGGCGGTACGGATGCAGATCTTCCTCGAGCAGAGCAGTCTTCTCGCCACGACGGCCGCGGGCACGAGCAACGCCGGTCCTTCGACCGCCAAACGCTCGATCGAGAACAACGTCCTGGTCGAAGACGGCCAGATCCTGGTGCTGGGCGGCTTGATCGAGGACCGCTTCGTCGTCAACAAGAGCAAGGTGCCGCTGCTCGGCGACCTGCCGCTGGTCGGCGCACTGTTCCGCAGCGAGACCCGCGAGCGCAGGCGCAGCAACCTGATGGTCTTCCTGCGGCCGATCGTGATGCGCGACGCCGACGCGGCGAACCGCCTGTCGATCGACCGCTACGACGCCATCCGAGGCCGCCAGGAGCGCAGCCAGCCGCCGCAGAGCTTCGTGTTGCCGATCAACGAAGCGCCGACGATGCCGGCTGCGCCGGCGCCGCGCCAGCCGCTGGGGCAGGGCATGCCCGACGCGCCGTCGCAACCGTCGAGCGGCGGCACGCCGGCCGCCGCCGGCCCGAAGCAGCCCTGAAGCGGCCACGAACCCGACGCCCCTGACATGGCCATCCGCCACCCGCTGCCCTACGGCTTTGCCAAGGCCCACACGCTGCTGCTCGAGGACGACGGCGGGCAGCTCGCGCTGTGGGCTGCCGAGACCACGCCGCTGGCCGCGCTGGCCGAGGTGACGCGGCTGCACGCCGTGCAGCGCTTCGAGCGCGAGGCCGCGGCCACGCTGGCCGGGCGCATCGCGGCCGTGTACGCCGGCGGCGAGAGCAGCGCCGCGGCCGTGATCGGCGAGGTCGAGAGCGGCGTGGACCTCTCGCGCATGATGCAGGACCTGCCCGCGGTGGAAGACCTGCTGGAGGCCGCCGACGACGCGCCCATCATCCGCATGCTCAACGCGCTGCTGACGCAGGCCGCCAAGGACGGCGCGAGCGACATCCACATCGAGCCCTACGAGCGCAGCAGCAGCGTGCGCTTCCGCGTCGACGGCACGCTGCGCGAGGTGGTGCAGCCCAACAAGGCGCTGCACGCGGCGCTGATCTCGCGCCTGAAGATCATGGCCGAGCTCGACATCGCCGAGAAGCGCCTGCCGCAGGACGGGCGCATCTCGCTGCGCATCGGCGGCCGCGCCATCGACGTGCGCGTCTCCACGCTGCCCAGCTCGCACGGCGAGCGCGCGGTGCTGCGGCTGCTGGACAAGGCCGAGAGCCGCTTCACGCTCGAGGGCCTGGGCATGGACGGCGAGGTGCTGTCGGCCTTCGAGCGCCTGGTGCAGCAGCCGCACGGCATCGTGCTCGTCACCGGCCCCACCGGCAGCGGCAAGACGACCACGCTGTACGCGAGCCTGGGCCGCGTCGACACCGCCACCACCAACGTGCTGACGGTCGAGGACCCGGTGGAGTACGAGCTGCCCGGCATCGGGCAGACGCAGGTCAACCCGAAGATCGACCTGAGCTTCGGCAAGGCTCTGCGCGCCATCCTGCGCCAGGACCCGGACGTCATCATGATCGGCGAGATCCGCGACTTCGAGACGGCGCAGATCGCCATCCAGGCCAGCCTCACGGGCCACCTGGTGCTGGCCACGGTGCACACCAACGACGCCGTCAGCTCGGTGACGCGGCTGGTGGACATGGGCGTGGAGCCCTACCTGCTGTCGAGCAGCCTGCTGGGCACGCTGGCGCAGCGCCTGGTGCGCAAGCTGTGCCCGGCCTGCAAGCGGCGCGACGACCACGGCCACTGGCACCCCGTGGGCTGCCCGGCCTGCGGCGGCACCGGCTACAAGGGCCGCACCGGCGTGTACGAGCTCATGGTGGCCGACGACGCGATCCGTGGCCTGGTGCACGCCCGCGCGCCCGAGAGCGAGCTGCTGGTCGCGGCGCAGCAGGGCGGGCTGCGCTCGATGCGCGACGACGGCGAGCGGCTGGTGAAGGCGGGCGTCACGTCGCTCGAGGAAGTCATCCGCGTGACGCGGGACTGAGGATGCCGGCCTACCGCTTCGAGGCCCTCGACGCCCACGGCAAGGCCGAGACCGGTCTGGTGGAGGCCGACAACGCCCGCGCCGCGCGCCAGCAGCTGCGCACGCGCGCGCTGGTGCCGCTTGCCGTCACGCCGGTGGGCGCGGGTGGGGGCAGCGACGGCAGCGCGGCGCGCTTCACGCGGCGGGTGTTCTCCGCGACCTCGCGCGCGGTGTGGACGCGGCAGCTCGCGGGCCTGGTGAGCAGCGGCCTGCCGCTGGAGCGCGCGCTCACCGCGCTGGCCGACGAGAGCGACAGCGAGCGCCAGCGCGAGCTGGTGGCGCACCTGAAGAGCGAGGTCAACGCCGGCAGCCCGTTCGCGCGCGCGCTGGGCACGGCGCCGCGCGAGTTCGACGAGGTCTACCGCGCCGTGGTGGCCGCCGGCGAGAGCAGCGGCGCGCTGGGCCCCGTGCTCGAGAAGCTGGCCGACGACCTGGAGCAGCAGCACGCGCTGCGCACCAAGGTTACCGGCGCCATGCTGTACCCGGCCATCGTCAGCGCCGTGGCCTTCGTCATCGTGATCGTGCTGATGACCTGGGTGGTGCCGCAGATCGCCAACACCTTCGCCAGCGGCCGCCGCGCGCTGCCGGCGCTGACGGTGGGCATGCTGGCCCTGAGCGGCTTCATCCGCAGCTGGGGCTGGCTGCTGCTGCTGGGCGGCGGCGCCGCGGTGGTGGCCTTCGCGATGGCGCGGCACGGCGAGGCCTTCCGGCTGCGCAGCGACGCCGCGCTGCTGCGGCTGCCCCTGTTCGGCCGGCTGGCCCGGGGCTACAACGCGGCGCGCTTCGGCAGCACGCTGGCCCTGCTGGCCGGCGCTGGGGTGCCCATCCTGAAGGCGCTGCAGGCGGCGGCCGAGACGCTGTCCAACCGCGCCATGCGGGCCGACGCGCTCGACGCCCTGGTGCAGGTGCGCGAGGGCGCGCCGCTGGCCAGCGCGCTGGCCGCCAAGAAGCGCTTCCCGGGCCTGCTGGCGATGTTCGCGCGCCTGGGCGAACAGACGGGCCAGCTGCCGGCCATGCTGCAGCGGGCGTCCGCCCAGCTCTCGGGCGAGGTGCAGCGCCGCGCGCTGGCGGCGGCCACGCTGCTGGAGCCGCTGCTGATCGTCGGCATGGGCCTGATCGTCGTCGTCATCATGCTCAGCGTGCTGCTGCCCATCATCCAGCTGCGCAGCTGGGTGGGGGGCTGACGGCGTCCCGTCGCCATCGTCCGCCATGGCCCACCCGCAGACCTTCTTCTGGCACGACTACGAGACCTCGGGCGTGAACCCGCGGCGCGACCGGCCGGTGCAGTTTGCCGGGCTGCGCACCGACCTCGAGCTCAACGAGATCGGCGATCCGCTGGTGGCCTACTGCCAGCCCGCGCCCGACGTGCTGCCCGAGCCCGAGGCGGTGCTGCTGACCGGCATCACGCCGCAGCACGCGCTGGCCCACGGCGTGCCCGAGGCCGAGTTCGCCACGCGCATCGAGGCCGCGCTGGCGCAGGACGGCACCATCGGCGTGGGCTACAACAGCATCCGCTTCGACGACGAGGTCACGCGCTTCCTTTTCTGGCGCAACCTCATCGACCCCTACGCGCGCGAGTGGCAGAACGGCTGCGGCCGCTGGGACCTGCTGGACGTGCTGCGCACCTGCTGGAGCCTGCGGCCCGAGGGCCTGGCGTGGCCGAAGCACCACTCGGGCGAACTGAAGGGCCGGCCGTCGTTCCGCCTGGAGGACCTCACGCGCGCCAACGGCATCGAGCACGGCCAGGCCCACGACGCGCTGGCCGACGTGCGCGCCACGCTGGCGCTGGCGCGGCTGGCCCGGGCGGCGCAGCCGCGGCTGTGGGCCTTCTGCCTGAAGCTGCGCCAGAAGAACGCGGTGTGGGCCGAGATCGGCCAGGGCCGGCCCTTCGTGCACCTGTCGGGCCGCTACCCGGTGGAGCGCGGCTGCCTGGCCATCGTGTGGCCGCTGGCGCCGCACCCCACGAACAGGAACGAGCTGATCGTCTGGGACCTGGCGCACGACCCGGCCGAGCTCGAGGCCCTGGATGTCGAGACCCTGCGCCGCCGCCTGTTCACGCGCGCCGACGCCTTGCCCGAGGGCGAGGCGCGGCTGCCGATCAAGACCATCCACGTCAACAAGAGCCCGGTCGTCATCGGCAACCTCGCCGTGCTGGGCCCGGCCGAGGCGCGCTGGGGCCTGGACCGCGCCCTGGCCGAGCGCCACGCCGCCGGCGCCGCGCGCGTGGCCGAGGCCGTGGCGCCGCGCTGGCGCGAGGTGTTCGCGCGGCCGGCCGAGGCCGCCCCCGACGTCGACGAGGACCTGTACGGCGGCTTCGTCGGCGACGAGGACCGGCGCACCCTCAACCGCCTGCGCGCCCTCGGCTGGCCGCAGCTGGCCGAGCGCGTGCATGGGGGCCGTGTGGCCCTGGCCGACGGGCGGCTGGAAGAGCTGCTGTTCCGCTGGCGCGCGCGCAACGCGCCCGAGACGCTGGACGACGAGGAAGCCGCCCGCTGGCAGGCCCACCGGGTGGCGAGGCTGGTGCACGGCGCCGGCGGCGCGCTCACGGCCACGGCCTTCCACGAGCGCGTGGACGCGCTCTACGACGCCGCGGTGGAGCGGGGCGACGAGCGCGCGCAGGCGCTGCTCGACCAGCTGGTGGACCACGCCGAGCGCATCGCGCCCGAGGCGGGCTGACGGGGCAGCCGGCTCAGCGAACGGCTCAGCGGCTGGCAGCCGCGGCCGGTGCCGAAGCCGCCGCCGCCGGCGGCGGCGCGGTGGCCGCGGCCACGTTGCCGATGGCGGTGACGAAGCCGCCGTCGGCGTACTCCACGAGGCGCCAGTCGCGGGCACCCCGCACCACGCCCTCGGGTGGTTCGAGGGCCTGCACCGGCACGCCGCGCAGCGCGCGCGCCATGGCCTCGATCCACACCGGCAGCGCCAGCCCGCCGCCGCTCTCGCGCTCGCCCAGGCTGCGCGGCGTGTCGTGGCCGATCCAGC
>JAJTGU010000130.1 GCA_021297985.1 Rubrivivax sp.
AAGAACCCCGCCCAGGCAACCCAAGGCGCACGCAGCGCCGGCCGGGAGGAGGCAGCCCATCGAGGCCGCCCGGGCACCGCGTCGCCGCGGCCGGAGGGGGAAACTGGCGGTGGCCCTGCCCCAGGCTGCTACCGTGCGAATTCCCCAACCCGCACGCCCGAGGAGGGCCACCATGAAACTGCTCGACCCCAAGATCACCATCCAGAACGTCGAAGGCGGGCTACTCACGGTGCGCATAGAGCACACCGTCAACGAGCTCTGACACATCGACATCCAGATGCTGGTGGGCAAGGACGACCTCTCGCTCATTGCGCTGCAACGGGCGGCGCTGACCAAAGCCATCGACGTGATTCAGCAGGACCTTTTGCCCGGGCAGAGGCCCGGCAGTGCAGACAACGCACCCTGATCCTGTTGTCCACCAGCCGCGTGACGTTCGCAATGTCGTCGTCGCCACAGAAATCGCAGCGAGAGGGCAGAGACGGCGCCACCTTCGAAGCCCCATGCACACCGGTTTCAGGCTGCACCGCTGATCTCCAAGATGGGCGGGCGCCCTGCCCGGGTTACTCTGGCGGTCCCCACGACCACCAGCCCCAGGAGGGCACCCATGAACACACAACGCGACGTTCGAGACTCGACTTGGCTGGCACGCGATGCAGCCGGCGTGACGCACACGCTGCAGGTGCGCACGCCCGTCTTCCGCCACCAGCTTGCCAGCGGCGAATGGACAGCGTGGCTCGAGGAGCCGGCGAAGATCACGCTCGGGGGAACGCACGTCAACCCGCTGGACGACGGAACGCTGGAAGTGCAGAGCACCCCGCCGCTGCGTTTGACTCGCATCTGATTCACGCTTCGAAGTCGCGATTGATCGGCTCTGCCGTGACGAGCAACCGCTCGCCCCGCAGAAGCTCCAGCAGGGCCTGCTGGCCGGCATTGCGCACCAGCACCTGCTTCACCGTCAGGTACGCCACCTCTTGGCCGACGACGCGCAGCTCAAAGCCCATCACCGATTCGATGCCACTGCATTTCAGGCTGCGAAGGATCCGGAAGGCAAACGTCTCCGGGCCCGCGTCGCCGGTGATCGAGAAGCTTTCGGTCTGCAGCTGCTCGACGCAGCCCAACGGATCAGGCCGCCCCACGATTCGCTTGACGACCAGGTGCACGCGGTTCGGCGCATCGACCTTCAGCGTGAACTCCGCCACCTGCCTGGCGTCCGCAACGCCCAGCAGGCCGAGCAGCGCGCCAGCAAACGTCTCGTCGAAGGGCCTGGGGTCGAGCGGCACGCCGCCGTGGCTGGCACCAGTTTCAGGCTGCATTGCTGATCTCCTTGATGCTCAATCGCTCGACGGTCACGCCGCCTGCTGCTCTTGGGTTGCGGGCTCGGCGGAGCCGATTCGGAAGTGGTCCAGCAGAGGCTGGATGGTCTGCACTCTTGGGTTCTCGCGGTCGCCGTAAGCGATCTTCCGCATCAGGTGCACTGACACTTGATCCGTGTCCGGCCTTCCCGCATTGATGGCTTGCGCAATGGACGGCCACTCGCCCGGGCCGGCAGAGCGCAGCGCAGCTTTGAGGCGGTCGATGATTGATTCCATGCGGCCATGCTATCCCGATTTTGGGATGGCTGCAAGCCCATGTATGGGACGCGATTGCGGGCACGATTTGTTCGTGCCGAAGACCATCATCGCCAACAACCTACGCCGCCTTATGGAGGCTAACCCCAAGCTGGGCACGATCAAGAAGATCGTCGAGGCGGGAGGCGGGACCAATGGCACCGTTGGCCGAATGGTCAAGGGCTCCACCTCGTGTGGCGTAGATGCCCTCGCACAGGTGTCAGCGGTCTTCGGCATGGAGGCGTGGCAACTGCTTGTGCCAGACCTTGACCCAGAGCATCCGCCAATGCTGGAGATGGACTCGCGCAGGGTGGACTTGTTGGCCGCGGAACTCGACAACATCGCCGAGCGAGTCAAGAACAGACGCCGCTGAAGTCATCCCAAAAAGGGGATTGACACGTCCCACGTTTGGGACGAAACTGCATCCCATGCCCTGACGCACCCGCCATCCCGGCGGCCGGACGGGGCGGGGGACTGCGGTGGCACAAGGACACGAAGGGCTGACGCGCCGAAGCTCTGTAATGAGCCCGGTCTGGCGCCACCTTGCCATGGCCGTTGCCATGACTGCGGCATGCGCGGTGATCGTGCTGCTGGGCGGCTGCACCACTGCGCCGGCCAGCGACTGGCCGCGCCCGCTGCACGAGCAGCCGCCGCCGGGCGGCTACGTCAAGCCCGCCACGGCCGCGCAGCTCGATGCCGCGTGCCCCAGCGACCTGTCGCTGCAAAGCACGCTCGCCCGGCACGCCGAGCGCACCGACGCCGACGCCGAGCGCATGCGCGCCGACTTCTGGCGCGCGCAGTTCCTCACCTGCTCGGCCATGGCCAAGCAGCACCTGCATGGGGGCCGGCCTTGAACGCCACCCAACGCCGCGCCGCCATCCGGATGGCGGCCGCCATCGAGCCCGACCCGCGCCGCGAGCGCTACGTCCCCGAGCTGCTGCGCCGCTGGTCCTGGCGCGCCGCAGGCCTGTGCGGTTTTGCGTTCATCGGGTGGCTTGCCGCCCAGGGTGTGTGACCATGCACATCCCCATCCTCGACGCACGGCACTTGCCGCCGCGGCGCTGCTCGTCGGACGCCTGCGACGCTGGCCAGTGCCCCTGCCCGGAGGCCTGCGAGATCGCCGAGCCGCCGATGACTGCGCACGACGCGCGGAGGCTTCTCGTCCTGTGCTGCGCTGCCTGGGGCCTGCCGGCCGCGCTGGCGCTGCTGTGGTGGCTGGCATGAGCCCGCAGCCCACGACACCGTTGACGCCGTTGACGCGGCCCGACCTGTTCCAGCGCGCGCTGCGGCGCATCGACCGGGACAACCGCTTCGCGACCGTCGCGCAGGCCCTGGCCTGCCCGTACCGCGGCCCGTGCGTCCGCGCGCTGGCCCTGGCTCTGCTGCGCGACGAGCAACAGGCCGAAGCCGCCCGCCGCAAGGCCACCGCGCGCCAGTTCGACGCCCGCCGCGCGGCCGCGAATGACTTTGACCACGACACCGACGACCACCCCACCCATGTCTGACACCGCACACCTCGTCGACGGCCCCTGCGCCGTCACCGCCATCGCAGCCGCGCATCAGGCGGTCGTCGTCCGCTTGACGCCCGCGCCGCCCATCATGCGCGAGCGGCTGCCCGCCGGCCACACCCTGGTCGGCCTGTGCGGCGCGGCCGGCTCGGGCAAGAGCACGGCCGGCGACATCCTGGTGGACCGTCACGGGTTCACCAGTTGGGCCTTCGCCGAGCCGCTGCGCGACATGCTTAGCGCAGCTTTCGAGCCTGCAGGCATCGACCACCGCTGGCTCACAGAGCCGGGACTGAAGGAACAGCGCATCCCCGACATGGGCCCCAGCGGCCGGGAACTGATGCAGAGATTCGGCACTTGCGGCCGAGACATCGACCCATGCTTTTGGGTACGCCTGACCTCCATGGCGCTGGGCCTCAACGACCTGCCAGACAGCGCACCGGTTCACGACCGCATCGTCATCACCGACGTGCGCTACCCCGAAGAAGCAGCCTGGATCCAGGCCCTCGGTGGTCACGTCGTGCTGGTCGACCGCCCGCAGGCCGTACCCGTGCGCGCCCACGAAAGCGAGGCGCACTACCGCCGGCTCGGGCACACCGCCGTCATCGACAACAGCGGCGGCCTGGAGCAGCTGCACGCGCAGGTGTCGCAGGCGCTGCTGCACATCGACATGCTCGACGACCTGCCGCTGATGCCCTGACGCGCCATGGGACGCACCGCAAAGCCCCGCCGCGCCTACAGGCCACGCCCCGTGACTGCCGACACCGTCGAGACCGCCATCGCCCGCGCCGGCCTGCTGCCCGAGTCGTCGCGCCAGGCGCTGCGCGCGCCGATCATTGCGGCGCTGGACGGCCTGCGCACCGGCACCGGCCAATGGCCCGCCTGGCGCAGCATGGCCGATGCGCTGAACGTCGCCGAACAGCTGGCAGCGGACGGCATCGCCAGCAATCACGCCGGCACCATCGCTGCAGCCCAGTCCGTGCTGGCCGACCTGCATGCGCGCCTGGCCGACGGTGCACCCTGGACGCTGCGCGCCGCCGAGCTGAAGGCGCTGCAGGACGCCGCCGAGATCGCCGAGATCCAGCTCGAGTACGCCAGCCAGGGCGAGTTCGCCGACGCCATCGCAAGCGTCAAGCGCCGCGTGGCCGGCGCACTGGCCGGCAGTGTCGGCGCAGACACCACCGTGTGCATCGGCGGCCTGGGCCGCGACCGCACGACCGTCGACACGACCGTCGAAACCAACGCCGAAGCCGCCGCATGACCACCGCCACCCGCCCACTTGGCCGCGTCCAGGCCGCGATCCTGGGCCTGCTGCAGGACATGCAGCCCCGCAAGCCGCTCGAGGTCCAGCAGGCCCTTGGCATCACCAACACCAGCGCCGACAACGCCCTCAGAACCCTGGCCGCGTCTGGCCTGGTGCTCCGGCAGCCCGATGGCTCGTACATCACCCGCGGCGGCGATGTTGACCAGGCGCTGTGCCGCGCGGTCAGCGTGTGGGCGTATGCGGCGCGCTTGGCCACACCGAGGAGCACCGCATGACAGTGACCGCCAAAAGCCATGACAAGCTGCTATGGGGCGTCCGCTTCACTGGCTCGTCGGTCGACCCGGGGCCGATGCTGATCGGCACGCTTTGGATGGACGGGGCGCGGGAACAGGCGTACCCCGGAGAGCCTACACGCGCCCTGCTTTTCACCACGCGAGCCGCCGCGCGAGAGTTCTGCCGGTATCAGATGGCGCTTTG
>JAJTGU010000048.1 GCA_021297985.1 Rubrivivax sp.
CCGCCCAGAGGCTCAGCGCTCCTGCGGGGTGCCTGAGCGTTTGAGCAAGGTAAGTGCCAGGCTGGCGGAGGCCACCATGAGGAACAGGCTTACCGCATTGAGCACCGGTGTGGCACCTTCGCGCATGCGGCCGTACATCATGACGGTCAGCGGCGCGTCGGAACCCACCAGCATCAGCGTGGTGTTGAAGTTCTCGAACGACATGAGGAAGGCCATGGCGGCCGCGCCGACGATCAGTTTGAGCTTGACTTGCATGTGGGGAAGACTCCGAAAAGTGTCCAGATGGAACAGGAGGGAACGCAAAAGGAAGACAGGACAACATCTGCCCAACCGGCGACGATAACCCGCACCTGAGCTCGGTCCCCCCGGGAGAACCCGCCTTGCCAGGGGCCCATGAGAAGACTCCGGCTCGATCAGGAACAAGCGTTGCCTCGGGCCACAACGGGCGGCCGCCTGATCCGGAAGACAACAGAGCGTCCTGTTGCAAACCTTGGGGTTGAAGGCTTCCGCCAGCGCTCAGCTGGCGGGTGCGGCATTGCGGTGACTGGGTTCCAGACCGAGCGCCTTCCACCGTCGCCAGCGCTCGCGGCCCGCAGCGGCGTCGTCGGCTTCGTGCGACACCAGTTCCACAACGCGCTCGAAGTCCACGGATTCGGCAGGGACATCCGCACCCAGATTCACCAGCACGGTGCAGGCCGTCGGGACCTGCGCGCTGACGGCCAACCAGATGGGCGTACGCCCGATGCGAACGGCATCGGGCTGCGGCCCGGCGCTACCCGCTGGCCAGCGCTGGTGCGGTACGAACTCGCGCTCTTCAAATGTCCAGAGTTCGCGGTCCAGCTTCGCCAGCGTGGCCGAGGGTGCCGTGACAAGCACCCGCAACCCCTGACGTTGCGCCTTGCGCAGCAGCCTGCAGGCATAGCCGATCGGGTCGGGCAGCCCGGTGTGGAACTCGACGTTCGACGCCATGGCCGACCCGAGGCTCTACGATGACCTCGGATCAGCGCGCCCGGGCGAACACGAACTCGGCCAGCAAGCCCACCGGGCGGCCGGTGGCACCCTTGGCGGCCCCGCTCTTCCAGGCCGTTCCGGCGATGTCCAGATGCGCCCAACGCAGCTTGGCGGTGAATCGCTTGAGAAACATCGCGGCGGTGATGGCGCCGCCGGCGCGTCCGCCGATGTTGCCCATGTCGGCGAAGTTGCTCTTCAGCCCCTCGTCGTACTCGTCGTCCAGCGGCATGCGCCAGGCGGGGTCGAGGGCTGCATCGCCCGCGGCAAGCAGTTCGGCGGCCAGCGCTTCGTCGGCGCTGAACAGCCCGCTGCGATGGTGCCCCAGCGCAATGACGCAGGCGCCGGTCAGCGTCGCGACATCGACCACCGCCGCCGGCTCGAAGCGCTCGGCATAGGTCAAGGCGTCGCACAGGATCAGCCGGCCCTCGGCGTCGGTGTTCAGGATCTCGATCGTCTTGCCCGACATCGACGTCACCACGTCGCCGGGCTTGACGGCCCGGCCGCCGGGCATGTTCTCGGTCGCCGGCACAAGCACGACCAGGTTGACCCGGGCCTTGGCCGCCGCCACGGCCTTGAGCGCACCGAGCACGCTGGCGGCACCGCCCATGTCGAACTTCATCTCGTCCATCTCGGCGCCCGGCTTGAGTGAGATGCCTCCAGTGTCAAAGGTGATGCCTTTGCCGACGAGCACGATGGGGCGCTCCTTCTTGGCGCCGCCCAGATACTGCGCGACGATGAACTTGCACGGCTCGGCCGAGCCTTGGGCAACGGCAAGGAAGGACCCCATGCCGAGCTTCTCGCAGTCCTTGCGCTCGAGAACCTGGACCTTGACGCCATGCTCCTTGCCGATTTGCTGGGCGGCAGCGGCCAGCGTGCTGGGTGTGCAGTGGTTGCCCGGCAGGTTGGCGAGTTCTCGGGCCAGATCGACGCCAGAGGCGATGGCGATGCCTCGGGCCAGGCCCGCCTTGGCGACCGCCTCGTCGGCCTTGGCGACGATCAGCGACACGCTGGCCAGCTTGCTGGCCGGTGGCGCACTCGGCTTGGTGTGCCGGTACAGGTAGGTGGCTTCGCTGACCGCGGCTGCCAGGGCCTGGGCCGCGGGCTGGGCCGCGATCTCGCCGACCGCCGCGACCACCAGCTTGCTCGTGCCACCACCCTTGACGAGGGCCAGTCCGGCGGAAAGCGCCTTGCGCCAGGCCTTGGCCGAAGAATCCGCAGCGATGGCCAGCACCAGGCGTCGCGCCTTCACGCCGACCACACGATGCAGCATCACGGCCTGCCCGGACTTGGCTTGAAGTTCGCCGTCGTCCAGCGCGGCGCTCAGGGCTTCGGCCAGCGGCGCTTCCAGCGCTGCGGCATGGTCCTTGGGTTCGGCGCCCACCAGCACCAGCATCAGGGTGTCCGCGGAGACGCGGGCGAGGCCGGCCTTGGGCACGACGAGCGTGTTGAAATCCATGTTCGATCCGGCCCCGTGGCCGCGTAGGAAAAAGTCTCTCATGTTATTCGACACCACCGTCCGCAAGGAGCTGGCCCGGGGCTTCGGTGCCACGCTGGTGGTCATCCTCACCATCGTGCTGACGAGCTTCCTGATCCGCACGGTCGGCCAGGCGGCAAGTGGCTCCATCGCGCCTCAAGACGTGGTGCTGCTGCTCGGCTACGTCACTCTCGGGCACCTGCCGACGATCCTGGCGTGCTCACTGTTCGTCGCGGTCGTGATCACGATCGGTCGCATGTACCGCGACAGCGAGATGGCGATCTGGTTCGCCAGCGGGGTCGGTCTGTCGCGCTTCGTGCGTCCGGTGCTGCGAATGGCCTGGCCGGTGCTGTTGGTGATCGGGTTGTTGCTGCTCTTCGTCTGGCCGTGGGGAAATCGCTCGCGCACGGAGCTTCAGGAGCGCTATCAGCAACGGGGCGATCTCTCGCGGGTCACGCCGGGGGTGTTCCAGAGCAGCCGCGACGGTCGGCGCGTGTTCTTCGTCGAACGTGGGCCGACGTCGGCGGTCGCACCGGCAGCGGCTGTGGACGAAGCGTCTGATCCAGGCAAAGCCCAGACGCCCGAGACCACCAGTGCCCGCAATGTCTTCATCCTGACTCAGAACGACCGCGGCGAGTCGGTGACCACGGCACGCAGCGGCCGCCTGGAAACCCAGGCCGGCTCCGGAGACACCTTCCTCGTGCTGGAGCGTGGCCAGCGCAGCGACGTGAATCTGGACAGCGGCGAAAGCACCGTGTCGCGCTTCGAGGACTATCGGGTTCTGGCCAACCAACGCCAGGCTCGATCAGCCCAGGTTCAGCCGCCCAAGGCCGTGTCCACTCTGGACCTGATCCGGCAGCCAACGCCCCGCCATCAAGGCGAACTGACCTGGCGACTGGGCATGCTGCTGGCGGCAGGCAACCTGCTCCTGCTCGGCCTGGCGATGTCGGCCAGCAACCCACGTCGTGCCAGCAACTGGAATCTGTTGCTGGCACTGCTGGCATTCCTGGTCTACTTCAACCTGGTCGGACTGTCTCAAGCCTGGGTGGCCAGCGGCCGACTCGGCATGGCAACAGCGCTTGTCGCGCTGCACGGCAGCGCGTTTGCGCTGGCCGTCGCGTTGCTCTGGTGGCGCGATCATGCCGCGGTGGTGGCCTGGTGGCCACGACGACGTCCGGCAGGGACCTCACCCCCGGACATGGTCGGGAATACGGCATGAGGACGGTCCGTCGGCTGCTCTGGCGCGACATCACGAGTTCGGTGGCATTCGTGTCTCTGGCCTTTCTGTCGCTTTTCTTCTTCATTGACTTCGTCGAGGAACTTGGAAACGTCGGCACACGGGGTCGCACCGCCGGACATGCGGCGTTGGCGGCGCTGTACGAGTTGCCGGGGCTCTTCTACGAACTGATGCCGATCGCGGTGCTCATCGGCACGACCTACACGCTCGCGCGGCTGGCCCAAACCAGCGAGTTCACGATCCTGCGCACCGGCGGCCTCGGGCCTGGGCGCGCGTTGGGCCTGTTGGCAACGCTGGGGCTGGCGTTTGCGGCGTTCACCTTCGTGATCGGCGACTGGCTGGCGCCAGCGGGCGAGCGCGCCGGTGTACGACTCCAGGGCCAGTTCGACGACAGCCTCAGCATCGCCGGCGCACCGGGGGCAGCGCCTGGCGCCTGGCTGAAGGAACGGCGGAGCACGCCCACGGGCGAACACAGCATCTCGGTGCATGTGGCGGCGGCCAGCGCCAGTGGCAGCCTGCAGGCGGTGCGCATCTACGAGTTTGATGGCGACGGCGCCCTGGCCCTGCGGATTTCGGCGCGCAGTGCCACGGTCGACGACGAGGGGGTCTGGACGCTGCGCGATGTCGAGCGCCAGCGCTGGCCTGGGGCTGGCACGACCGCACCCGCACAAACCCAGCCCGCGGAGCGCGAGCGGCTTGCGGAGATGCGCTGGAAGAGCCAACTCACGGCCGAGGTCGTGGCCGCCGCGGTGTTGCCGCTGGCGACCATGACGACCCGCGAACTCTGGCGGTATTCGGAGCACTTGAGTGACCAGGACCAGGCCTCGCAACGTCACCAGATCCGGTTCTGGAACAAGGCCCTGTACCCGCTGGCCTGCCTCGTGATGGTGGCGTTGGCCCTGCCTTTCGCCTACCTGCACGCCCGCGCGGGCGGCATCAGCCTGAAGGTCTTCGGCGGCATCATGCTGGGGATCAGCTTCATCCTGTTGAACAAGCTCAGCGGCCACATCGGGATGCTGCAAGGTTGGGTGCCCTGGTTGGCGGCGGCTGCGCCGAGCCTGCTGTACCTGGGCATCTCGCTCGCCGCCTTTGCCTGGCTCGTGCGCTACCGCTGACCGTCCGTCGGAACCATGACCCACCGTGCCCTGATCCTCTTTGCCCATGGCGCCCGCGACCCGCGCTGGGCGGCTCCGTTCGAGGCCGTCGCCGAGAAGCTGCGCGCGACTCGACCCGATCTGCCGGTGTCGCTGGCCTACCTGGAACTGATGTCCCCCAGTCTGGCCGAGGCCGCGGACGCGCTGATCCACGCGGGTGTCGACCGCCTCGAGGTGCTGCCGTTGTTCCTCGGGACCGGCGGCCACCTCCGGCGAGACCTCCCGCTGCTCGTCGAGTCCCTGCGCAAGGCGCATCCGGGTCTCGACGTGCATCTGCACCCGGCGGTTGGAGAGCATCCGGCCTTGACCGCGGCGATGGCCTCGGTCGCTTCAGAGATTCTCAGCCCATGAACGCCCTGCCTCTGCCTGTCGTCAGCCGCCTCCCACATGTCGGCACCACGATCTTCAGCGTCATGTCCGCGCTGGCCGCCGAACACGGTGCGGTCAACCTGGGCCAGGGCTTCCCGGACTTCGACTGCGACCCGGCATTGCTGGACTGCGTCGAGCGCGCACTTCGGGCCGGTCACAACCAGTACCCGCCGATGCCCGGTGTGCCGGCGTTGCGCGAGGCCGTCGCGGCCAAGCTGATGGCGTTCTACGACCACCAGGCGGACCCCGGAACCGAGATCACCATCACCGCCGGTGCGACGCAGGCGATCCTGACGGCCGTGCTCGCCCTTGTGCACCCAGGCGACGAGGTGATCGTGCTCGAGCCTTGCTACGACAGCTACGCGCCGAACATCGAGCTTGCCGGCGGCCGGGTGGTCCGCGTCCCGCTGACGCCTGGCAGCTTCAGACCCGACTTCGCGCGGATCGCCGCTGCAATCGGCCCGCGGACGCGACTGTTGATGATCAACTCGCCGCACAACCCCAGCGCGACCGCGTGGACCGCCGAGGAAATCCGCCAGCTTCACGACCTGCTCGAACCGACCGGCATCTGGCTGTTGGCCGACGAGGTCTATGAGCACATGGTCTTCGATGGCGCGCGACACGAGAGCGTGCTTCGCCACCCGGGCCTTGCGGCACGCAGCATCGTGGTCTCGAGCTTCGGCAAGACCTTCCACGTCACCGGCTGGAAAGTCGGCTACGTGGTTGCACCGGCCGGCATGACGGCTGAGTTCCGCAAGGTGCACCAGTTCAACGTCTTCACCGTCAACACGCCGATGCAGCATGCACTGGCGGACTACATGGGCAACCTGGCGTCTGTCCGCGACCTGCCGGCCTTCTACCAGGCCAAACGCGACCATTTCCGCGCCGGCCTGGCGGCCACGCCGCTCAAGGCCTTGCACACCCAGGGCAGCTACTTCCAGTTGGTCGACTACTCGGCCGTCAGCACCCTGCCCGAGGCCGACTTCTGCCGCTGGCTGACGCGCGAGTGTGGCGTCGCGGCGATCCCGCTGTCAGCCTTCTACGAAGGCGGTTTTGAACAGGGCCTGATCCGGCTGTGCTTTGCCAAGCGGGAAGCCACGCTCGACGCGGCGCTGCAGCGGCTGGCGCGGCTTCAGTAGCGCGACGTGACCGGCTTGTCGTCAAACGGGTCGAAGATGCTCGTTCGGCGATCGCCCTCAGGGGCCGCTGTCGAGATGTCGAAGTCCACCGGTGCGGTGGGCCGGTCTGAAAGGTCGCGGAAGCCCGAATCGGGGCCGAAACCGCTGTTGGGCCCCAACTCGCCTTCCAGGCCCAGGTAAGGCTGGGGCGCTGTGGGGCTGAATTCAGCACCTTCGGTGATGGGCAGCAGGAGGTCGACACTGGCGCTGCCCACGGCCTCACGATCCAGCAGGTCGCGCGCCAGGGCGTAGAGAAACAGCACTTCCCGGTAGGCCGGCAACTCGAACAAGTCGCCACGGCTCTTGCGAAACAGCAGCGCCTCGAGCTCGGCCATGGCGTCCAGGGGCTTGCCCCAGACCTGCTGAAGGCGTGGCATGACCTCCGGGTAGGCATCGAGGGCACGACCGGCATTGAGATCGCTGCCCCACTCCGGGGCGTAGGCATTGAAGCGCTGGTTGAATCGGCTGCGGGTGCGCTCGTAGGCGGCCTGCTCGCCTCGCCGGCGATGGATTTCCAGCAGCTTCAGGTATGGCAATGGGCTGCCCCCGCCAGTCTCCCGCAGATGCTCAACGAGCAAATCGACGGCGGCATCCTGCTGGCCCAGAACGATGAAGAACTCGGCCTGCTGCTCAAGGTCGATCAGTTCCTCGATGGAGACATCACGCGACTGCGCGGCCTCGGCCTCGGGCAGGCGCAGGCTCGGCGGCAGAACCTCGGTACGCTCGGATGGTCTCTCGGAGGGTCGCTCGGCCAGCGGCCTGGCGGCTGGAGCCGGATGGGCCGGCACGGCCGTGGCCGGAGGCACTTCCTGGGTGACCAACGGGATGGGCGCCGTGGTGGCACGGCCAAACGCCGAATCCTGTACCACAGCCGGAGCAGCACTGCGGCCACGTGCAGCCGCGGCCGGCAGGGTCACTGGACCTGGATCGCGCGCCCGCGCATGCGCCGGTGTGGTCTGGGGCCGCGCAGGTGCACCGGCAAACGCCGAGACGCCAGCATCGCGGTCGAACTTCGAGGCTGCGCCGGCATCGTGAGCGCTGCGACCAAAACCCGAAGGCCGGCCTTGCCCGGCCATCGGCCCGTCGCCCTCGGCGTGGCGCGAGTTCCCGGCACGCTCGAACGCCATGCGCTGCCATTCCAGCTGACGCCGGCGGTGCACGCCGCCCAGGTGCCAGCCGATCGCGCCAGACAACACCGTCAACGCCAGGCTGCCCCACATCAAGGGCTTGAACCAGCGGCTCTCGCGCTGGCTGCTCGCCAGTTCGCTGCGCATCGCCGCGGTCGCCGCCGTCTGCCGCTGCTTGTCGTCCTGCAACTGAGTCACCGTCGACTCGAGCGACTGGATCCGTGCGGCAGCAGCCGAAGCAGCCGAAGCCGCCGCCCGGGCAGCCTCCGCAGCCTGCGCCACCGCCAGCAGGGCCTGCTCGACGACGGCGCTTTCGGCAGCCGAAGGCGTCGCCACGCCGACAGCCGAAGGCGGCTCTGCAGCTTCAAGCATCAGCCGCGGCGCCGGCTCTGGAGCACCACGTGCTGCGGCGGGATTCGCCACGCGGGTGGGCGCGCGCGTCGCTGCCGCCCGAACCGTCGCCGGGCGAGGTTCCTTGCGCCGCGCGGCGGTCGACCTTCCCTCGGGGAGCGTTCGCGCTCCAGCGCCAGTCGGCGCGCGCGCCGAGGCGGCATCACGCGTCGGCGCCGCTGCCGGGTCCAAGGCCTGTGGCGGCGTCGCGACAGGAGCCGCCTGCTGCGGCTCCGAAGCCGCAGCGGCGGAACCCGAAGGGACACCCGAGCCGCTGGCCGCCGCCGGATCGACCGGCAGATCGGTCAGCAGCACGAACTGCCGAGCCACCCGTGGGTTGCACCCGGTGGTCAGGCGGACGGAGACCACCGGCTCGTCGACAACGAGCGTGCTTCGCACCCGGATCCGGGCCCGGTCGACGCCCGTGGGCTCGACTTGCACCCGAACCGCGTGGGCGGGCACCCGACGCTCGCCAAAGACCACCTCGGCAGAGGCGCACTCGGCATTCGTGACCTCGCCAGGCTCGCCCCGAACGGTCACCTCGAAGTCGAGCAGTTGCCCAAGCACCGGGTTGGCGGCCCAAGCCCACATCGGCGCAAGGCCCGCAAGCACGGCCACAAGGACCCCTGCGAACCAGACGTCGCGCCTCGGCAATCGGGCTGTGCAGTTCTGCAAACGCTGGATCTGGCGCGTGGGGGTCATGCAATCGGAGTCCGGCCCGGGCCCCAAGGTGCTGTGGCAAGTGAAGGTCGAACTCGGTTGTGCAACGAACTGAAACGACTCTAGCACGCACCCCTACACCCGGAGGGGTCAGAGTTCACGCGTCGCCGACACCGGACCCACGGGCGCCACGGCGGACAATGCCAAGCTCCGAAAACCCTGTCGCTGAAGAGACAAGCGATGACGACCCCCCTGCTTAGCATCGATGAGAAGCACAACATCGAGTCCGGCGCATGGTTCAGCTCGCTCTCCCCTGCCCTGCGCGCGGCCATCCTGGCGGTGGCGGGCGTTCGCCGCATCGCCGACGGTGCCCCACTGGCAGCGCGTGGCGCACAAGCCGAGGAGTGGTGCGGCGTGGCACGAGGCGCGGTGCGCATCGGAACCGTTTCGCTGTCGGGCAAGCAGGTCACGCTGACCTACGCCGAGCCCGGGACCTGGTTCGGGGACATCGCGCTCTTCGACGGGCTGCCGCGCACGCACGACGCCGACGCGCATGGCGCCACGACGCTCCTGGTCGTTCGCAAGGCCGATTTCCATGTCCTGCTCGCCGCCCATGCCGAGCTTTACGACGCCTTGTTGCGGCTGAACTGCCGGCGGCTGCGGCTGATGTTCCACCAGCTCGAGGAGCTGAACACACGCCCGCTTCGCGCCCGCCTGGCACGCCAGCTGCTGTTGCTGGCCAAGGGCTATGGCGTCGCGATGGGAGACGAGATCCGGATCGGCCTGGCACTGGCACAGGAAGACCTGGCGCAACTGCTCGGCGCCTCGCGCCAGCGCGTGAACCAGGAGCTCAAGCAGTTCGAGCGCGAAGGTGCGCTGCGCGTCGAGCCTGCGCGCCTGGTGGTGCTGTCGCGCGACCAGCTGCTGGCCGTCGCAGACGGCCCGGACCGGGCGCGCGACGAGTGAGCGCCCCACACTCGATCTGCGCATGAGCTCCGCCAACACAACTTTTGTCGGCACCCGATCGATGGCGGCCAGCCACGCCTTCGACATCGCCGCTCTCGAGGTCTGGTTGCTTCGGCACCTGCCTGGGTTTGTCGGCCCCCTCCGCGTGGAGCAGTTCAAGGGCGGGCAGTCCAATCCGACCTACAAGCTCGTCACGCCTGAGCGCCACTACGTGCTGAGGAGCAAGCCCGGGCCCGCGGCCAGGCTCCTGCCTTCGGCGCATGCCATCGAACGCGAGTACCGGGTCATGGAGGCGCTCGCCGGGTCAGCCGTGCCAGTGGCCAAGATGCACACCTTGTGCGAGGACGAGACCGTGATCGGCCGCGCCTTCTATGTGATGGACTTCGTCGACGGCCGCGTGCTCTGGGAGCAAGGCCTGCCCGACCAGACAGTGGCCGAACGCGGCGCCATCTACGACGAGATGAACCGGGTGATCGCGGCTCTTCATGCCGTGGACCCGGCCGAGGTGGGACTGGCCGAGTTCGGCCGGCCGGGCAGCTACTTCGAGCGACAGATCGCGCGCTGGAGCAAGCAGTACCTCGCGGCCGCCACCGAGCCGATCCCGGAAATGGATCACCTGATGCGCTGGCTGCCCGAACGGCTGCCCGCGAGCGCCCGGGATGAGCGCTTTGTTTCCATCGTGCATGGCGACTACCGGCTCGACAACCTGATCTTCGACCCGGTCGCGCCCCAGGTACGGGCGGTGCTCGACTGGGAGCTGTCCACACTGGGTCACCCGCTGGCGGACTTCAGCTACCACTGCATGAGCTGGCACATCCCGCCGGGCACCTTCCGCGGCATTGCCGGGCTGGACCATGTGGCACTCGGCATCCCGGACGAGCAGCGCTACGTCGAGCGCTATTGCGCCCGCAGCGGCGGCCGTTTCGAGGCGGATGCGGTGATGTCCGACTGGAACTTCTACCTCGCCTACAACATGTTCCGGCTGGCGTCGATCATGCAAGGCATCGCCCGGCGCGTCGTCGATGGCACAGCATCCAGCGAGCAGGCCCGCGCATCCGGCGCGGCGGCGCGGCCCTTGGCGCAGATGGCCTGGCGCGCCGCGCAGCAGGCCTGAAGCGGTCGACCCTTCTCCATCGCACCACAACCCAACGGACCCCTTTCATGGACTTCAGCTATTCGCCGCGCACCCAGGAACTGCAGGGCCGTGTCGCGGCCTTCATGGCCGAGCACGTGTATCCGGCCGAAGCCGCCTACTTTGCCGAGATCGAGGCCAACACCCGCGCAGGCAAGCGCTGGACGCCGCTGCAGACGCTCGAGGCGCTCAAGCCCAAGGCTCGCGCTGCCGGACTATGGAACCTGTTCCTGCCCGACAGCGAACTCGGCGCGGGCCTTAGCAACCAGGAGTACGCGCCGCTGGCCGAAGTCATGGGCGCCGTGCCCTGGGCGAGCGAGGTCTTCAACTGCTCCGCACCCGACACCGGCAACATGGAGGTGCTGGTGCGCTACGGTTCGCCCGAGCACAAGAGGCGCTGGCTCGAGCCGCTGCTGGCCGGCGAGATCCGCAGCGCCTTTGCGATGACGGAGCCCGGCGTCGCGTCGTCGGACGCCACCAACATCGAGGCCCGCATCGAACGCGACACCTCGGGCGGGCGTGACGACTACGTCATCAACGGCCGCAAGTGGTGGACCAGCGGCGCCGGCGACCCGCGCTGCGCGGTCTTCATCTTCATGGGCAAGACCGATCCGACGGCGCCGCGCCATTCGCAGCAGTCGATGATCCTGGTCCCGCGCGACGCACCGGGCATCGAGGTGCTGCGCCCGCTGACGGTGTTCGGTTACGACGATGCTCCGCACGGCCACATGGAGGTCGACTTCAAGGACGTGCGCGTGCCGGCCAGCAACATCCTGCTCGGTGAGGGCCGCGGCTTCGAGATTGCACAAGGCCGCCTTGGGCCCGGCCGCATCCACCACTGCATGCGGCTGATCGGCCTGGCCGAACGGGCCTTGAAACTGATGTGCGAACGAGCGACCCAGCGTGTGGCCTTCGGCAAGACGATCGCCCAGCAGACCGTGACGCAGGAGCGCATTGCCGAAGCCCGCTGCCTGATCGACCAGGCCCGGTTGCTGACGCTGAAGGCGGCCTGGATGATGGACGTGGCCGGCAACAAGAGCGCCAAGGCCGAGATCGCGATGATCAAGGTCGTGGCCCCGAACATGGCCTGCCAGGTCATCGACTGGGCGATGCAGGTGCACGGTGGCGCCGGCATGAGCGAGGACTTCCCGCTGGCGTACTTCTACACGATCAGCCGCACGCTGCGCTTCGCCGACGGCCCCGACGAGGTCCACCGCAACGCGATCGCCAAGCTCGAACTCGGCAAGTGGGCCCCGGTCCCGACGCGGGCCTGAGCACCCCCGGGCCGGCGAAGCGCAGGGCCCTCAGCCGCAAAGCTCCAGAGGCGGCATGCGGATGCTGCCGTCGGGCTCCCAGGTCACCTGGGTCAGCCCCGGCTCCAGCGCCTCCAGCCGCCGCGCTTCAAGGGTCTGCGGGCTGACCCGGTCATGCTCCACTGCCCAGGCCAGGGCCTGGTCGCGTTCGCGTCGCCGCGCCAGGCCCTCCAGCAAGGCACCGGACACGCCCCTTTGCAGCGCGTCGTCGTCCCAGGGCTTGCTGAGGTAGCGCACCACACCGAGCTCGTTCATGGCCCGCTGGGCGAGCGCGAAGTCGGCTTGCCCGCTCAGGATCATGCGCACGCACTCCGGCTGCAGTTCGGCGCAGCGGCGCAGCAGGCTCATGCCGTCCAGTCCGGGCATGCCGATGTCGCTGAGCACCGCATCGAAGCGCGTTCGGGCCAGGAGCTGCAGCGCCTGGACGGGCTCTTGGCAGGCGCACACCACGAGACCCGGACCGAAGGCCCGGCGCAAGCTGCGTTGCAGGGCGCGCAGAACCTGCGGTTCGTCGTCCACGAGCATCAGCCGCGTGCCGTCGATACCGGTGCCCGGCCGGTCGCCTGTGGCCAGGCCCAAGGGGTCAGGCGCAGACCTCACGGAGCTGCCTGCGTTCACGCGTATTCCAGGCTGGCCAGGGCGGCCCGCGTTCGTTCGCATACACGGTCCAGCAGCGCATGGTCCAGGTTGAGCGCCTGCCACACCTCGGGTTGCAAGGGCGCCTGCGTCACCGGGGCCGACTCACCCGCTGTGTGTTCCATGGTTTCGACCAGGGCCTCGGCGACATGCACGAGCCTCTCGAGTTCAGTCCCTCCTTCGGCCTCGCTCCTCGGCTGGCGGTGATGGCTGATGGCGGCGGCAATGCCAGAGGGAAAGCGCCAGAGGTGCGCCACCTGGGCACCGATGTCTTCATGACTGACCCCGAGCACCCGCCTTTCGGCGCTGCACAGGTCCAGCTTCTCGACGTCCTGCAAGGACTGCACCAAAGGCAGTTGTTCCGGCGCGAAGGCGGCCAGAAGCCAGGCGCCGACGTCGTGCAGCAGGCCGGCCACGAAGGCTTCTTCGGCGTCCAGGCCGCGTTCACGGGCGAGTTCGCGGGCGCCGCAGCCGGTGGCCAGTGCGTGGTGCCAGCGTCGGTCCTGCTCATGCAGGGACCCCGGGAGCCGACCCATCATCTGCTTGATCGACACCGCCGCCAACACGGCCGCCACCGCACGCAAGCCCAGCAGCCGCACCGCATCGCCCAGCGAGCCGACGCGAGAGGGGCTGGCATAGAAGCCCGAGTTCGCCAGCTGCACCACCCGCAGGGCGAGCGCAGGTTCGCGTTCGATGGCGCGCACGCAGTGCTGTGCGGGAAGCTCGTCGTGGGACAGCACGCGCATCGCTTCAGCCAGCGCGGTGGGCAGAGGCGGCAGTTCCAGAATGCGCCTGGCCAGGCTGGCCGGGTCGAAGGACGAGAGGTGCAAAGGGCGCGCCGTGTCCAGCGGCGCGGCAAAGGTGTTCGGGCTCATCAGGCGATCAGTCCATCCAGGGGTAGAACGGCCAGCAACTGGCCGCTGGCGCTTCCGGGCAGGGCCATGCGGGCCAACCACATGCGCACCGGGCGTCCGCCCAGGCTGGCCTTGCGTTCGGTCAGCGTCTGCCCGTCTGGACGCAGCAGCAGGCTGGCCAGTTCGGGGGCGGGCGAATCGCCCAGGTCTGCGGCCCATTGGGGCCAGTCGGCCAGGGCGCGGGCGTTCACGTAGGCCAGCCGGGCTTCGCTGTCGAAGCCGAACACCGCCAGCGGCAGGCCGCCCAGAAGGTCGTGCGCGGCGCCAGCGGCGTCCTGCAGCGTCAGCGCGCGCTGGTGTTCCTGGGCCACGAGGCGTTCCAGCCGCTGGTTGGCCAGGGCCAGCTCGGCATTGGCGGCCGCGTTCTCGCGCAGAAGCCGCTGGTTGTCATCGTCCAGTTCGCGCTGCCGGAAGGCCAGGGCCACGTGCTCGCGCAGACGCTCGTCGTCCCAGGGTTTGGTCAGGAACTTGTAGACCGCGCCTTCGTTGACGGCGTCGATGATCGACTGCAGGTCGGTATAGCCCGAGAGCGTCATGCGCACCGTGTGCGGGCAGATCTCCTTGGCCTGCCGCAGGAAGTCCACGCCGCTCATCGCCGGCATGCGCTGGTCGGAGACGATCACGTCCACTGCGTGCTCGCGCAGCATGGCCAGGCCCTCGCTGCCCGAACCGGCCGTGAACACGCGATAGCCGTCGCGTCGGAACAGGCGCTTCAGCGCGGCCAGGATGTGAGGCTCGTCGTCCACCAACAGCAAGGTACGGGGGCGCCGGCCGCTCAAGGTCTGTTCCTTGAGCAGGCTGGGGTTCGCGGCCAGGAGCGCGGTCATCGCTTCCGTGTCCAGGGCCGGGCTGAAGATGTGGCCCTGGAGCCGGTCGCAGCCTTGGGTGACCAGGGCCTGCAGCTGTGCCTCGGTTTCCACGCCTTCAGCCAACACGAGCCGGTGCAGGCCATGCGAGAGGTGGATGATGGCCCGTGTCACCGACGCACTGGCGCCGATGTCGTCGACGAAGGCGCGGTCGATCTTGACCACATCGACGGGCAGATCGCGCAAGCGCGCCAGGCTGCTGTGGCCGGTGCCGAAGTCGTCGAGCGAGATCTCGACGCCCGCCATCTGCAGGCGGCGGAGAGTGCTTGCGGCGGCACCCGGATCATTGAGCAGGCCAGACTCGGTGATCTCGATGCCCAGTGCCTGGGGGGGCAGACCGGCCTCGGACAAGGCGGCCAGCACTTCGGTCGCGAAGTCGCTTGCTGCCAGTTGCACCGGCGAGACGTTGACGCCCACTCGCAGCTGCCTTGCGGCCGACAGCCCGGCGCGACGCCAGGCAACCGCCTGGGCGCAGGCCTGCGTCAGCAGCCAGCGGCCGACCGGCACGATCTGGCCGCTGGATTCCAGCACGGGCACGAAGATCGCCGGCGCCACCTTGCCCAGCGCAGGGTGGTGCCAGCGCAGCAGAACCTCCACGCCGCAGAGTTCGCCGTTTTTCAGGTCCATCTGCGGCTGCCAGGCCAGGCTGAACTCGTCGCGTTCGAGCGCATCGGCCAGCGCCGCGCTCAGGGCCTCGGCGGCGTTCATGGCCGGTCTCCTTGTGCCGGGGCGTCTCGCCATTGCGTGGGCGGGCCTTCGGGCGGAGCGCTGTCGGGCCCGCCAATCGGGACCCAGACCCGGAACGACGAACCCACCCCGGGCCGGCTGCGCACATGGATGGCGCCACCATGCTTCTGCACGTTCGAGAAGCTGAGGCTCAGGCCCAGACCCGTGCCCTTGCCCACGTCCTTGGTGGTGTAGAAGGGCTCGAAGATGCGGCGCATGACCTCGGGTGTCATGCCGCAGCCGGTGTCGTCCACCTGTGCCCAGGCCCATGGGCCCTGCTGGCCCGACGACAGGCTGATGCGCCCCTGTGCCGTGATCGCATGCGCGGCGTTCACGATCAGGTTCATGAACACCTGGTTCAGTTGCCCGGCCAGGCAGCGAACCGGCGGCAGCGGCTGGAGTTGCCGGGTGATCTCGGCCTTGTACTTCACCTCGTGTCGCACCACGTTCAGCGTCGATTCGAGCCCGGCGTTCAGATCGGCGTCCTGCCAGTCGGCCTGGTCCACGCGCGAGAAGTCCTTCAGATCCTGCACGATCTTCTTCACGCGACCCAGGCCGTCGGCGCATTCGTCCAGCAGCTGCGGCACGTCTTCGCTCAGGTAGTCGAGGTCGACGCGGGCACGCAGCTCGGCCAGCGCGGCGGCGGCCTGCGCGTCCTGCGGCCGGTTGGCGCCGGCCTCGAACGCACTGGCCAGCGCCATCAGTTCCCCGGCGTACTGGCGCAGCGAATTGAGGTTGCTGCTGACGAAGCCCACCGGGTTGTTGATCTCGTGTGCGACGCCCGCAGCCAGCTGGCCGATGCTGGCCATCTTGTCTTGCTGCAGCAGCTGGTTCTGCGCCTCTTCCAGTTGCCGGTTGGTGGCGTGCAACTCTTCGAAGCGCCGCTGCAATTCCTGCTGGGCGTGGCGGATCTCGGTGCGGTCCTGCATCATCCACCAGGCCCCGTCCAGCTGTTCCTCGCTGTCGGCGGCATGGGCGTCGATCTGCACCCAGATGCGTTGCCCATCGGTCCGGGTCAGCCACAGCTCGCGCTGAAGCGGCTCGCCGGCGGCCAGCGCGGCCACCTCGGTGGTCAGCGTGGCCGCTGCGTCCTGGCCCTGCAGCAGTGGCTGCCCCTCCAGTTCGGCCTCGGGCTGGCCGAACATCTCGGCCAGGGCGGCATTCACGCGCTTGAAGCGACCACCCTCGGTGTAGGCCACGCCGATCGGGGCGTTGCGCACGAAGTGCTCCAGCGCACGCGCCGTGCTGGCCAGCTGCGCGCTGCGCACCTGCACCAGTTCTTCGAGCGTGTTGCGGTGCTTCAGCAGTTCCTGCTGGGCGCGGCGGCGTTCCGAGACGTCCTGGATGGTCTGTACCGCGCCGGTGATCTTGCCGTCGTTGTCGTGCAGCGGCGCGGCCGTGATGTAGAGCCAGGCGCCGCCGCTGCCGAAGCCGCCGAAATAGGCCTCCAGCTCGATGCCGCCGCCGGCATTGCTGCGCGGCTGCCCGTCCACCGGGTTGTCCTGGCACGGCGGATGCACGCCGTCGACGATCATGTCCGCCGGCAACGCCCGCGCCTTCGGGAAAAAGGCGCGCCAGGCCTCGGTGGTGCCGATCAACTGGTGGCGCGACAGGCCGGTGAGCCGCTCGCAAGCGCTGTTCCAGTGGGTGACGCGGTGATTGCTGTCGATCACCATCGACGCGATCGGCGCGCCGTCGATGATCTGGCGCAGCAGGTTGCTCAGGCCGAACAGACTGTTCTGAACATACTGGATGTCGCTCTGGTCCAGGCAGGTCAGAAGCACGGCAGGCTCGCCACCCAGTTCCAAGGGTTGGGTATGCAGCTCCACCGGTCGCTCGCTGCCATCGACGTGCTTCACGTGCGCGTCCATGGCCGGCGGTGCGGTGAACAACTGCAGGCACTGTCGCGAGGCCTCGGCCAACACGCTGCGCTGCGACTCGGTCAGCAGTTCCTCGAACCTGAGTTGCAGCAAGGCCTGTGCGGAGTGGCCGCTGAGTCTGGCCAGCGCAGCGTTGGCGCCAAGCAGCAAGCCGCCGCGGTGGACAGCCGCCGGCAAGGGCATCGCTGCGAGCAGCGCGGCCGCTTCGGCACTGGCCGCAAGCAGGTCGCGGGCAGGGCTGGAAAGATCGCTCAATCGGGTCTCCCTTCGGTCGGGGTCGCGGCGCGCACATGCAGCGACAGCCGGAGGTTTTGGCGTTGCGCGAAGGCCGTCACCTGTCGCACCAGGCGATCATCGAAGACATGTCCGGCGGCCAGCAGGACGGCACCTTGCGGGCTCAGCAGGTCGCGCGCCAGCACCATGCCTGGCCGGAGATCGCGCGCTTCGATCAGCTTGTCCTGGTCCTGCGCGGCATCGGCCGCTTCGAGCACGGCCATCAACGCGTCGACCACGCGCGCGTCGTAACGGGTGCCGCGGCCGCCGCGCAGGATCTGCCGGGCCCGCTGTGGCGGGTGGGAGGTTTCGGCCTGCGTGCCGTGCATCAGCCCGTCAAGGTCGCTGCAGGCGGCGACGATGCGGGCGCCGAGCACGATGTCCTCGCCCTGCAGCCCGTCTGGAAAGCCCTGACCGTCAGGACGTTCGTGGTGCTGGCGCACGATCCGCGCCGCGGCCTGCAGCCGTGTCAGCGGCATCAAGACGGTCTCGCCGTCGAGCGGGTGTTGCCGGTAGCGCGCCATCTCGTCGACCGAGTAGGCCGACACCGGCCTGGACAGCATGCGATCGGGGAAGGCCAGCTTGCCGACGTCATGCAGCAGAGCACCCAGATAGACATCGCGGGCATCGTGCGAGCGCATGCCCAGCCGTTCAGCAGTGTCGCGGGCCAGGGCGGCGACGCGTCGGGCGTGCCCCTGGGACCGCGTCGAAGCATCGCCGGGCGACTCGCGAAGCTCCAGCAGGCTGGTGAAGACGTTCACGGCCAGCATGAAGCTCCGGTCCAGGTCTTCGTAGGATGTCTCCAGCATGCCGTTGAGCTGCTGTAGCTCGGCCGTTCGCGCGGCCACGCGCTGCTCGAGTGACTGGTTGGCGTCGCGCAGGGCCGCGTTCTGCTGCTCCGTCAGCAACTGCAGGGCGTGGTTCTGGCGCTCGAGTGCCTGCCGGTCCAGGGCGTCGCGCACCACCAGCACCAGGTCCTGGTCGTCCCAAGGCTTGGCGATGTAGCGGTGGATTTCGCCGCGGTTGATCGCCGCGACCGTGGCGTTGATGTCGGCGTAGCCGGTCAGCAGCACACGCATGGTGTGAGGGTGCGCCTTGCGCACGCGTTCCAGCAACTGTGCGCCGTCCATTTCAGGCATGCGCATGTCGCTGATGACGAGGTCCACCGGTTGCTCCTGCAGCAACTCCAGCGCCGCGGCGCCGCTCGTGGCCTGCAGGGTCTTCCAGCCCTGGGGGCGGAACAGCCTGCGCAGTGCGCTCAGCACCGAAGGCTCGTCGTCCACAGTCAGAAGCACGGGCTGCGCTTCGGGCGACCGGAGCGCGGGTTCGGCCGCATTCGGCGTCAGTGCAAGGGTTTCCACGGTGCGTGAGGACTCGTTCAGAGCCCCTTAACCAGGGACTGTGGAGTCCAGATCGGCAGCGCCGGGCAGAACTTGAGGGTCAGAAACAAGAAATCGCCCCTCAGGACGATTTCGATGGCCGGGCGGCGGCTCTCAGGCCTTGCTCGAAGGCCCGGCGACGGAATCGCCGCCGTCCTCGGTCCAGGTGCTCGCCGGCTGACTGGCGTTGATGCTGTCGGCGTCGCCGGCCACCATGCGCTGGCTCTCGCGCCAGGCGGTCTCGAACAATCGCAGCACCGCCGACACCGCGCCGACCGTCGGGTCCAGCAGGGCGGTCCTCAGCATGATCCGGCCGCGGCTCGTCATCAGCACCAACGGGGTTTCGGCATCGATGCGATGACCCGTCAGGCTCGCCGCCAGTGCACCCGCAAGCCAATGCTTCATCCAGCCCTTGTGGCTGCCCAGCGCGACGTAACGCTCGCGCAGTGTGCCCATGTCGGTGCCCCCGAGCTTGGGGAACATGACGAGCCAGCGCATTTCGGGCGGGGTCTGGGTGTCGATGCGGGTCTGCACGCCCTCGACATACTGCTCGAAGACCGCGCGCTCCATCTGCTCCTGCAGGCTGCGGTTCATCACGACGACCTGCAGGTCACTGGGCAGTCCGGCCTCGATCCGGAGCCGCAGTTCCTGGCCCGGGATGTAGCTGCGTTGCGACGGCCCCCACTCCAGGCGCCAGACCACGGCATCGAATTTGCCGTCGATGACAAAGCCTTCGCCCGGCACCGAACGGCAGAGCCAGCCGCGCTGTTCAGCCCACGGGATGACCGGGCCCCATTCTTCAGCCGCTGCGGCCGATGCGGCATTGCCGCCGAGCAAACGCTTGATGCCGTCGAGCATGGTTGAGAGTCCGTCGAAGGCGGTTGCCTGGCGCCAACACCAGGCGCAAGGAGCCGGAATGGGTCGAAGTGTATTCGTGGGCCACGTCGAACGGCCACCAGGATCGCATCATGCTTGACGAATGCGGTCTGCCGTATCGTTCGCCTGCGGTAGATGCCAACGCCACTGAGCCCCCGGTCGTGGGCAGCGACGACAATTGGACGCGCCAAACGGCTGCCCGTAGCTCAACCGGATAGAGCAGCTGCCTTCTAAGCAGCAGGTCGGGGGTTCGAGTCCCTCCGGGCAGGCCAGTCCCCAAGGAGCCGGCGCTGACCCGCGCGGTCAGGCCGAGGCGGGCGCGACGATGGCGTAGGTCTTGGTCACCGCTTCCAAGACCTCGAACGAACCCTTGAATCCCGCCGGAATGAACAGCGCTTCGCCGGGTCCGGCTTCCTCAAACGACCCCTCTGGGTGGTGGATCCGGCAGCGCCCGGCAAGCACCGTGAACAGCTCGTGCTCGCCGGCGTCCATCTCGATTCGCCAATGTCCGGGCTCGCACCGCCAGACCCCGCAATACAAGCGGCTGCCACCCAGGTCGGCGTCGACCCGGTTCCAGGTGTCGCGCCTGGGGTTGCCCTCGATTCGGCGATCCGGCCGTGGGTGGTCGGAGTCCGACGGGCCGGACATTGCCGCCGAGAGCTTCAGCAGAGGCAGGGCTTCGTTCATGGCGGGGCCGACTGTATCGCCAGCTCCGGAGGACCGGGACCCCAGACCCACGAGCTTCGCCTACTTCGTCGACACGCGTACCAGGGACCGCCCCTGTGGCGGCATCATTGGCTTCATCCTCAGTGCCGACCGTCGAAGGCATCCAGCGCCGCCATGACAGCCTCCCTGCCCGACTTCCCACCGGCCCCGCCGCTTGTGCCGATGACGCGCATCCGCTGCGAGGTCGGCGCCCTCGTGACGCTTGGTCTGGCCAAGCACGGCGAGCGGCGTTTCGTGACGCTTGTCGGCGGCTCGGCCGCCGGGCCGGAGCTGAACGGCACGGTCGTCGAAGGCGGAGTGGACTGGCAGTTGCTTCGAGCCGACGGCGCGCTCGAGATCGCGGCGCACTACGTCATCCGCACAACCGACGACGCGCTCGTCGAGGTGCAGAGCGATGGCCTGCGCCACGGCCCGCCGGACGTGATGGAACGTCTGGCACGCGGTGAGCCCGTTCCGCGCGACGCCTACTTCTTCCGCACCGTCGTGCGCTTCACGACCGGTGCGCCGGCGTGGCAACACCTGAACAAGGTGCTCGCACTGGCCTGCGGGCAGCGCGAGGCTCGGCGAGTGCTGCTGGACCTGTACCGCATCACCTGAACGCGGGCAGCGCCATCGGGTGACGTCGCCAAGCCTCACGCCGCGTCGCCGGTCCGGGTGGCTGGCTCCACAAGGGTGCGCCGGGACAGACGCTCACGCCATGGCGCAAAGCCTGTGCGACCGGTGCAGGCCTTTTGCACAGGCCAGGTCGCCCGCCAGCGCCCGCCGCAAGCCCTGCTCGCCTTCGGGCGCGGCGTAGCAGTGGCGAGGCTGCGACTCCCACCGTGCGGCCAGGTGGGCCCGCCGCCAGGCCATGGCCGGGAAGTCACGCGCGTCGTCGGGACGGGCGCGCCCAGCGCAGGGCGTCCATCGGCCATCTGGTAATGTGGGACTCTCAGGCCTGCGCCGCCCCCGCGCCACCGACAATGTACATCCCCGCCCACTTCGCCGTCACCGATCCCGCGACACTGCATCGCATCATCCGGCAGCACCCGCTGGGCGCGCTGGTGACGCCGGGTGAGTCGGGGTTCGACGCCGATCACATCCCCTTTGAATTCGACCCTGGCACTGGCCCCTTGGGCTTGCTCACCGGCCACGTGGCGCGTGCCAACGACATCTGGCAGCGTTGTCCCAGCGGCACCGCGGTGATGGTGATGTTCCGCGGCGCCGAGGCCTTCGTTTCACCCAACTGGTACCCCAGCAAGCACGAGGCGCACCGCCAGGTGCCGACCTGGAACTACGAGGTCGTGCATGCCCACGGCACGCTCACGGTCCGCGACGACGAGCGCTTCGTGCGCGGCCTGGTGGCCCGACTCACCCGCCACCACGAGGCCGCTGAGCCGAAACCGTGGAAGATGTCGGACTCCGCACCCGACTACATCGACACGATGCTGCGCAACATCGTCGGCATCGAGGTTGCGATCACGTCGCTGGTGGGCAAGTCCAAACTCAGCCAGAACAAGGAACCGCGCGACCGGCTGAGCGCCGCCGATATGCTGGCCACGCGGGGACATGATGAACTGGCGGAGGCGATGCGCGCATCACTCCCTCGCAAGACCGACCAACCCCAAGGAGGATCGCGAGGGTCCTGACCGTCGCGGGGCGAAGGCGGCTTGTCCGCTTCAGAAACGGCCATGCTCGACGTGGCGAGCACGCGTGGCTCAGTCGCCCCGCCACAGCGCGCGCAGGCGCCACGCGGCCATCTTGGGGTCGCGCGTGCGGGTGAACACGCCCTTGTGGTTGAACTGAACACGGCGGTGGTGCTGCGCGGTGCGGAAGTCGGCAAAGTTCCAGACCTGGCCGCCGATGCAGGCTGGTTCGGCGCTGAGCACGCGCCAATAGGCGGCGATGAAGTCGGCCTGGTACTCCTCGGTAAACAGCTGGTCGCCGCTGGCGTGCATGCCGGGTATGGCGTCGGCGCCGAACTCCGTCAGCAGCATCGGCTTGCCAAAACGCTCGGCCAGCACGCGCAACTCGGTCGCCAGGGCAGCGGCAGCGCGGCCGAGCTGGCCGGGCATGTCGTACCAGCCGTGGTAGCGGTTGAGCGAGAGGAAGTCGCAGTGGCCGAACACCGGGTCGTCAAGGCCGTTGCGGCCGACGTTGGCAGCCGTCATGGGCCTTGAGGGATCAAGGTCGCGGGCCTGCGCGAACAGCGCGTCGAAGTACGGCCCGGCACGCTCTTGGTACTCGGCTTCGGCCAGGTAGCCGGGTTCGTTGGTCAGGCTCCAGGCGATGACGCAGGCGTGGTGGCCGTCGCGCGCGATCTGGCGCCGCACGAGCCCCTGGTGATCGGCCAGCGTGGCCGCCGTCGTGCGGCGGAAGTCGAGGTTGACGGAAGCGATCTCGCTGATCACGAGCACGCCGCGGCGGTCGGCCTCGTCGAGTGTTTCCTCCGCGTAGGGGTAGTGCGAGGTGCGCAGGCTGTTGGCGCCCATCCAGCGCAGCAGCTCGAAGTCCTTGACGCGCAGCGCCGCACAGCTGCCTTTGCCCAGCACCGGGAAGTCCTCGTGCATGCCGAAGCCGCGCAAAAGCAGCGGCAGTCCATTGAGCAGCAGTTGCGTGCCTTGCACCTGCACCCGGCGAAATCCCACCTGCAGCCGGTACTCGTCGAGCAGAGTCTGGCCGTCGTGGATCGACAGCTCCAAGGTGTGCAGCACCGGCGACTCGGGCGACCAGGCCCGGGCCTCGGTCACTTCCAACGTGAACGACAGCCCGGCGCCGACCTCGACTGCACCTTCGAATTGCGCCAGCATCACGCCCTGCGCCGACCAGACACGTGCCCGCAGCGTCGCGGCTGCGCCAGCCTGCACCTGCACATCGAGCCGCCCGCTGCGTTGCGTGGGCTCGTAGTCGCTGCGCACTTGAACCTGACGCAGGCCGCCCGGCGGCTCGGCACACAGGCACACGCCGCGATGCAATCCCAGGTACGGAAAGAAGTCGTAGCGCACGGCGGGGAAGATCTCGTCGCGCGGGCGCCGTTCGGCGATGTAGTCCTCGGCACGGATGCCCGGTAGCGGGTGCTGCTCCGGCAGCCGGCCGTCGAGCCGCACGACCAGCGTGAACGACGCACCGGGCTGGAACGGCGCCACGTGCTCGAAGGGCAGGAACGGCGCCGCCTCACGACCCAGGTGCCGGCCGTCAAGCCACACATCGGCCAGCAGGTCGGCGCTGCCGAAGTGCAGACGCAGGCGACGGCCAGCCCAGCGGCGCGGCACCTGGCCGCGCCACATCAGCCAGGTGGCGCCGATGTGGTCGCGAAGGCCGCGCTCGGCCAGCTGTTCGTTGACGCTGCCGGGCATCGCCACCCAGGCCTCGGGCTCGAAGCCGCGGTGCCAGCCCAAGGCCTCGCCTTCGTCGGCCAGGTCGGCACGGTGGGCCCACAGGCCGTCGAGGGCGATGAACTCGCGGCAGTCGTTCTGTTGCGGTCTCAGCATAGTCCCAGGGGATTCAGCCGAGCGTGATGCCACGCTCGCGGGCCTGATCATCGCGACACGACATCGGCGCCGGCCGCCGGCCCACCGCTGCTGCAGGTGCGCGATCTGCAGGTGTGTTTTGCCTCGCGCAGCGGCACGCCGGTGCCTGTGGTGCGCGGCGTCAGCTTCGATCTGCATGCCGGCCGCACGCTGTGCCTGGTGGGCGAGTCGGGTTCGGGCAAGAGCGTCAGCGCGCGCGCCATCCTGCAGCTGATCGACGCACCGGGCCGCATCAACGGCGGCGAGATCGTCTATCAGCGGGCCGACGGCCAGGCCGTCGACATCGCGAAGCTGGACGCCCGCGGCCGCGACATCCGCCGGCTGCGCGGTGCCGAGATCGCGATGATCTTCCAGGAGCCGATGACCAGCCTGTCGCCGGTGCACACCATCGGCGCGCAGATCGTCGAGGCGATCCGGCTTCACCAGCCATTGTCCAAGGCGGATGCGCGCGCACAGGCCATCGAACTGCTGCGCCAGGTCGAGATCCGCGAGCCCGAGCGCGCCATCGACCGCTACACCTTCGAGTACAGCGGCGGCATGCGCCAGCGCGCGATGATCGCCATGGCCCTGGCCTGCAACCCGCGCGTGCTGATCGCCGACGAGCCGACGACTGCGCTGGACGTCACCACGCAAGCCGAGATCCTGGCGCTGATGCGCCGACTGCAGCAAAGCCACGGCATGGCGGTGCTGTTCATCACGCACGACATGGGCGTGGTGGCGCACATCGCCGACGAGGTGGCGGTCATGCACCACGGCGTGCTCGTCGAAAAGGGGCCGGTGGAGCAGGTCTTCAAGGCCCCGCAGGCCGCCTACAGCCGCCGGCTCATCGGCTCGGTCTTGCAGCTGGAACAGGCAGCCACCGCGCCGCGCCCCGTGCCGGAGGGCGCCGTGCCGCTCTTGCAGGTGCAGGGCCTGTCCAAGATCTACCGCAGCGAACGCACGCACTGGTTCAAGCGCGAGGTGACGGAGCACCGCGCTGTCAACCGCGTGAACCTGACGCTGTACGAAGGTCAGACCCTGGGCATCGTCGGCGAGTCGGGCTCGGGCAAGACAACGCTCGGCCGGGCGATGCTGCGGCTGATCGAGCCCGACGAGGGCGAGATCCTCTGGCTGCAGCGAGACGGCACGCGCGTGCCGCTGCGCAGTCTCGACAAGGCCGCCATGCGCCACGCCTGGCGGGAGATGCGCATCGTGTTCCAGGACCCGTATTCGTCGCTCAACCCCCGCATGACCGTGGGCCAGATCGTCGCCGAGCCGCTGCGCGTGAACCGCGTGCTGAGTGGCGCCGCGTTGGATCGGCGGGTGGCCGAACTGCTGGAGCAGGTGGGCCTGCAGGCGAGCGCGGCCGAGCGTTATCCGCACGCGTTTTCGGGCGGGCAGCGTCAGCGCATCGGCATCGCGCGGGCCTTGGCCCTGAACCCCAGGCTGATCCTTGCCGACGAGGCCACATCGGCACTGGACGTGAGCCTTCGGGCGCAGGTGCTGGACCTGATGCTCGAGCTGCGCCAGCGGCTGAACCTGAGCTTCGTCTTCATCAGCCACGACATCGCCGTCATCCGCTACTTCTGCGATCGCGTGGCCGTGATGCACCGTGGCGAGCTGGTCGAAGAGGGACCCACGCTGGCCGTGACCGAGTGTCCGCAGCACCCGTACACGCAACGGCTCCTGTCTGCCGTCCTGCGGCCCGACCCCGGTGCCAGGTTCAGCGTTGCCGAGTCGGCAACGCTTGCTGCAGGCCACGGCCCTCCGAGCGGATGACCTCGACCCAACGCACCAACGACAACGGCCCCTCACCTTGCGATGAGGGGCCGCTGGAGGGCGGTGCCCGGAGTCAGATGGGGTGGCTGATGGGATACAAAATGGCGACCTAAGCTCTTGATTTCATTGGAGAAACTCAGGAGACAGTATGCGCTGCTCCCCTTTCCGTTCCCCCAACCCGTGTGGGCCGTCATGAGACCGCGAACAGTGGCATTCTGCGGCGCCCACTGCCGATTGCAAGGCCCTCGCACATGCAACTACCTACTGCGTCCCGCCAACATGCCGCCTCATTGCTTGGCAGATGCATGGGTGGCATATACTATCGCCATATCCCAGCCATTGCCCCCCATGAGCATCACGTCCGTCTTCACCAACAACCGCTCGCAGGCCGTGCGCCTGCCCGCCGATGTGCGCCTGCCCGAAGGCGTGAAGAAGGTTCAGGTGCGAGCCCGAGGTGTTGACCGCATCATCTCCCCGGTAGGCCACACCTGGGACGAGTTCTTCCTGAACGGGCCCACGGCATCCGACGATTTCATGGTCGAGCGCGCCTCGCAGCAACAGCCCGAACGCGAAGCGCTCTGACTGGACGTGCGCGATGTTGAAGTACCTGCTCGACACCAACATCGTCATCTATGTCATCAAGCGGCGGCCGATCGAGGTGATGGGCGTCTTCAACGAGAACGCCGGCCGCATGGCGATTTCCGCCATCACCCTGAGCGAGCTTTTCCATGGCGCCGAGAGAAGTGCCAAGGTCGCGCAGAACCTGGCAGTAATCGAGGAATTCGCCAGCCTGCTCGACGTGCTGCCCTACACCGCCAAGGCCTCGCAGCACTATGGCGCCATCCGCAGCGCACTCGAGAAGGTGGGCCGGACAATCGGCGTGAACGACCTGCATATCGCCGCTCATGCGCGCAGCGAGGGACTGACGCTGGTGACGAACAACCTCGGCGAATTTCAGCGCGTGCCAGGTCTGCTGCTGGAGAACTGGGTCGCCAACCTGCGGTGACGCGGACGCCGCACAGACCGCAGACGACGCCGTCGTTTCCAGTGGCGCGGCTCAATGGCGTCGAGCTTGCGGACCTGCTCTGGCGCCACGGGCCCTGGACCACGCGACACCCACCACCAGCGCCAAGGTCGTGACGAGCAGGATGGCCGCCAGCGGCCGGCTCCACAACGTGCTCCAGTCACCGTGGGACAGCAGCAGTGATCGGCGCAGGTTCTCCTCGATGGGCACGCCCAGGACAAAGCCCAGGACCAGCGGTGCCATGTCGTTGCCCAGCCTGCGCAGCACCACGCCCAGCAGTCCGAACAACGCGCCCAGCACCACCTCGAAGCCCATGTTGTTGACCGAGTACAGCCCGATGCTGCTGAAAGCCAAGATCGCCGGGTAGAGCAGCCGGTACGGCACCCGCAGCAGGCTGGCCCACAGCCCCACCAGAGGCAGGTTCAACACCAGCAGCATCAGATTGCCCACCCACATCGAGGCGATCAGTCCCCAGAACAGTTCGGGGTTGCCGGTCATCACCTGCGGCCCCGGAGCAATGCCCTTGATCATCAACGCGGCCACCAGCATGGCCATCACCGGCCCGGTCGGAATGCCCAGCGTGAGCATCGGGATGAAGGAGACTTGCGCCGCGGCGTTGTTGGCCGCTTCCGGCGCCGCCACGCCGCGCAGGTTGCCGTTTCCCATGGCAGGTTCGCCCCGCACACCGGCGCACTTCTTTTCCAGCGCATAGGCCATGAACGACGCCATCACTGGCCCGCTGCCGGGTTTCAGACCCAGCAGCGTGCCCACCATCGTGCCGCGCAACACTGCCGGCCAGGCCTGGGCCCAGTCCTGCCGCGTAGGCCAGACCGCTGCGGCCGGATGCACGCTGGGCGGCCTTGTGCTGCCCGCATGACCCACCGACAACACCAGTTCGGCGATGCCGAACACACCCATCGCCACCACCACGACACCGATGCCGTCGGTCAGCTCCACCCAGCCCATGCTGTAGCGCGCCACGCCTGAAATGCGGTCGGTGTTGACTTGCCCGAGCAGCATGCCCAGCAGCATGATGCCGCCTTTGAGCAGCGAACCACGCACCAACACCACACTGCTCACCAGCCCGAACAGCAGCAGGGCGAAGTTCTCGCGCGGCCCGAAGGTCAGCGCCACGGCCGACAAGGGTGCGGCCAGCAGGGCCACCACGGCCGTGCCCACCGTGCCCGCAACAAAGGAGCCGAGCGCCGCCACTGCCAGCGCCACGCCTGCGCGCCCCTGGCGGGCCATAGCGTGGCCGTCCACAGCCGTCATCACCGACGAGGCCTCGCCCGGCACGTTGAGCAGGATGGACGTGGTCGAGCCCCCATATTGGGCGCCGTAGAAGATGCCCGCCAGCATGATGAGCGCGGCGGTCGCATCCATCGCGTAGACCGAGGGCAGCAGCATGGCCATGGTGGCCACCGGCCCCAGCCCCGGCAGCACACCGATCAGCGTACCCAACGTGGCGCCGGCCAGCGCCGCAGCCAGGTTCTGCCAGCTCAGCGCGACCTGCAAACCCAGGGCCAGATGCGCGAGGGCGGTACCGACTTCCATGCTCAGCGCAGCAGGGCCCTGGCCACGTCTTCGGCCTGGCGCATGGCGGCCAACTCGTCGGCCATGCGCAGGGCGGCATCGGTGAAGGCCGGCTCGTCGTGCAGCCGCTCCAGCGCGTGGCGCATCTGGGATTCCGTCTGCGCATCACCCTGCAGCGAGATGCCGGCCCCGACAGCTTGCAGGGCGCGGGCGTTGCGGAACTGATCGGCCGCCACCGGCAGCAGCAGCAGCGGCACGCCCTGCGCCAACGCACCCAGCATCGTGCCGGCACCGCCGTGGCAGGCCCCCACGCGGCACACCGCCCACTCGGCGGGCAGGTCCAGCCAGGCGGCTGCATGCACATGCGATGGCCAGGTTTGCCCCGGGTCCGGCGGTTTGCCCAGGGCAGCGCGCACGGGCCAGGGCCCCCACATCAGAACAGCCAACAGCCGGTCGAACGTGGCTTGATGGTGGTGCACCGTGCCGAAGCTGGCCAGCACGCCCTGCCGGGCCCCATGGCGGCGCTTCACGCCCGAGGTCGGCGACAGCACCCAACGTGGGCCAGCCGGCACGGGTTCATCAAGCCGCATCGACGGTGGACAGATGTCGACGTGGCCCCCGCGGTGGTTGCCGCAGTCTGGCGGCATGTCCAGACCTCGCGCGTGCCAATGCGGACGCATGCGCGCTTCGGCGCCGCTGATGGACAGCTGCGGCCGGGGCAGACCGAAGCCGTGAGACACCGATCGCACGCCCCGCAAAGCAGCCGCCAGCGGTGCCGCATGGGCCATCACGTCGTGCACCAACAGGTCGGGGCGCCATGCGTCCAGCAGCTCCATCAGCGACGGCAACGTGGCAGGGGCATACACGTCGGCGAACAGGCGGGGGCCGAGTTCGGCCACCACCTGCATGGTGTCCATGGACGACCGCTCCGGCCACTGCCGGGCCAGTTCGGTCATCGCCCAGGCCCGGTCGGGCCCTGCGACATGGACCTCGAAGCCCCGTCGCTGCAGCAGCTCCAGCGCGTCACCCGCCGCCGCCCAAGCCACCGCGTGGCCATGTGCCTGCAGCGCGCGGGCCAGGGGCACCATGGGCAAGGTATGGCCGGTCAGCGGCGGGGCATGGAAGAGAACGCGCATGATGCAAGCCTAGCCAGGCGGAGCCGATCGTGCAGGTACCGGCCGGATACAGCAACCTTGAACCGACGGTAGAACCCTTCCTGTTGGCCCGGATCACGCCGTGCTGATGCCCGCGCGCTGGATTTCGCGAGCCCAGAAGGCGAACTCCCGTGCAACCTGGCCGCGCATCTGCTCGCCGCTTCGCCACTCGACGAAGCGGCCGGCATCCTCGTTCCACTTCTGAAAGTCGACTTGCTGCGTCACCTTCACCAGGGCAGCCTGCAGGCGTGACGACACGCTGGTTGGCAAGCCCGCCGGCGCGAAGAGCCCATGCCAAACCGGGTGATCGATCCCGGCGAACCCGGCTTCTGTCATCGTGGGCGTGTCGGGCAGCACCGACAGCCGCTGCGGCGCAAACACTGCCAAAACACGCAGCTTGCCGGCGGCCACCTGCGGCAACACCAGTTGTGTGCCGTCGGTGATCATCGGCACATCGCCCCGCACGCCGGACAGCACGACGTCGGCGCTGCCCTTGAAGGGAACGTGACTGAACTTCACGCCTGCCGCATGGCTCCACTGCGTGACGAACAAATGTCCCGGTGTGGCATTGCCGGCAGTGCCGAAGTGCAATGGCCCCTGGGATGTTCGCGCGGCGGCCAGGAGGTCAGCCACCGTCCGCCATGGCGATGACGCCGGCACAGCCAGCACGAAGTAGCCATGGCACCAGATGCCCAAGTGGCTGAAGTCGTCGATCGGATGGTAAGGCTGGGGCTTGAACAGGCTGGGGGTCACGCTCAGCGTGCTGAGAAAGCCGGCCGCCAGCGTGTGGCCATCGGGCGCGGCACGCTTGAGCTCGGTCACCATCACGGCGCCAGCTCCACCAGGCTTGTTTTCCACCACCACGGTCTGCCCCAACTCGGCCTGCAGCCGTCGCCCGAGTTCGCGGTTCGCGATGTCGGGGACCGAGCCGGGGGTCGTGGGGACCAGCAGCCGCAGGGGGCGCTGATCCTGTGCGCGCGACAACGTCGGCCACAGGGCCGCGGCACCCGCCACCTGCATGAGCTGTCTTCGTTTCATCGTTGGCATCCTTCGGGTTGAGCTGGTCGATGCACCGCAGCTTAGGATCCCGACCGACAGATCAGCAAGACAACCGGTCGAGCGATGATCGCGAAAATTCTTCGCGACCAACCTCGCGCCCAACCATGCAGCACCTGCGTCACCTGCCTGCCTTCGTCCTGGCCGCCGAACGCGGCAGCTTCGTCGCCGCCGGAGACGCCCTGGGGCTCACTGGCTCGGCCGTCAGCAAGGCGGTGGCGCTGCTGGAGCTGGAGTTGGGCGTCCCCCTGTTCCTGCGCTCCACGCGCGGCATCACGCTCACCGGCGACGGCCGCCTGTTTCTTGCACGCTGCCGTGAAGCCCTGACGCTGCTGGAGCAGGCGCAGACCCAGGCCAGTGAAGCACGGCGCGAGGTGCATGGCGTATTGCGCGTGCTGATGCATCCCATGCCTGGTCGAGCCCGCGTTGCTGCCGCTCTGCCGGGGCTGCTCGACCGTCACCCGCGGCTGGAGGTGCAGTTGGTGTTCTACGAAGGCTACCCGGGTCTGGAAGCCGCGGGTGCCGACATCGCCCTGATCCTGGGAGACCCCGAACTTTCTCAGGCGAGCACGGGCCCCTCGTCCAACCTGGTCGTGCTGCCGCTGGCGCACAACCCGCAATGGGTGTGCGCCGCGCCGGCCTACCTTGAGCGGCACGGTGTGCCACGTTCACCCGAGGAACTGCTGCGGCACCGCTGCATCTGCATCGTGGCCCCTGGGGGGCAGCCGATCACGCAATGGCGCTTTGCCAGTCAAGCGCGATCGTGCACCGTCGAGGTACAGCCCCGCCCGGCCTTCAACGACGGCCCGGCCTGCCGCGCTGCCGCGTTGGCAGGCCATGGCTTGGTGCGCCTGCCGTTCATGACGCTACAAGACAGTGTCTCGCGGGGCGATCTGGTGCGCGTGCTGCCCGAGTGGTACAGCGTGGCAGCCAGCCTGAATCTGGTGTACCCCGCAAACGCGCGGCGCGTGCCGCGCGTGCGCGTGTTCATCGACTGGATGCGGGAGCTGTTTGCCGACCTCTCGCCGCAGAAGGCCCCGCACCTGCACGGGCTCACGCCTGATTCGCCCCTGCACCGCTGGACGGCGCGCAATCCCATGGGCGGTGTGCCCATGCCGAACGTTCGATGAGGTCGGATGATGGCAGCTTCCGACTGACTCGACCGGTCAACGCCGCAGCCAGGCCGATGCACGCTGGTGGGTCCCGCGCAGCCACACCGGAGCGGGGCTGGCGCTGACCTCCAGTCCGCGGTGCTCGTCCACCTGTGCCAACAACGAGGTCGCGAAGTCGACCACCGCCCGCACCCGTGGCAGCCGGGTGGCTCCCGGCGGATGGGACACGCACAGCGGGGGCGCCTCGGTGGACTCCCAGTCGGCCAGCACGCGCACCAACTCCCCTCTGCCGACCTGCTCGGTCAAGTTCCAATCGGCCGTTCGGGCCAGGCCCAGTCCGCCGAGCAAGGCGTCGATGTAGGTTTCGCGGTGAGGGTTCGACACGGTGAGCCACCCGCTCACTGCCACCTGCACCTGATCCTGCGCCTTGCGGAACGGCCACAGGTCCATGACCTTGCCGGAGGTGTTGCGCAACAGCAGGCACTGATGCTGCTGCAAGTCGGTCGGATGCCTGGGCGTTCCGTGCCGGGCCAGGTAGTCGGGGGTGGCCACCACCCAGAACGCGCTCGCCGCGACGCGCTTGTGCACCAGGTCGGGTGGCTCGCCCCAGCCCATCGTGAGGTACACGTCCACGCCCTTGGCGCGTTCGCCGCTGAAGGTGTCGAAGTCGCGGAGGTCGAGCTCGATGCGGGGGTACAGAGCGTGGAAACGGGGCAGCGCCGGCGCCAGCAACTCGCGTGCGACGATGTTGTGCACCCCCACCACGACCTTGCCGGCGACCTCATGCCGCGCGGAACGCAGCTGCGCATCGGCATCGGCCAGTTGCCGCAGCGCCGGCAGGCACGCATCGAGGTAGCCTGCCCCCGCACCGGTGAGGGTGAGCCCGCGCGGCGAACGCTCGAAGAGCTTCACGCCCAGGTCCCGCTCCAGCAGGTTCAAGCCCTTGGTCACAGCGGGCACCGACACCACCAAAGCGCGCGCAGCACCCGAGAGGCTGCCCGCACGGGCCGTTTCGATGAAGTACTGCAGTGAGCGTAGACGATCCATTCGTCGAGTGTGAACCAGGAGTTTCAGCCCTGTCCAGCCGGTCGCACCTTGGCAGTCGCCGGACCGCGCCCTACCGTTTCACCCATCATCCCAACCGGCGACTCACCCCATGAAGCGACGTCTCTTCTGCCTTGCTGGCCTGGCACCGGCACTGCTGCGCGCCCAATCTGTGTCCTGGCCCGACGCCCGGCCCATCCGCCTTCTGGTCGGTCAGCCGGCCGGCTACTCGCCCGATATCGCCAGCCGCCAGCTCGCCGAAGCCTTGTCGGCAGAGTTGAAGCAGACCATCGTGGTCGAGAACAAGCCCGGCGGCGGCGGCGCGCTGATGATGCGCGAACTGCGCAGGGCCGCGCCCGACGGCTACACCCTGGGCAGCGTGTTCTGGAACCAGATGACGGTGGCGCCCACGCTGGTCAGACAGATCGACTACGACCCTGCCGAAGACTTCGCCCACGTGGGGATCTGGTCCGTAGGCGCGCAGTTGCTGGTGGCACACCCAGGCAGCGGCATCCGGACCGTGGCCGATCTGGTGGCCAAGGCACGCGCGTCCACCCAGCCGATGAACTGGGCCAGCCACGGCAACGGTTCGCCGGGCCACATTTTCATGTCGCTGTTGCTGGACAAGGCCGGGGTGAAGATGAACCATGTGCCCTTCCCCGGCAGCCAGGCCGTCACCGCAGCCGTCGCGGGCGACGTGCCGGTGGCCATCACCGGCGTCGTCGACTCGGCCGGCTTCGTTCGCAGCGGACAACTCATCGCTCTGGCCGTCACCGGCACACGACGGCTGCCGCTGATGCCCCAGGTGCCGACCCTGACCGAAAGCGGCCATCCCGGCATCGAGTACGGTGTCTGGGCCGGCCTCATCGCGCCGAAGGGCACTCCATCCGACGTGGTGCAACGCCTCAATGCAGCGCTGCAGGCGGCCGCCGCGCAACCCGCTCTGCGCGAGAAGCGCGAGGCTGCCGGCGCCTTGATTCAGGCCGGCAGCGCGGCCGACATGCAGCGGAGAGTCCGCGAGGAGACGATCTTCTGGCGCGGCGTGGTCGAGCGCGCGGGAATCAAGGCCGAGTGAACCGATGGCAGGCATGCCCGCGGCCTGCATCCGAGCAAGACCCGGATCGCACGCCGGCCGGGCATGAGTCTGCGCAGCCAACCCTCCATATGGACCACCCTCGAACGCCTCGACACGGTGTCCTCTGAACCCGGGCTGATGGCGAAAGCCCCATTCGATTGCAGTCGTTTCGACTCGTCGACCACCACGACAAGCCAGAACATTCACTGCGCATCGTGCCCCAACGACAACGGCCCCTCACCTTGCGATGAGGGGCCGTTGCGTGGGCTGGGCCCGGTGTTACTTGGGGTGGCTGATGGGACTCGAACCCACGACGACAGGAATCACAATCCTGGACTCTACCAACTGAGCTACAGCCACCGCTGCAGAACAACTCGCAAGTATAGCGGCCGGCTCGGTGGCGCGGCCGGGCGCGCTGGCGCTGGAGCGGGCGACGTCAGCGTGTCGGCGCCGATGCCGCGGCCAGCGCAGACGCGACGGTGCGGTCGCGCACCTCGGCCTTGAGGCGTCGCTTCAAGGCCTCCAGGTAGGCTTCTGCTTCGGCGTTGGCAAAGGCCTGGCCGAACTGGGCCACGATGGGCGCTTCGCCGCCGGGCTGCGGCTCGCGCGGCAGCACCTGCTTGATGCGCACCAGGATGTAGCCGAGGTCGCCCATGTCGACCCCGGTCACGACCGGAAGCTTGGCCGGGTCGGCCTTGAGCACGGCGTCGAGCACCGGACGCGGGATTCCCTCGCTGCGCGCGCGCGACAAGGTCAGCGTGGTTTCCAGTGCCTCGTCGGGCTTGCCGAGGATTGCCGCCTTGCGCGCTTCGCCCTCCTTGCGCGCCAATGCCGCGGCCTGCTGCACGACGACGGCCTCGCGGACCGCGTCGCGGACCTCGTCCAGCGGGCGCGTGCGAGCCGGCTGGTGCGTCACGACGCGGGCCGACACGAGCTGGTTCGGCGCGGTCTCGACTGCGTCGGTGTTGCGCTTGTTGGCCACCGCATCGTTGCCAAACACCGCCTCCAGCAGCTTGGGCGATGCCAGCGGTCCGGTGGCTCCGGCCGCCGGGGTGCGGGTGACGGTCGCGGTCCGCTTGGCGAGCTTGAGCTTGTCGACCACAGGCTGCAGGCTGTCGCTTTGCTCGTAGACCGTGTTGGTGAACTGTTCGGCCGCTTCGGCGAACTTGCGCTGCGCCAGGCTCTTGCGGACGTCGGCTTCGATCTCGGCCCGCACGGCCTCGAACGCCTTCTTGTCGCCACCGCGGATGCCGGTGAGCTGGATGATGTGGAACCCGAACTCGCTTTCGACCAGGTTGCTGATTTCGCCTTGCTTCATCGCGAAGACGGCGTCCTCGAAGGGCTTGACCATCGCGTTGCGGCCAAAGAAGTCGAGGTCGCCGCCCTGGGCGCCGGAGCCGGGGTCCTCGGAGTTCTTGCGGGCGAGGTCGGCAAACGCGGCCGGGTTCTTGCGCACCTCGGCCAGCAGTGCCTCGGCGCGGGCCTTGGCCTTCTGCTTCTCGCCTGCAGGCTGTGAGGCGTCGGTCTTGACCAGGATGTGGCTCGCGCGGCGTTCCTCGGCGACGCTGAAGCGGCTGATGTTCTCGGTGTAGTACTTGCGCAGTTCGTCCTCGGGTACGGCGAGGTCGCGGCCCAGGGCATCCAGGTCAAGCACGACGTACTCGATCGCCGCCTGCTCGGGGGCTCGGAACTTCGCCTCGTTGGCCTTGAAATGGGCCTCGAGATCAGCGTCCGTCGGGCTGACCTTGGCGCGCAGCACCGCAGCGGGAAAGAACTGCAGGTCGACGACGCGCCGCTGGAACAGCGCATCCAGCGCCTGGCCAGCCACCGCCGGACCCACGAGAGCCGAGCCGACGACGCCCCCGAGCACCTGGTTGGCCGCATAGTCGGCGCGCAAGCGCTCCAGGAATATCGCCGAATTCATGCCTTGCGCAGTCAGCAGCGCCTGGTTGACGGTGCCGTCGGCATTGCGCAGTTCGGCCAGCGACGGATCGCTGCGGAACAGCCTTAGCACGCGCTGGTTCTCGGGCGTCAGTTGCAGCTGCATCGACGCCGTGCGCAGGACCCGGTCGCGCAGCAATGAATCCAGCGTCTGGCGCTTCAGTTCCGGGGTGTCCAGCAGCTTGGCGTCGACCGTCGGCTGCTCAATGCGGATGCGCTCGATGCTGCGCTGGTGGGCCATGTCCCACTCCTGGCGCGTGATGGATCGCCCGTCGACCTTGGCGACGGCGGCCCCGCTGCCGTCCATGTAGCGGGTGTATCCCTCGACCCCGAAGAACACGAACGACGGGATGATCAGCAGCAGGACGAAGCCCAGCACCCAACGGGTGTGGTTGCGAACGAAATCAAACATCGGGGGTTCACCGTGGCGCGGGCGTCCGACCCATCAGGTGGAGTGCGCCGAAAGACAAAAGCCGCGGATTTTAGGTGTCCGCGCGGACCGGGCCGGGTTCCCGTCGCCCAAAGGGCCGCGGGTGGTGGGTGCTGACGGGTTCGAACCGCCGACCTACGCCTTGTAAGGGCGCCGCTCTACCAGCTGAGCTAAGCACCCCGGAACCGGAGCATGACGGGCAGGCTTCAGATCGCGTCCTTCAGCCCCTTGCCCGGACGGAACTTGGGCACGCGAGCGGCCTTGATCTTGATCGCGGCCTGGGTGCGAGGATTGCGGCCGACCCGAGCCTCGCGCTTGGGTGCGAGAAAGGTCCCGAAGCCGGTGATGGTGACGGTGCCCCCCTTCTTGAGCGTCTTCGTCACGGCGCCGATCAGCGCTTCGAGCGATCGCCCGGCGGCGGCCTTGGAAATGTCGGCCTGGTGGGCGATGTGTTCGATCAACTCGCTCTTGTTCACTGAACGCGCTCCCTCGTCGCAAGAAATCATGGCCTTCGGGCCGGATCGCGGTGCTTGGTCGGGTGCCGCGAACCTCGAAATGGGAGGCGGATTCTAGGCCGCGCCCAAGGCGGAAACGGGTTCGAAACCTTGCCGAATCCACGCTTCCCGGCAGGGGGCTTTCACGCTTGACAAGGCGCGGGCGCTGGCGCACGCACAACCATTGCCACGCCAACGGCACTGAGCACGAAGCCCAGCAACACGCCGGGCCCCAGCGCTTCGTCGAACAAGGCCCAGGCCATCACGGCGGTCACCGGAGGCACCAGGTAGAGCAAGCTCGTGACCTGGGTCGCACCTCCGCGCTGGATCAACCAGGTCAGCAGCGAACTGCCGCCCAACGTCAGCACCGCCACCGACCACACCAGAGCACCGATCAACTCGGGATGCCAATCCCAGCCCGAGGTCCAGGCACCGGGCACCGGGCTGCCGGACGGCAGAAGCATCGCCTCAAGAACGGCCAGCGGCAACAGGGCCGCAAGCGCGCCCAGCAACTGCACGGCGTTGGCACCGCGCACGTCGACCGTGTGCACGAACCGCTTTTGATACAACGTGCCGGCCGTGATGGCCAGCAGCGCCAGCAAGGCACAGGCCACGTTGACGGCGCCGGCCTCTCCGTGGCCCAGCTTGTGGCCGACCACCAGCACCAGCCCAGCAAAACCCAGCGCCAGGCCGAGCCAAGCCTGCCGCGAGACGCTGCCGCTTTGCACCCAACTGAGCCATAGGGCCGTCAGCACCGGCTGCAGGCCGACCACCAGGGCCGCGAGCCCGGCGCCCAGGCCGAGCTTGACGGCCACCCAAACGCCGCCCAGGTAGCCGGCGTGCATCAGCACCCCCGTGACGGCCAGGTGCGCCCACTGGCGGCGGCCCCGCGGCCAGGCCACTCCAGCCAGACGCATCCAGACTGCGAAGACCGCAACCGACAGTGCAAACCGCAAGGCCAGGAACCCCAGCGGTGGCGCATGCGGCATCCCGAACCGCGCGACGACAAAACCGGTGGCCCAGATCAGCACGAACAGCAACGGCACGGCGCGCAGCCAGGCGCGCGCATCGGCTGCGACGGCGCCGCTCACCGTGCCCGGGCGCGGATTTCCGGGATCGCGCGACGCAGGTAATAGACCATCGACCAGATGGTCAGGACGGCCGCGATCCAGATCAGGCCGGTGCCCCAGAGCCGGGTATCGATCACGCCGAACAAGGCCCCGTCGTAGAGCAGGAACGGGATCGCGACCATCTGCACCAGGGTCTTGGCCTTGCCCAGGCGATGCACGGCGACGCTGGCGGTGGCGCCGATCTGCGCCATCCACTCGCGCAGCGCAGAGATCGCGATCTCGCGGCCGATGATGATCAGCGCGACAAAGACGTCGGCACGCTTCAGGTGCACGAGCACCAGCACGCAGGCGCAGACCAGGAACTTGTCCGCCACCGGGTCGAGAAAGGCGCCGAAGCTTGAGGTCTGGTTGAGCTTGCGCGCCAGCCAGCCATCCAGCCAGTCGGTCAGCGCAAAGAGCACGAACAGCACCGTCGCGACAAGGTTGCGCGTCGCGACATCGATGGGCAGGTAGAAGATCCCGACGATGACCGGAATCGCGGCGATGCGGGCCCAGGTCAGCAGGGTCGGGATGGTCAGGAACATCGGTGCATTGTGCAGTGCCGACGTGACGCTGCCGTCGCGTTCACTGGTCCAGGACCCTCGGCTTGAAGCGGCGCTCGGCATCGAACAGGAAGACCTCCATCCACCGCCAGGGCTGGGGCAGGCGCGACACGTCGCCAAAGGGCGCTGCGGCGCGGACCGCGTCGATCGCCAACTGCACCGTGTCGCGGGCACGACTGTCGGCGGGCTCGCGGATGACCTTGACGTTGCGCACGCTGCCGTCGCGGTTGAGCTCGATCTCGAGCACCGGGATGCCCAGCATCATCGGCGGCGGCCGCCCCATGAAGCTGCGCCCGGGCTGGGCCTGGACCATGCGCTGCGCTGCCTGGCGCTTGAACTCTTCCCAGTTGCGCGCCGGCGCCGCGGGGGGCAGCGCCACGATTCCGCTGCCGACCCTCGGTGGTGGCGGGGACGTCGGTGGGGGTGCGGGCGCAGGCACTGGCGCGGGTGCGGGTGGCGGGACCGGTGCCGCCGCGGACGGTGCCGGAGGGAGCGGTCTGATCGGCGCGGGCGCGGGCGCCGGACGCGGCGCCGCACAACCCGCGAGCCACGCGGCAAGCCCGGCGACGCCGGCCAAGGCAGCCACGCGTCGCAGGCGCAGCGGCGTGTCGTCAATGCCATGTCCGCCAGAGAGTCTCTGGTCTTCAATGCAGGGCACGGTAGATCTCCTCGGCCAGTTCTCTTGAGATGCCATCGACGCTTGCGAGGTCTTCGACACTCGCTGAAGCCACACCGCGAACGCCACCGAACCTTTGCAGCAGCCTCGCACGCTTTCGCGGGCCGACACCGGCGATCTCTTCCAGCGACGAGCCGCCGGTGCGCACGCTGGCCCTCCGGGCCCGCATGCCGGTGATCGCAAAGCGGTGCGCCTCGTCGCGGATCTGCGCCACCAGCATCAACGCCGCGGATTCCGCACCCAGCGCGATCTTGGGCCGGCCATCGGCAAACACCAGTTCTTCGAGCCCCACCTTGCGACCAGCGCCCTTCTCGACGCCAACGATGCAGGCGATGTCCAGCCCCAGCCCCTCGAAGACCTCGCGCGCCATCGACACCTGGCCGCGTCCGCCATCGACCAGCACCAGGTCGGGCATGCGCTGTGCGCCAGGCTTGGCCTCGGTGCTGCCGGTCTCGGCGATGACTTCGGCCAGCTTGGCGTAGCGCCGCTGCAGAACCTGACGCATCGCCGCGTAGTCGTCGCCGCCCACGATGCCGGTGATGTTGAAGCGCCGGTACTGGCCCGCCTGCATCGCATGGCCCTCGAAGACCACGCACGACGCCTGGGTCGCCTCGCCGGCGGTGTGGCTGATGTCGAAGCACTCGATGCGCAGTGTCGCCGGATCGGCCAGGTCGAGGTCCAGTGCCTCGATCAGCGCCCGCGTGCGCTGCTGCTGCGACCCCTCCTCGGCGAGCAGCCTCGCCAGTGCCAGCTCGGCGCCCTTGGCCGCCATGTCGAGCCAGATCCGGCGCTGCTCGCGGGGTTGGTGCTGGGCGCGCACCTTGATCCCGGCGTGCTCGCTCAGGGCCGCCAGCAGCGGCGGCGCGACCGGGTGGCTGACCACGAGCTGGGGAGGCACCGGCAGGCCCAGGTAGTGCTGGGCGATGAAGGCCTCGAGCACCGCCTGCTCGGGGCCGGGTGCATCGGGCGCTGGCGCACTGCGGTCGTCAAGGTCATCGTGATCATCGTCATCGCCCCCGGCAATCGACAGCGCCGCGCCCTCGTCGACGTGCGTCGGGAAGTAGGCGCGGTCACCCAGGTGTCGACTCCCGCGGACCATCGCCAGGTTGACGCAGGCACGGCCGCCGGCCACCTTGACGGCCAGGATGTCGACGTCGCGCTCGGCCGCCGACAGGCTGCTCGCGTCCATGCTCTGCTGGTGCAGCACCTTGGAGATCGACGTGATGCGGTTGCGGACCTGCGCCGCCTGCTCGAACTCCAGCCGCTCGGCGGCCTGCATCATCTGCGCCTGCAGGTCCTCGATGACCTCCTGCTGGCGGCCGAGCAGGAAGCGCTCCGCATCGGCCACGTCGCGCGCGTAGCCCGCTTCGTCGATCAGGCCCACGCAAGGGCCCGAGCAGCGCTGGATCTGGTACAGCAGGCAAGGCCGGCTGCGGTGGTTGAACACCGTGTCTTCGCAAGTGCGCAGGCGGAACACCTTCTGCAGGAGCTGGATGGTGTTCTTCACCGCCCAGGCGTTGGGGTAGGGGCCGAAGTAGCGATGCTTCTTGTCGACCGCGCCGCGAAAGTAAGCCATGCGCGGGAATCCGTGGGTGACGAGCTTGAGATAGGGGTAACTCTTGTCGTCACGGAACAGGATGTTGAAGCGAGGCGCCAGCGCCTTGATCAGGTTGTTCTCGAGCAGCAGCGCCTCGGCCTCGCTGCGCACCGCGGTCGTCTCCAGCCGCGCGATGCGGCTGACCATGATGCCGATCCGCGTCCCGGCATGGTCCTTGTGCAGATAGCTCGAGACACGCTTCTTGAGGTTGCGTGCCTTGCCGACATAGAGCACTTCACCCCGGGCGTCGATCCAGCGGTAGACCCCGGGCAGTGCCGGCAATGCGGCCACCTCGAGCAGCAGGCGTTCGCGGGCGGCGTCTGGAGACGGCGCCTGCAACGGGTCGGTCGGCGCGGCGTCGGGAGAAGCGGGATCCGGGCTCATCGGTCGGTTTCGAACGGATGCCCATTGTTGCCGGCCCGCACAATGCCCGGATGTCCACGGCCCCCGCCCCTCTCGCCTGGGACCTGTTCTGCCGCGTCATCGACAACCACGGCGACCTCGGTGTCTGCTGGCGTCTGGCACGCGCGCTCGCGGCGCTGGGCGACCGCGTCGAGTTGGTGGTCGACGACGCTTCGGCGCTGGCCTGGATGGCCCCGCAAGGCGCCCCGGGGGTGACGCTGCGCCGCTGGGACGATCCGCCGCACCGACCGGGCGATGTCGTCGTCGAGGCCTTCGGATGCGACCCGCCACCCGACTTCGTCCAGCGCATGGCCAACGCCGTTCGGCCGCCGGTGTGGATCAACCTCGAATACCTGAGCGCCGAAGCCTACGTCGAGCGTTCGCACGGCCTGCCATCGCCGCAGCGCAATGGCTTGTCGAAGTGGTTCTTCTACCCCGGCTTCAACGCCCGAACCGGGGGCTTGATCCGCGACCTCGAGCTGCCCGACGACGCCACGCAGGCGGCGGCACGTGGATGGCTGGTCGACCGCGGCTGGCTGGCGTCGGCCGAACACACCGCGGTCAGCCTGTTCTGCTACGACAACCCGGCATTGGCAGGACTGCTGGCATGGCTGAAGGTGATGGCGCACGAGCGACCGACCACGCTGCTCGCGACGCCAGGCTTCGCGCAGCGCCAGGTGGCCACGCTGCGCGATGCCGGATGGACCGAACCACCCGGCCTCACAGTGGTCGACCTGCCTTGGCTGAACCAGATCGAGTTTGATCGCCTTCTTGCCGGCTGCGAGCTCAACCTGGTGCGTGGCGAAGACTCCCTGGTCCGCGCGATCTGGGCCGGCCGGCCCTTCGTCTGGCAGCTCTACCCGCAGCGCGATCAGGCCCACCACGCCAAGCTCGAAGCCTTCCTGGCAGCGGCGGATCTGCCCAGCGATGCGCAGGCATGGCACCGCCACTGGAACGGGCTGACCGCCCTCGCCCCGTCGCCGGGCCGGCCCGAGCTTGGCGCTTGGGCTCGATCCGCTCTCACGTGGCGCCAGCAACTGGCCGAAGGTCCCGAGCTGACCAGCCGCTTGCGTGACTTTGTCCTGGCGCGGCGCAATCCTCGGGAAAGCCCTTAGCGGCCGAGGTTGGGCTGCTAGAA
>JAJTGU010000014.1 GCA_021297985.1 Rubrivivax sp.
CGGCGTCAACGAGTTGCGCCTGGGCATGTTTATCCACGACATCAACGCGTCCTGGATTGAGCACTCGTTCTGGCGCTCCCGATTCAAGCTTGACAACGAACGCGACCTGCGCCGCATCCAGCAGTCCGGCATCCGGGAGTTGACGATTGACACGGATTTGGGTGTGGACACGATCGCCGTCACGGCAGCACCAGAGGCTTCGGTTTCGGCACCTGCGCCGCCAGTCGCGGCCCAGACGGCAACGTCCGAGCGCTGCACTGACGGGGTGGCAGCACCCGCCCAGGCAAGAAACCACTCGGAGGATCGCGAGGCTGCGATCGCCGACGCTGCCGAGCTTTACCGCCGGTCCGTGCCGAAGGTGGCCTCGATGTTCGGCCAGGTGCGGCTGGGCAAGGCCGTGGACACCATCGCCTTGGGGCAGCTGGTCCATGAGATCTCCGACTCGGTGCTGCACAACAGCGGCGCGCTGATCAGCGTGATGCGACTGAAGCGCAGCGACGAGTACACCTACATGCACTCGATGGCGGTGTGCGCGCTGATGCTGAGCCAGGCCCGCCAGCTCGGCCTCGAAGGCGAAGAGCTCCAACAGGTTGGCCTGGCCGGCATGCTGCACGACCTGGGCAAGGCCTGCATCCCCATGGAGATCCTGAACAAGCCAGGCAAGCTGACAGAGGCCGAGTTCAGCCTCGTCAAGACCCATCCGGTCCGGGGCCACGCACTGCTCGATGAGGCGGGTTCGGCCGGCGCCGTGGTTCTGGATGTGTGCCTGCATCACCACGAAAAGATCGACGGTAGCGGCTATCCTTTTGGCCTGGTGTCCGAGAAGATCAGCCGCTTTGCCAAGATGGCTGCGGTGTGTGATGTGTATGACGCCATCACGTCCGATCGGCCCTACAAGGCTGGCTGGGACCCGGGTGAGGCCCTGCGTCAGATGGCGCAGTGGAAGGGACACTTCGACAGCGTCGCGCTGCAGGCGTTGGTGAAGGCCGTGGGCATCTACCCGGTCGGATCGCTGGTGCGCCTGGCCTCGGGCCGGCTTGCGGTGGTCGTCGAGCAGAACCCGGCAACGCTGCTCGCGCCGAGGGTGAGGACCGTCTACGACCTGGCTGCCGCAAAGCGAATCGAGCCGCAGGAGATCGACCTGGCCGAGCGCAACTGCCCCGACAAGGTCACTGCCTGGGAACCTCCTGAGCGCTGGGCGCTCGGCGATCTGAATGCGGTCTGCGGGTTGCCCAGCCCGTAGCGGACGGTCACGGGCCTCAACAAGAAGGCTACGGCCTGGCCGTGCGCATGGGACGTTGGACACCGCCGCCACTCATGCGGCGATCCGCCCCTTCCATGCGTCGACTTCCGGATTTCGTCGCAGGCGCGAGCGAATGGCGGTACCGGGTTCTAGAGTTGAGCTCACCTTGAAAGTGGCGCCCTGCCCCATGACGATCAGTATCCGTCCTGCAAGGATGTACCGACCATGACCACGACAGCACTCCGGCTCAACGGACAGCCAACGGCATCGCAATCGCCCCCGGACACGCCTCTCTTGTGGGTCTTGCGCGAAGAGCTGGGCCTGACCGGCAGCAAGTACGGTTGCGGTGCGGGCTTGTGCGGGGCCTGTACCGTGCATCTGGACGGCGTCGCAACTCGAAGCTGCGTGCTGCCGCTCCAGGCCGCCGCCGCCCGACCGGTGACGACGATCGAGGGCCTTGCAAGCCGCGAAGGCCAGGCGCTGATGGCGCAGTGGACGAAGCTCGGGGTGGCGCAGTGCGGCTACTGCCAGAGCGGCATGGTCATGGCGGCGGCGGCGCTGCTGACGGTCAAGCCCAAGCCGGTCGACGAGGACATTGACGCCGCCATCACGAACCTTTGCCGTTGCGGCACATACCCGCGTGTGCGCCAAGCCATCCATGCCGCAGCAGCGCAGTTGGCAGCAAAGACATGAACATGAATCAAGGTCGTCACGCCAGGGTCAGGCTCTCGCGCCGGCAGTTCATGGGCTCGACACTGGCAGGTGCCAGCTGGCTGCTGGGCACCCATGGCCAAGCCCAGCCCGCATCGGCGGCGCCGCCGCCTGCGCCAGTCGGTTTCAGCCCTTGGCTGCGCCTGGAGCCAGATGGCCAGGTGATCGCCTACACCGGCACCAGCGACATCGGCCAGGGGACCTGGGCGACTCTGCGGTTCCTGGTTGCCGAGCAGTTGGAAGTGCCGCCGGATCTGGTCCGAGTCGAGGCGGCGCCTGTTGTCGACACCTACCTCAATCCCTTCACTCGCAACTACGCCACCTTTGGCAGCATCGGCCTGCTTTCGGGTTTCGTCACACTGGGACGGGGTGCCGCCGCCGCCCGCGAGATGCTCCAGACCGCTGCGGCCTCGCGCTGGCAGGTGCCCGTGGCCGAGTGCACGTCGCGCGACGGCGCGGTTTGGCATCAGGCAACGCAGCGCAGTTTGCCGTATGGGGATCTCCTGGCAGCCGCTGCGGCACTGCCCGCACCCCAGCGGCCGACCCTGAAGCCGCGCGCCCAGTGGCGTCTTCTGGGCAAGGAGATCCCGGCCTCGCCCGACCTCGCGCGCCGCTCCAGCGGTGCGTTTCGGTATGGCCTGGATGCGGTTCCCAAGGGCTCGTTGCGGGCGGTCGTGCTTCCCGCGCCCACGTTCGGTGGTCGGCTGTTGAACGTGCAGGAGGGCCCCGCAATGGCGGTGGCGGGCGTCGTCAAGGTGGTGCGCCTGGAGAACGCCGTGGCGGTCGTCGCTCGCGACACGGCCACGGCGTTGCGCGCCCTGGCCACATTGAAGCCCAGCTGGCGCGCAGGCCCCTTTGCAGATGTGAGCGCAGAAGCCAGACGGAAGGCTTTGCTGGACGCGACCATGGCTGGAGCCGGCAAGCAAGTGGTCGAGGAACGCGCTCCGCAGCTTGACTCTGTCAAGGCCATGGCTGCGTTGGCCGCTGCCGCGCAGGTCGTTGACATCACGTTTGACGTGCCGTTCCTGGCCCACATGCCGATGGAGCCACTGAACGCCTGCGTTCAGGTCGATCCGGATCGGGCCCAGGTTTGGTTGTCGACACAGTCACCGTTGGACACGCAGGTGGCCGTGGGCAAGGCGCTGGGGCTGACGAAGCAACAGGTCACGCTGCACCTCCAGCCGGCAGGCGGAGGCTTCGGACGCCGACTCGAGCACGATTTCGCGGTGGTGGCGGCCCGCATCGCGCAGGCACTGCCAGGTCAGGCGGTCAGCACCTTGTGGACACGCGAAGCCGAACTGCGTTCGGGTTACTTTAGGCCCGAGGCTGCGGCGCGCGTTCGCCTGGCACTGGCGGCCGATGGCATGCCCACCGCCGTTCGGGCCGACTTGGCGAACCCGTCGCTGCTGGAGTACAGCGGGCTGACCAACAGCCCTGCAAACGGCCACGATTGGACGGCCACCATGGGTTGGTTGAACCAGCCCTACGCGATACCCGCCATGGACCTGAGATGGACACGCGTTGACCATGGTGTGCCGTGCGGTTACTGGCGAAGCGTGGGTGCGTCGCAGAACCACTTCTTCTTCGAGTGCGCGCTCGATGTGGCCGCCGCACGCAGCGGTCAGGACCCGCTGGCGCTGCGCCAGCGACTGTTGCGCGGCGACCCACGGGCTTCGGCCTTCCTGGACAAGCTCGCAAGCGCCGCCGGCTGGTCGACGACACCGCCGAAGGGCCACTTCCGTGGCATCGCCATCAGCAGCGCAAACGGCTGTTTGAGCGGTCATGTCGTCGAGCTGAAGTTGTCCCGCCCGGGGCAGTTCAAGATCGTCGCGATCGTCGCGGCGATCGATGCGGGCGTTGTCGTCGATCCACGTGCAGTCGAAGCACAGATGACCGGCGGCACGATTCTCGGTCTCTCGGCGGCTTTGTCTGGCGAGATCACCGTGGACAGAGGCGCTGTCAAGCAACGCAACTTCGACAGCTACCGCGTCGTGTCGATGCGGGATCTGCCCCCGCTGAAGGTGCTCACGATTTCGGGCACGGAAAGGCCGGCGGGCGTCGGTGAAGAGGGTGTGGCGACCATCGGCCCGGCCATTGCCAATGCACTGTTGGCGGCCACCGGAAAGCCGGTGACACGGTTGCCGCTGACGCGCGCCGGCTGGGTGATGGCCTGAAGCGGAAGCGACGTCCGATGCAAAGCCACCGGATGGCAGTCCCGGTATCGGGTTGGCGACGTATGGGCGACCGCGATGCCCGCGAGGCCACCCTTCTTGCTGCGGCCGGTCAGGTTCTGCGGCCCGATGACAGCCGCCGCCGGAACCAGCCATTCGTCTCCTTGCGAAGCGACCGACTGCTTCACCTCCGGCAGCGGTCACTCAACATCAATGGGCCAGACGAGGGGCCGCGCGACTTCTCCCCGCAAAGGCGATCGGCTCTTCACGACCCAATCCAGACGCTAGGCTGTGCGAATTCACCGCCCGGAAGCGTTTATCCCAATGCGAATGAGCATGCCTTACGCGCAACAGTCTGACTCAACCAGTCGGGTCGGTCCGCGCTCCAGGCCCTAGGCGGCATTTCGTTGGTCTCGCCAGAGGCTTCGGCTCCCCAATCGACATCCGCCTGCAAGCCACTCGACGAAACAAAGCCCCCGCAGAGGTACCTGTACCCCGTGCGTTGCACTCAGCGCGTCGGGTACCAGAACCGCATGCCGCCGTACTCCCAGGCCCAGGGCAGCCCGGTTTCGCCAAGGATGGACCGCACCAGGGCCGGAAACGTGGGTTCGGCCCGAACGTCGTTGGACAGGATCACCACACATCGCCTTTTGGCCTCAACGCAGACCCACATGTTGGCTGTGGAGTCGTTGTGCCCGCCCTTGAAGAAGCCGGCCCCTTGCGGACCCTTGAAGGCGATCACGCCCAGGCCTGCGCTCAGTGCCTGAAAGCGCGGTGTCGCGGGTAGCGGTTGCAGCGAAGGGAACTGGCTGCCAGTGGTGATCGTGAGATGTGACTTGATCAGCTCGGCCCGCGCGGCAGCGCTCAGACCGTCTCCGCGCACATAGCTGGCGGCGAGCCGGCCCATGTCGGCAATGCTGGTGTCCATCGAGCCCGACGCGCGCACCCGGCTGCGCTCGTCGTGAGGCTCCGGCCGCCCATCCAGGGTGAATCCGTCCGCCAGGTTGGGGCGGAAGTCCGGGCGCCAGATCAGGCTGGTGCGGGTCATGCCGTTCGGCGCAAACAAGCGCCTTTGCATCTCTGCACCGACATCCAGCCCAAGGCCTTGCTCCAGCACGAACTGCAGCAGGATCAGACCGTCGCCTGAATGGGCATAGCGGCTGCCCGGTTCGAAGTGGATGCGCAACTGCCGGTCAGGCTCCAGAAAGTAGAAGTTCGCGAAGCCGCCGCTGTGGGTGAGCAGGATGCGGGCGGTGAGCCGACGCCAACGTTCATCGTTGGCCAGGCCCGCAAACGCGGAGTAGCGCCGCACGATGTCCGGTGACGCATAGCTCGGCAGTGGCTGCTTCAAGTAGCTGGCAATCGGGACATCCAGGCCGAGCCGACCTTCCTCGACCAACTGCATGACCAGGTAGCCGAATGCGGCCTTGGTCAGCGAGGCGCCGTACATCACGGTGTCCACCTGCAGCGGTTCGCCACTGGCGTTGCGAACGCCATAGGCCTGGGTGAACACCACCTGGCCGTCATCGACCACCGACACCGCCAGACCCCGGGCACTGGTGGCAGCCATGGCGAGCCGCACCGTGTCGTCGATGTGTCGCGTGTCGACTGCGGGCGGCGGCTCCTCCCAGGGCACGTGGGAACAGCCCCACAGGGTGCTGACCAGCAGCAGCGCAGCGGCGTGGCGCGCCCAGCTGCTCACCTCGCCTGGCAATTGAACTCCAACCGCGGTTCGACGATGTCGCGGCCGTCGACGCTGAACTCGCAGCGCGAAGCCTTCTCCAGCAGCAAGGCAATGTTGCGGCCGGCGCCCATCAACACCAGGCTGCCGCGGCCGGGCAAGGCTGTGGCTGGCGTGGCCGCGCCCAAGTCGATGGCCGCCCAGTCTTCCGATGCGACCTTGAACTCATGCGTGCCGGCGCCGAGGTCGACAACGGTGCGGTGCAGCCCGTCAACGCCCATGGTCAGCACGTGGTCGGTCGACCAGCGGTTCATGCTGCCGCGCAGATAGACCGGCTGCGCCGTCAACGACGGCAGCGGCAGTGCAGTCCGCGGCCCAGAATGCGGGCTAGGCAGATCGGGCAAGGTGACGCTGCGCGCCGGGCCGCTGGCGGGTAGCTCGAAGCGCAATTCGCCGTCGACCTGAGGCGCGTAGAAGTTGCTGGCCGACTCCGCCACGAGCGGCGTCCAGTGCTCGTTGCCCAGCCGCGCCCACAGCGCGGCGCCGCGCCGGAACACCCACAGCGTCCGCCCGTTCGGCAGGCTGTAGCTGCCTTGCACACGGTCCAACGCTGCGGCCGGCAGGTCGACGGCCTTGCGCTCCTCGGGCAGCACCACCGCCACGCCATTGGCAGCCGCCGCCAGCTTGACCGCCAGCGCGGGCGCGGCAGCGAACTCCTGATTGCTCAGCACGGCGACCGTCAGCGCTTGCTTCGGCTCATAGTGCAGATGGGTCGAGAAGCCATCGATGCCTCCGGAGTGCCCATATGACAGCGGTTGGCCCGCAGACGACACGTTCAGCCCCAGCGCATAGCGGTTTCGCACCGGCGTGGTCATCTCCTTCAGCGAGGCCGGGCTCAACAATGCACCGCCATAGAGACCCCGCTGCCACTTCAACAAGTCGCCCGTGGTGCCGTACAGCGCCCCGGCCGAGTAAGGAATGCTCATGTTCAGGAAGTTCGCCGGCCGCAGCGCCTTGCCCTCCTTGACGTAACCGCTGGCCAGCTGCGGCACGATCGCACCGCTGTGCGCAACGCCGCTGCTGGTCATGCCCAGAGGCTGAAGCAGCTCGGTTCGCACGAACTCGGCGTAGCTCTTGCCAGAAAGCTGTTCGATCAGCACCCCTGCCATCACGTAGCCCGAGTTGCTGTAGCTCCAGCCGGTGCCGGGCGCAAAGTCCAGCGGCGCGTCGCGGAAGCTGGCGTACAGCTCGCGCGGCGTCATCTGCTGGTGGCGAATCTTCTCCAGGCCGCCGCCCTGCGTGTGGTTGGGCAGCCCCGAGGTGTGCGCCAACAGTTGCCGCACCGTCACGGCAGACCACGCTGCGGGGAGGCCGCTCAGGTGTCGGGACAGCGCATCGTCCAGGCCCAGCCGGCCTTGGTCCACCAGCCGCAACAGCGCAACGGCGGTGAACTGTTTGCTCACCGAGGCCAGCAGGTACTTCACGCCCGGCGCGTTGGGCACCTGCCACTCCTGGCTGGCGAGGCCCCAGCCGCGGTCCAGCAGCACCTGGTCGCCTCGCGCGACGAGCACCGTGCCGCTGAACAGTCCCCGGTCGGCGAAAGACTGGGCGATGGCTGCCAGCCGCTCAGGGCTCTGGCCTTGCGCCGTGCCGAATGCAAGAGCGCCCGTGACGGCGATCACGAACAAGCGCGGTGTCGGCATGACGCAGCTCCAAGGCAGTGAGTCTCATCGGCCACTCTAGAAGCCGAGCCGTGGCGCTGCCCGCGGCAACCGACGAAGCGCGGTTTGCAAGGGACAGCCCGGCCCTTGGTCCGATCGACGTCACCGCAAACGTCGGGGCGGAGCCGGCCCGGTGCGTCGTTCAGCCCCGGTGGCGCCGCGCCACTGCGGCAGCCTCTTGGGCCACCGCGGCGCGCAGCGACGCTGGAGCCAGCACCTCCACTTCGGTACCCAGCCGCAACAGCTGCCGGGCCGCGTAAGCCTCTGACTCGGTGGGCAGCTCGGCTTGCATCCAGCCGTCAGGGGCGTCGCCTCGCTTGCCGCCAGCCAGCGGACGCGCCGTGCGCTCGGCCCATTCGGCCGCCGCCGGCTGCACCGCGCGCAGGATGTTCAGGCCTTCGGGCGTGATCCGCACGGTCGCGCGGCCTGCCATCAGGCGCGCTTCGAACGCCTCCACCGCGGCTGGCCAGTGTGCGGCCAGCACGAAGCCCGGTGGTCTGCGGGCTGGCGTGGCCAGTGCGCGCAGGCTGAGGATCGCGCTGACCCGGTACGTGCGGGGCGTGGCGGCAGTGCCCCGGCCGGTGGGGCGGGCGACCAGGTACCAGAGCCCGCCCTTGAGCACCAGGCCCAGCGGCGACAGCGTGTGTGTGGACTCGCCAGCCCAACTGGCGTAGTGCAGGCGCACCTGGCGGCTCTCCCACACCGCTGCCGCCAAGTCCGGCAAGACAGGCAGTGTCTCGTGGCGGTGGTACCAGGGCAGGGGGTCGACGTGGAAACGCTCGGCGATGCGGCCCGCGTCGGCTGCGGCCTCGGGTGGCAGGCTGGCCAGCAGCTTGAGCTGTACATCGGCGGCTTCGCCGGCCAGTCCCAGGTCGCGTGCCGCGCTGTGCAGACCGGCCAGCGGCACGCTGCGCGCCTCATTCCCCGTCAGGCCCGTGAGCTGGGTGCGCCAGCCCGGCGCGAGCACGATGCCGCCGCCGCGCCCGCGCGTTGCGTGCACCGGCACCCCGGCGGCACTGAGCGCATCCAGGTCGCGGTAGACGGTGCGCACGGCGACTTCGAACTCACGCGCCAGCTCGGCCGCCGTGATGCGGCCTCTCAGCTGCAGGCGCAGCAGGATCGACAGCAGGCGACTCGAACGCATGCTGTGCAGATTAGCTGACAAGCGGTGTCATGTTCAAGCCGGCACCATGGGTGCATGCCTGATTCGGACCTGCCCGCACCGCTGACCGCCTTGAAGCAGCCGCCCCCCATGCATCCAGACCGCCGCCGCTGGCTGCTCGTTGGCGCAGCCACCTTGGTGACCCCCCACGTGTTCGGCCAATCCACCCACAACCCGGAGCCCCGCCCCATGCTCGACGACTCGATGATCGACGCCGACACGCCGCGATTCGATCCGGTGCCCGCGCTGCCCGGCACCCCCACGCCCGGCCGGCCGGGCGACTTCGGCTTTCTCGACGGCCAATGGCGCATCCGCCATCTGAAGCGCCGCGGCGAGACCTGGGACCGGTTCGAGGGCGAGGCGCGTTGCTGGAGCATCCTGGGCGGCATCGGCCATGTCGAGGAGTTGATGATCCCGGCGCGCGACTTCAATGGCCTGGGCCTGCGCATGCTCGATGTCGCCCAGCGCCAGTGGTCCGACCACTGGGTGAACGCCAAGAGCGGCGTCATCACCACGCCGGGCCAGACCGGGAGCTTCGAAAATGGGGCCGGCCTCTTCGCCTCCACCTACGAGGACCAGGGCAAGACGATGCACTCGATGGGCATCTGGGACCGCATCGGGCCGGGCCAGTGCCGCTGGCGCCAGGTCTACTCCGCCGATGGCGGCAAGACCTGGGCGCACGACTGGGTCATGCACTGGCGGCGTGCGGGCTGACGGGACTGCCGCTGTTGGGCGGCCGTCAGGGCGCGTGCTGAGTTTCCCCCGGGGCCACAAGCCGACCATTCGACCTTCACTTCGGATCCTGAAACCACTTCAGCAGCGTCGAGAAGTATCGATCGGCGTACTTCGTCCTCACCCGCTTGCCGGCCTGCACTTCGAAGTCCTGCATGCCGTGATCGGCATTCGGGAAGATCACCACGGAGATGGGCTTGCCTTGCCGACGCAGCCGAGCCAGGACTTCCAGGGTCGGCTCGGGCGGCGCTTCGATGTCTTTGCCGGCCACCAGCCACAGCATCGGGACGTCCAGGTTTTCGAGTGTCGGCACCGGGTCGTAGAAGGGCTGGAAGAAGTTCTGGAACATCTGCGGCGCCATAAGCTTGGCCTGTGCCAGACCCATCTGCATGGTCACGCCCAGCCAGCTCTGCTGCCTCGATGCCACCACGAACCAGGGTCGGTCCTTGACGCGTTCCACCTGCTGCTCGAAGCTGGTCCAATCCTTGAAGCCGTCCCGCGCAAGCTTGTGAAGTGCCGCGTTCAGGGCCTGGAACTCGGCAATCGACGCCTCGTCGACACCTTGTTCCTTCAACTTCAGCGGGGCTTCAAGCCGGTCTTCGTCGGCCATCGACATCGCCAAGCCGTAGCCGATCGCGACGAACTTGATGGAGTGGTCCTTCAGCGCGGCCAGCGGAGCCACCCAGCCACCTTGGCTGAATCCGGCAAGGCCGACCTGGCCCGGGTCGATCTCTGGTTGGTCACGCAGCCAGCGGGCGGCGGCCACCACGTCGCCTGCCAAGACCTCGAAGTGCTGCACGTACTGGCCCTTTGAGCAACCCGTTCCCCGCTTGTCGAACACCAGCGTCGCGATGCCGTTGGCCGCCAGCAGGTGCGGGAGCCACTCCTGGCCCACCGAGGACACGGGATCCGAGCCATGCACGAAGATCACAGCCTTGAAGGGGCCGCTTCCAGACGACGGCAGCGTCAGCCGGCCCTGGAGGTCGATGTCGCCGCTCTTGAATGCTGCCGGGCGGTCGACGAGGGCGACTCTCTTGGCGATGGTCGGCGGTGTCGCACGCTCGTTGATGACCAGGGAGTCCGCGACGCCGCTCGCGTCCCGTTTGAACGCGTAGCGAAGGTCAACGGGATGCTCGGAATCCAGGTCGCTTGCTGACTGGAACCTCAGGTCCCCGTCTGGGTACAGCTGGTGGCTGCGACCAGATCCGAAGTGGGTGATGCGCCAACGCCCCGGGGCGCCCGCCGGGAGGATCGACATCAACTCACCGGTAGCCGTGCGGTAGGCGCCGCTGAGCTGTCGGCCCTCGGTCGCGCCGCACGATGTCGTCTGCGAGCGGGCGGGTGGGCTGAATGCCGACAACGTGATCAGCGCCGCCGCAAGAAGTGCCGGCAACAGCCCACGTCGGGTAGAGGCGTGGTGGCTCGGCGTCGACGGCGGCGGCCAACGAGAAGGCTGACCGTAGGTCGCATTGCAGCCGTCTGCCATGGATGTTCGCATGCGGTGCACGCTACGCAAGCTGCTCGATAGCCGCAACACCGGTCAGGTCAGGATGCAACCAGGCGCGATGACCTGCAGCGGACGCTGACGGCCGTTGGCTGATGGTCGGGTGTGTGAGCTCACTGCTGCGCCGGGTGGCTGACCATCGATTCGCCGGCCTCGCAGACCAGAGTCCGCTTCAGGCTGCACCAACGTAGACCCGGATTCGGCCAGTTGCGGGTACCCGGGACCGTCCGGTTCGGAGGAGGATAGAACTTTCAAACGTCCTCGCTCCTTCCCAAAGCGCCCCGAATTTGGTCCTCGACGCGTGCGTGTCGGTCGATGATGGTGGCGCAAGACGGCTGGGCGTTGACAGCGCCGCCGAAAGTCGTCCTTCTTGGGCGCCTCCAGCGGGTTACCCCTTATGGCCTGGCGGCGCCAATCGGCTCTTCGAATCCTGGGACGCAGACGACTCCACCGGCCATGTGCGTCAGGTCGCCTGGACGGTCGCGGCTGGGCAGCGTGACGCCACCTTGCAGCACCTGGCCGCGGGCAGGCGCCCGAGGCGCTGCCC
>JAJTGU010000337.1 GCA_021297985.1 Rubrivivax sp.
CCGGCATCCACCCCAAAGTCCAGGAGGCGGGCGTCGGGCCGTGGACCGGCCAGGAATGGGACGACCTCGCGCACCGTCTGCACCATCGTGCGGTCGCCGCGCAGGCGGTAGCAGGTGAAGGAAACGCCAGCGACAAGGCCAGCGGCGGCGAACAAGGCTTCAATCATGGTCATGCCCTTCGTGGCTGCGTTGAATCTCAGGTCTTCTTCGCCGTGATCCGCATGTACGAGCCGTACAGCAGTACATCCGGGTTGCCGCCCGACCTGGTGGTGCGGATGGCGAACGTCAGGGCCACGCCAGCGGCGGCCACGATCTTGTTGGCGGCGACGAACTCCTGCCGCGCGGTGCTGTTGGTCTCGGACCCGCCGAGGATCACTGTCGAACCCCCCGCGGGGGTAACGCGCCAACTGACTGTGTTGCCGGAGTCTCCCAGGACGTTGGCGGCCACCAGCCGCGCCGTGAACTCGATCTCACACGCCACCGGTGGGGTGTAGACGACTGTTCTGGCGTCGATGGTGCCAAATCCAGCGCCACCAAAGTCGTGCGTGTCCTGAACCACGACCGTCCGCAGATCGTCGCCAATGCGGACCGGTAGAACCGGCTGCGCCGGCGCTGTGGTCACGTCGTCGATGTACGCCGCCGAGACGTGCTGGCGCAAGGCCAACCGCCACCGGCCGGGCCCGGGCATCTGAACGCCCAGCACGCGGAATGGCTCGGTCGTGAACCCGACCGGGTGGGTGATCTCGACCACGTCGCCAGGCTCGTGCTGCAGGCCGATGTCGAACAGTTCGACGCCGGCCGCGAGCTTGCCGGTCGTCAGCTTGACCAGGCGCTTGTACGCCTCGCGGTAGGCCTGGCTGTGCCGGTGGATGCCGGGCATGCGGACCTGACTCAGGCGGACGGGCAAGGTGCTGCCGACGCCGAGCAGCTGCACGCTGGCGATCGCGTCCCGCCACGGGACCTGGCTGGTGTCGGTGTAGATCACCTCGACGACTGTCGGCGAGTTGCCGGCGTCGTCCATCGCCACAGGCTCGAACGCCGCGAAGTCGCCGGTGCCGAAGTTGTGGGAGTAGTGCGCCACCGGGGTGGGGTCGAGGTCGGGCCAGAAGCCGATGCCGTTGGACCGGGGGATCAGCCAGCAGCCCATGGCATAGCTGCGCAGCGCCTCGATCACCTCGGAGACCGACTGCGGGTTGATGAAGGACACGCCGTTGAGAATCGCGCGCTTCTCCGACGGCGACCCGATCAGCGTGTCGGCGCCGTTGGCGTTGACCGAGACGTTCAGCGTGTCCGAGCTGCTCCACATCACCGGCAGGCCGGCGCCATACACCGGGCTGGCCACAAAGTCCGCCAGGCACAGGAACGGGTTGTCGCTCCACTCCCAGGTGGTCGGGTCCGCCAGGGTCTGCGAGCCAGACCCGCCGAATGCCGGATCGCGCCTGCGGTCGTACACCTTGCGGCCGCGGATCCGGGCGCTGAAGTCCAGCGCACCGTCGAAGGCCGCCATCGGCATCGAGATGACGCTGTAGGCGTACCCTTCCAGCGTGTCCGCGTAGGTGATGCCGATGGCGGCGAATGCCGTAACCAGCGCAGCATGGGCCACCGTCTGGCTGCCGGTGTAGTGCGTCGCGCTGGCACCGGACGGCAGCGCCGCGCCATTCAGCAGCAGGTCATTGACCGAGTCGCAGGCGTGGCACCACAGGCACTGCACCAGCAGCGTGGTACTGCCGGCGCTGGCCGGCAGGACATTGAGGATCTGCGCGCCGATGCGGTCGCTGCCGTAGACCAGCGGCACCACGCTGCGCGCGCCAGCGGCCGCGAGCTGCCGGGCGTCGGCGGGCGTGCCGACGCGGTTGAGGCTCCCGGCGGGCGGGATGGTCAGGCTGCCGAACTGGGTGGCCACGATTACACCGCCAGCAGTCGCACCGTCGCGACGTGGAAACCCGGCGAGCGCTCCGAGTACTGCGGCGGGTCGCCGTAGACCACCAGGATGGGCGAGAAGCCCGGCCAGGTGAAGTTGAACGAGTTCAGCCGGTTGCCGCTGTAGTGCGTCTCGAGCTCCGCGCGCTGCGCACTGGTCAGCCAGTGCACGAGCACGAACTCGTACTTGTCGCTCGCAAACAGCACGCGGGTCTTCAGCAGCCCGTTGGTCGAGCGGGCAGACTGCGCGCCGGACAGCCGCTGCAGCGTGCTCTCGACCATGATCGGCAGCGTGGTGGGGTAGGTCATGGCATCAGCTCCGGCGGTCCAGCCGGATGTCCTGGCCGTTGATGCGCAGCACCGTGCCGGCAGCCAGCAGCACGTTGAAACCGTTGTCCGGGGTCACGTAGGTGCGGGGTGACGTCAGGTACTGCGCAGCCCCGCGCAGCTCGACGCGGCAATCGTTCTCGTTGATCTCGACCGCACCGCCGACCGCGGAGCACACCCAGATCACCTCGCCCGAGGGATGGGCGTCGTAGGCCCACACCGTGATCGGCCGGTCCTGAATGCCCTGCGTAATGAGCAGCGACCCCATGACCCAGTCGGTGTTGCCCAGCACCAGCGTGCCGCTGACGCGCACGCCGTCGACCGACAGGTCGTCGATCCGCATCGTCTCTGCGGTGAAAGTCCGGCCGTCGAAGATCCGGTTACTGTGCGACGACCACCGCTTGATCGGGAACGGTGAGAAGTCGATCTCCACCAGGAGACCGGGCTGCGTCACCTCGTCGCCAAGGATCGACAGCATGGAGCCGCTGAGGATCTTCACGGCTGCACGACCTCTCGGCTGGCCGGCAGCCTGGCGCGTTCGCTGCCCAGCAGGCCGCGGGTCACGTCGGTCAGCACCTCGATGGCACTGCGCACGCCGTTGACCGAGGTGGTGACGCCGTTGATGGCGTCGATCTGCGCCTCGCCGTTGGTGGCGCCGAAGAGCGTGCCCAGGGCGGTGGTGGCCGGGGCCTGGGAGGCCGCGCCCGAGAGCGTGCCGCCGGTCTCCTGAAGGTAATCGAAGACGCCCGTCGCGTCACCCGCCACGCCCAGCAGCGCCGCCAGCTGGCGACGGCCGGCCTCGGTGCTGACATCGGCGGCATCCACCAGCGCTCGGAACTGCTCGCGCGAGTTGACGTCCTGGTTGACACCGACACTGGCCAACACACCCTGCAGCTCGCGCGCCTTCAGGCCCGCGATCTCCTCGCGCGAGTAGTACTCCTGGGCGAACCCGAGCGCCTGCGCTTGCAGCGCGTCCATGCCACCGGCCATGGCGATAAAGCCCTCGCGCGCGTCGATGCTCAGCCTGGCCACGCGCGAGAAGACGCCGCCCAACTCGTTCAGGCTAGAGCTGAAGCCCTGCAGCACGCCCAGGCGCTGCAGGGTCTGCGTCATGGACTCGCCGACGCGCTGGAACGTGGCGAGCATCTGGCTGTACCCCGCAGACAGCGCATCGCCGTAGGCGCTGAGCGCGGCGACGGTGGCCTGCTCGTCCGCCTTGGCGTCGCCGGTGAACTGGATCCGGGCGCTGGTGCGGATGCTCGCCAGCTGCTCCACGGGCAGGCCCAGTGCCTCACCGTAGCGCTTGGCCTGCTCGTACACCGCCTTGGCGCCGGCGTTGAAGACGTCGGCCAGTTCGGTGCCGACCCCGGCCCGGTCCGTCCAGTTCTTGTCGCTGCGGAACCAGCCGCCCTTGGCCCGCATGTCGAAGTAGGCGTTGCCGGTGAACTCTCCACCGCCAAAACTTGCTTCGACCCCCTGACCGACGACCTGCGGGTCGCGGCGCCCGAAGGCGCGATTGACGGCGCCGCCAATGGCGCCACCGATCGCCGCACCGGCCTGCGGGTAGCCGAAGTAGGCCCCGATGGCGGTGCCGATGGAGGTGCCGGCGTTGACCATGCTGTTGCCGCTGCCTCCGGTGCTGTAACCGCTGCTGATGCCGCGGCCCATGTAGTGCCCGGCGATCGCGGCAGCAGCCGTCGAGCTGTATGCGCCCCAGCTGCCTGCGGCAGCGCCGCCAGAGGCACTGCTGGCGCCATAGCCGGCACTGCCCGCGGCAGAGTCTGCGAGCACTGAATTGGTCGCCTGCGTGCCGGTGTAGCGCAGGTAGGCCTGCTGCGCCCAGGTGCCGACACTGCTGGAGGCGCCCATGTAGCTGCCCCATGCGTTCTGCAGGCCCTGGCCGAAGGACGCGAGCTGCAGCGCCTGCATGCCGGTGTTTCCGCCTCCCGCGCCCTGGGCACCCATCGGGTAGCCCATGACACCGCCGACGAAGTTCGCCACGCCGGCCTGCACCGGCTGCAGCACGACCCGCAGCACGGTGCTGCGCACCAGGTTGCGGATGCTGGCCCACAGCTTGCTGAAGGCGTTGCCGCCCGATTCGAAGGCCCGGAACAGCGCGTCGGTCAGGGCCTGGCCGATCTCGTCGGACATGCGCTTCCACTGCGCGCCGATCTCGCGCACGCGCTCGACGCTCTCGCGCACGCTTTCCCGGTCGACGATGGCCTCGCGGATGCGCTTGGAGTACTCCTCGTAGGCGTAGGTGCCCTTGGCGATGCCGGCGGCCTCGAGCTGGCGAAGCGCGACCGCGGTTTCGCGCTCGACGTTGTTGAGCGTGAGCAGCCGGGTCTCCTCACGGATGCTGGCCACCTGCTCGTCGCCCTTCTTCAAGGACGCGTCAATGGCCAGCTCGGCTTCCTCGTAGCGACGCAGTTGGGCCTGCTGCGCCTTGGTCTGCTCGTAGCGCCACTCGACCAGGTCCTTGAGCTGCTTGGTCTCGGCATCGGCCTGCTCCTGCTGCCGCTTGGCGGTGGCCAGCCGGTCCTTCTCGGCCTTGCCAAGCGCTCCGGTCGCCTCGTAGGCCTTGGTTTTAAGGGCGACGTACTCCTGATAGGTCAGCGCTCCAGCAGCCAGCAGCTGCGCCAGCTCGCTGACGGTCTTGGCGTACTTCTGGTCGCCGCCATTGAGCTGGCGAGTGATCTCGGCCACGCGCGCGCGGCCCTTCTCCTGCTGGTCGAACTGCTCGCGCAGGGCCTGGAAGCGCGCATCCTCGGCGCGGCTGTCCAGCCCCTGCCCGGACAGAAGCGCCATCTCCGCGCGCAGCTCGCGGATCTGGTCGATCCGTTGCTGCATCGTGGCCCGGATCGTTGCCGCGCCGGCAGTCCGGCCGCCATCTTCAGCGCGCCGCAGCGCTTCAGCCGAGCCGGCGTTTTGTTGCTCAAGTGACCGGATCGCCGAAGCGATGCCATCCTCCGTCCGCGCGTAAGCACGGCCCAGCGCCACAGCCCCGCCACCGACCGCGCCGATGCCCAAGAGCGCCAGCACCGCAGGGCTGGCCGCCAGCGCTGTGCCAAGGGCCACCACCGTGCCCGACAGCATCGCCACGGCCTTGCCGACGGCCAGGACGCCAACGGCCGCCCCGACACCCAGCGCCCCAGTCGCAAAGAGCGAGAACGCCGTTTCGTTGTTGCGGATGATGTTGCCAAGCCCGTCGATCCCTTCGGCCAGGCCGATCACGGCCTGCGACAGCGCTCGGGTGAAACCGGTGGCCTTGTCGGCGTCCGCGATGAAACGCGTGGTCGCGTTGCCCAGCACGGTGAAGCCCTGCGACACCGTGGCAGTGGACCGCGCCACCTCCTCAGCCAGCTTGGGCGCGGACTTGGTCAGCGCGTCGACGACCTTCTGCGCCGTCAGCTCGCCCTGCTCGCCCAGGCGCCGCAGCGACCCGATGGGCACGCCCAGGCCGTCGGCCAGCGCCTGGGCCAGGCGCGGCGCCTGCTCCATGACGCTGTTGAGCTCCTCGCCACGCAGCGCGCCGGCGGCCATGCCCTGGCCGAGCTGCACGAGCGCCGCGCGCATGCCTTCCGCACTGCCGCCACCCACCGCCATGGCGTTGCCGATGGCCTGCACGACGGTGATGTTGGCGTAGCCGGCCCGGGCCATGGTGGCGTAGACGCTGCCCAGCTCCGTGAAACTGGTGCGCGATCGCTGCGCCACGGCGAAAAGCTCGTCGAACACCTGCACCGCCCGGGCATTGCTGCCGGTGGCCAGCTCGAGCCGGTTGCGCAGCGTGGTCACCGCATCGGCCGCGCCGATGGCCTGCGTGATCAAGCCCGACAGCGCCGGCAGGCCGAGCAGGATGCCGCCGCCGAACAGGCCCACGCGCGACAAGGCGCCGGTCAGGGCCGTCGACATGCGGTCTGCGGCGTCCTGCGCACCCAGCAGCGACCGGCCGTATTCGTCGACCTGGCGCTTGGCGGTCTCGACGCCCGTGGCCGTGAAGCGGGTCTCGACGTTGAACGTCATGACGTGACTCCGGTCAACGCCTGGGTTTTGTCGTCGGTGGCGTGGTGGCATTGGCTGCCGACCACGCGTCGAGCCAGACTGCGTCCAGCGCGCGGATGACGCGCACCTCCCAGGGATCCAGCGGCGTCTGGTTCAGCCGGCACCAGGACTCGATCTCGGCCCACGAGATGGCACCAGGCCCGGAGAAGCCGGGCGGGCGGCCGCGCGCGATGTCGCCGAAGGCCGCGATCAGGTACAGCAGCGCCCGCGGCGCGGCGGGCGTGTCCAGCTCGGACGGCCGCCGACCCGTGGAGGCCTGGGCCTGCTGCAGGTGGGCGCGCAGCGTGCACTTGCCCTCACGCGTCAGGTCGAGCCGGAACTCGGCGCGGGCGTGGTCGAGCAGCTCGGCGAGCTGCTCCGCACGAAGTTTCCCAGTTCCTGACCTTCGCGCAGGACCTGGCCACGCAGCCACTTGTGCTCGGTGTAGACCTTGCGCAGGTTCGCGTCTGTCGCCGGCATCTCGGCACCGCCGTCGGCAAAGCCCGACCAACTGATCGTGTGCGCCACGGCCAGGTCGAGCGTGTCCGATGTCAGCTCCTCCAGCGTGGCCGGCTCGGGGCCGTCGCGCCCGGCCTTGCGAGCGGCCAGCTCGCGCATCTGGGCCCGCGACAACTGCGCGCGCAGCACCGCGCGGACAGCCTTGGACTCAGGGCCGCGGACGGTGATGGTGGCGCCGATGGGCTTGCCGTCCGGGAACACCGGCTCGAAGCTGTGGCCAGCCTCGCTGGCGTCGGCCACGGACGGGTGGTTCTTGATGTCAAACATTTCGCGGGTCCCGATCAGGAGGTGACGGTGCTGTCCTGGATGTGCAGCGTCGTGGCGCGGTTGCCGTTGGTGCCCGCGTGCTCGAGCGCCGTGAAGTCGAAGGACTGCATGCGGCTCTCGTTCTGCGTGCTGAACGAGCCCCCGGACA
>JAJTGU010000134.1 GCA_021297985.1 Rubrivivax sp.
AGCAGCTGCGAGTACTCGACCCACAGGTTCTGCTCTTCCTCGGCCACCTGCACGTAGGCGAAGTAGCGCACCAGCGGCAGCAGCTTGTCGCTGAGCAGCTCGCGGCAGCGCCCGCTGTCGTGGTGCCAGTTGTCGCCATCGCTGGCCTGGGCGCCGTAGATGTTCCACTCGTGGGGCGGAAACCGCTCGCGCACGATCTGCTCCATCAGCACCAGGGCCGAGCTGACGACGGTGCCGCCGGTCTCGCGCGCATGGAAGAAGTTCTGCTCGTCGACTTCGGCGGCCTGCGTGTGGTGGCGGATGAAGACGAGCTCGATCTTGTCGTAGTGCCGCGTCAGGAACAGGTACAGCAGGATGAAGAACCGCTTGGACAGCTCCTTGCGCGACTCGTCCATCGAGCCCGAGACGTCCATCAGGCAGAACATCACGGCCTTGCTCGTCGGTACCGGCACCCGCACGCGGCTGCGATAGCGCAGGTCGATCGGGTCGAGGTAGGGAATGCGGTCCAGCCGCAGGCGCAGCGCCTGGACCCGCTCGCGCAATTCGGCCAGCGCCGCCAGGCCCAGCACATCGCTGGGCGGCTGGCTTTCGGCCTCGGCGAGTTGCGCTTCGAGCGCGCGCAGCTCGCCCCGGCTGCCGGCGCCAATCGCGATGCGGCGGCCGATCGCACCCCTCAGCGAGCGCACCACGTGCAGGTTGTTCGGGGTGCCGTCGTTGGAGAAGCCGGCGCGCTGGCTCTTCCATTCGGGCACTTCGGCCAACTGGGTGCGAATCAGCTGCGGCAGGGCCAGGTCCTCGAAGAAGACCTGCATGAACTCGTCCTTGCTCAGCGCGAAGACGAAGTCGTCCTCGCCCTCGCCGGAGTCGCTCGCCTGACCCTTGCCCGAGCCGCCGCCCTGGCCACCCTGGGGCCGCTCGATGCGGTCGCCCTGGATGTACTCGCGGTTGCCCGGGTGCACGATCTCGCGCACGCCACCCGAGCCATGGCCGAACACCGGTTCCTGGATGTCCTTCTTCGGGATCCGGATGTCCTCGCCCCGCTCGACATCGCGGATGCCGCGGCCGTCGATCGCCTTCCTGACCGCCTCGCGGATCTTGTCCTTGTAGCGGCGGAGAAAACGTTCGCGGTTGCCGATCGACTTGTTCTTGCCGGCCAGCCGGCGGTCGATGATCTGCTGCATGCGCAGGCCGTGCGCTCAGGAGCTCTTGCGCACGCGCAGGTACCACTCGCACAGCAACCGCACCTGCTTGGACGTGTAGCCCTTGGCGACCATGCGGGTGACGAAGTCCTCGTGCTTCTTGGCCTCGTCGGCGCTGGCCTTGGCGTTGAAGCTGATCACCGGCAGCAGTTCCTCGGTGTTGCTGAACATCTTCTTCTCGATCACCGCGCGCAGTTTTTCGTAGCTCGTCCAGACCGGGTTCTTGCCCTGGTTGTTGGCGCGCGCCCGCAGAACGAAGTTGACGATCTCGTTGCGGAAGTCCTTCGGGTTGGCGATGCCGGCGGGCTTTTCGATCTTTTCCAGTTCGGCGTTCAGGCTCGCGCGGTCGAAGACCTCGCCGGTATCGGTGTCGCGGTACTCGTGGTCCTGGATCCAGTAGTCGGCATAGGTGACGTAGCGGTCGAAGATGTTCTGCCCGTACTCGGAGTAACTCTCGAGGTAAGCGGTCTGGATCTCCTTGCCGATGAACTCGGCATAGCGCGGCGACAGCTGCTCCTTGATGAAGCCGATGTACTTCTCTTCGATCTCCTTGGCGAACTGCTCGCGCTCGATCTGCTGCTCGAGCACGTACATCAGGTGGACCGGGTTGGCCGCGACCTCGGTGCTGTCGAAGTTGAAGACCTTGGACAGGATCTTGTAGGCAAATCGCGTGCTGACGCCGTTCATGCCCTCGTCGACGCCGGCAAAGTCGCGGTACTCCTGGTAGCTCTTGGCTCGCGGATCGGTGTCCTTCAGGTTCTCGCCGTCGTAGACCAGCATCTTGCTGAACAGCGAGCTGTTCTCGGGCTCCTTCAGCCGCGTCAGGATCGCGAACTGGCTCATCATCTTCAGCGTGCCCGGGGCGCAGGTGGCGCTGGCCAGCGACGAGTTGCGAAGCAGCTTCTCGTAGATGTGGATCTCTTCGCTGACCCGCAGGCAGTACGGCACCTTGACGATGTAGATGCGGTCGAGGAAGGCCTCGTTGTTCTTGTTGTTGCGGAAAGCCTTCCACTCGCTTTCGTTGCTGTGCGCAAGCACGACGCCGTCGAAGGGAATGGCGCCGAAGCCTTCGGTGCCCTTGAAGTTGCCTTCCTGCGTCGCCGTCAGCAGCGGGTGCAGCACCTTGATCGGCGCCTTGAACATCTCGACAAACTCGAGCAGCCCCTGGTTGGCCAGGCACAGGCCGCCGGAATAGCTGTAGGCGTCCGGGTCGTCCTGGGCGTAGCTCTCGAGCTTGCGGATGTCGACCTTGCCGACCAGCGACGAGATGTCCTGGTTGTTCTCGTCGCCGGGCTCGGTCTTGCTGATGCCAACCTGCTTGAGGATGCTCGGGTAGCGGCGCACGACCTTGAACCTGCGCACGTCGCCGCCGAACTCGTCGAGCCGCTTGACGGCCCAGGGGCTCAGGATCCGGTTGAGGTAGCGGCGCGGGATGCCGTATTCGCTCTCCAGGATCGCGCCGTCCTCGACCGGGTCGAACAGGCCCAGCGGCGACTCGTTCACCGGGCTGCCCTTCAGCGCGTAGAACGGCACTTCCTGCATCAGCTGCTTCAACCGCTCGGCGATCGAGCTCTTGCCGCCGCCGACCGGCCCGAGCAGGTAGAGGATCTGCTTTTTCTCCTCGAGGCCCTGCGCGGCATGGCGGAAGTAGCTCACCACCTGCTCGATGGCGTCTTCCATGCCGTAGAACTCGGCGAAGGCCGGGTAGACCTTGATCAGCTTGTTGGCGAAGAGGCGCGACAGCCGGGGCTCGTTGCGGGTGTCGATGGTCTTCGGCTCGCCGATGGCCTTGAGCATGCGCTCGGCCGCGGTGGCGTAGGCCAGCGGGTTGCGCTTGCACTCGGCGAGGTAGTCCTCGAGCGAGAGTTCCTCTTCGCGCGTGCGTTCGAAGCGGGCGGCGAAGTGCGAGATCACGTCCATGGGGAGCGTTGCCTTTCTGCGGCTGCGGTTCAGCGGCCCGGAAGTGCTCATGGCGACCTTGTGGTTTGCACAAGGCCGAGACGAACGGCACCCCGAGCCCGGGAAGTTTTGGTGGAGTCCCGGCTGGACAGACCCGGGCGCCACCAAAGCTCACCGAACCGCGGCACCGGTCTCCTGTCGGTGCCGCCGGCGCTGGCTGGCGTGTCGAGTGCTCGACGGCCGCTGCCGCGTCTCAATGCATCTGTCGTCAACGCCTGCTGCACGCTGCCGGTGGACCGGCTTCGAGCGTTTGCGGTGATCGATGGCTGAGGTGGAGCGTAGCGCAGCGGGCAAGTTCCTGCGAGCCCTGGGGCCGCTGGCGCCTATCGCGGTGCGATGATCCGTGGCATGAATCGCGATCTTGGCCTGCTGGCCCTGTGCCAGGGCTTGTTCCTGACCAACAACGTCACCTTCATCGCGATCAACGGCCTGGTCGGCTTTGCACTGGCCCCGCTGGGCTGGATGGCCACACTTCCAGTCACGGGTTATGTGGTCGGGGGTGCGCTCAGCGCCCCGCTGGTCGGCCTGCTGCAGCGGCGCTTCGGCCGCCAGCGGTGCTTTCAGCTCGGGCTGGTGGTGGCCGCGCTTTCGGCCGCGGTCTGTGCCTATGCGGTGGAGCACAAGATGTTCTGGCTGCTCGTCGCGGCGACCGTGGTCGCCGGCTTCTACAGCGCCAACGCGTCGCTCTACCGCTTCACCGGGCCCGAGCTGGTGGCGCCGGCCTTCAAGGAAAAGGCCCTCTCGCTCGTGCTCGCCGGGGGCATCATCGGCGCGTTCGCCGGGCCCAACCTGGCCAGTGCCACGCGCGAGTGGTTCGAGGTGCCGTTTGCAGGGGCCTACGTCGCGCTGGTCGGCGTCGCGCTGCTGGCCCTGGTGGCGGTGTCGTTCATCCGGTTCCCGCCTCACCAGGTGCCGGTGGCCAACGCCTCGTCGGGCCGGCCGCTTGCCGAGATCGCCCGGCAGCCGGCGTTTGTCGTCGCCGTGGTCGCGGGTGCGCTGGGCTACGGGGTGATGAACCTGCTGATGGCCGCCACCCCGTTGGCGATGGCCCAGTGCCAGCATCCGTTTTCAGCCGCCGCACTGGTGCTCGAGTGGCACGTGCTCGCGATGTTCGTGCCGGCGTTTTTCACCGGCCACCTGATCAAGCGCTTCGGTCCCTTGCCGGTGATGGCGGTCGGGCTGCTGCTGAACGTGGTCTGCGTCGCGATCGCGCTGTCGGGCGTCGAGGTGATGCGCTTCCTGATCGCGCTGATGGCACTCGGCGTGGGCTGGAACTTCCTGTTCACTGCCGGTTCGACGCTGTTGACGACAACCTACCAGCCCGAGGAGAAGAACAAGGCCCAGGCGGCGATGGACACCTGCGTGTTCGCGACGATGGCGCTGAGCTCGTTTGCCTCCGGCGCCCTGGTCACGACCCAGGGCTGGCAGTGGCTGAACCTGGGCTCGCTGGTGCCGCTGGGTGCTGTGGCCGTCGCACTGGCCTGGATCAGCCTTCGGTCACGCCCAGCCGCTGCAGCAGGCCGTTGAGCTCGTCCAGCGAGCCGAAGGCGATGGCGATCTCGCCCGGCTGCGCGCCCTTGCGGGCACGGGCCGCCATGCGGATCTCGACCTTGGCCGCCAGGCGGTCGGCCAGGGATTCTTCCAGCCGAAGGACGTCGCGCGACTTCTTCTGCGCTGCTGCCGGCTTGGCGGCGCCCGTGCCACGCGCCTGGCGCGCGACCCAGGCCTCGGTGTCGCGAACACTCAGCTTCCTGGCCACGACGGTCTGAGCCGCCATCACCTGCTCGGCGGCGGCCAAGGGCAGCAGGGCGCGGGCATGGCCCATGTCGATGTCGCCGGCCAGCAACCACTGCTGAACCGGCTCGGCCAGTTGCAGCAGTCGCAGCAGGTTGCTTGCCGCGCTGCGCGACCGGCCCACGGCCTGCGCGGCCTGTTCATGGGTGAGCTTGAACTCGCTGACCAGGCGCTGCAGGCCTTGCGCCTCTTCGAGCGGGTTGAGGTCTTCGCGCTGGATGTTCTCGATCAGCGCCATCACCGCAGCCGCTTCGTCAGGCACGGCCTTGACGAGCACCGGCACCCGGTCCAGCCCGGCCAGCCGTGCTGCACGCAGGCGGCGCTCTCCGGCGATGACCTCGTAGCGGCCGGCCTCGGCCAATGGCCGGACCAGGATGGGCTGCATCACGCCCTGGCTCTTGATGCTCTCGGCCAGCTCGTACAGCGCTCCCTCGTCCATGCGCGTGCGCGGCTGGTAGCGGCCGGCCTGCAGCGCGTCGACCCGCAGTTCGGTCGGCGGGCCTTCAGTGGTGGGAGCCTCGCTGACCTTGGGGCCCAGCAGCGCTTCGAGCCCCAGGCCCAGGCCCTTCGGTTTTTTGGTGACCATGGGCGTCGATTGTGATTCACGGCCCGAGGCTCGCCTTTATGCTGCGCGCCTTCATTGCTGCGGGCATGGCCCGCTGCCGAACCCGGAGCCCGCCACCATGATTCGCGTTTTTGTCGACGGCCACGAGGGCACGACCGGCTTGCAGATCCACGAGCTGCTGGCCGGCCGCCGCGATGTCGAGATGCTGCGCATCGCGCCTGAGCTGCGCAAGGACAGCGCCGAGCGGGGCCGTCTGCTGAACGCCGCCGATGTCGCCTTCTTGTGCCTGCCCGACGCCGCCGCCAAGGAGGCCGCAGCCTTGGTCACCAACCCGGCCACCTGCATCATTGACGCCAGCACCGCCCACCGCACGGCACCGGGCTGGGTCTTCGGTCTGCCGGAGCTCGCTGCGGGCCAGCGCGAGGCGATCCGGGGCAGCAAGCGGATCGCCAATCCGGGCTGCCACGCCAGTGCCTTCATCCTGCTGGCGCGGCCCTTGTCGGACGCCGGGCTGATCCCGCCGGGGACCACGCTGATGGCGACGTCGATCACCGGCTACTCGGGCGGGGGCAAGAAGATGATCGAGCAGTATCAGGCGTCATCGCCGGAGCCTGCACTCACTTCACCGCGGCCTTATGGCCTTGCGCTGAAGCACAAGCATGTGCCCGAAGTCATGACGCACGGCCGCCTGGAGAAGCCGCCGATCTTCGTGCCGACCGTGGCCGGCTTCTACAAGGGGCTGGCGGTCAGCCTGCCCATCCCCGCCGCGGACTGGGGCACCACGCCCGAGGCGCTGCACGCCGCCTACACCGCCCGCTACGCCGGCGAGCGCTTCGTGCGCGTTCATCCGCTGCGCGACCCGGACGTGCTGGAGGGCGGGTTCTTCGACGTCCAGGGCAGCAACGACAGCAACCGCGTCGACCTGTTCGTGTTTGGCAATGACAGCCAGGCCCTCGTGATCGCCCGGCTGGACAACCTGGGCAAGGGCGCCAGCGGCGCTGCCGTCCAGGCCATGAACGTGCACCTCGGGGCCGACGAAGGGCTGGGGCTGCCGGGCTGAGTCGCTCGTCGGATCAGGCCTCGGGCAGCCGCCGATAGCGGTAGCCATAGCCGTCGACAAAGCCCAGCCGGCGGTAGACGGCCCGGGCCGGGTGGTTGTGGGCCTCAACCTGGAGGTAGGCCCAACGCGCGGCCTGTCTGGCAGCTTGCGAGAGCATGTGCTCACACAACAAGCCGGCCAGACCCAGGCCACGGTGTGAACTGGCGGTGAACACGTCGTATAAGCCGACCTTGTCGCCCTGCTGCGCGGATTGGCCGCCGGCCAGCATCGAGCCGTCTGCGGCGTTGACCAGCGCCCAGGCGCGATAGGGCACCGGCGACGCGGTCAGGCGACGGGCGTGCGCGTCCCGCTCGGATGCGGGACTGCCGCGCAGCGCGCCAACGGCCTGGGCGTAGTCCTCGGGGGTCATGCGCTTCAGTTCGGTCCCGGGAGGCCATCGCCGATCGTTGGCCGGGTCGGTGGGTCCGATCAGCGGCATCGGCGGCATCAGCGGCATCAGCGGCTTGAGCATGACGCGGGTGTCGTCTTCCGCCACCCAGCCGGCCGTGGCCAGTTGGGCGTCCAGGTCTGCCGGCTGGCTGAACGGTGTGACTCGAAAGTAGCAGGGCAGGCCGGCCTGCCGGTACAGGTCCGCGGCTTCGGCGAGCTTGTCGCGGACGCTGCGTCGGCCCGCGGCGACGGCGTTGATGCTGCGCGCGCGCTTGGCCTTGGCCGGGCAGGTGCGCACCAGCCAGCCGTCGAGCCAGATCTGCTCCGGCGGCGCGCTGGCATTGAGGCTGGCGTCTTCGATGGCCGACAGCAGTTCGGAATCGAACGCCGGGTTCAGCGGCTGGGCTGTGGTGGGCTCGAACAGCGGCAGGGCGGTCGTCACTTCAGCCGCTGCACCACTTCACGCGCGAACTCGACAAAGGCCTGCGCACCCTTGGACGACGGGTCGAAGGTCACGCCGGGCTGGCCGTAGCTCGGCGCCTCGGCCAGGCGCACGTTGCGCGGGATCACGGTGTCGAAGACCTTGGCGCCGAAGTGCGCCTTCAGTTGCTCGCTCACCTGCTGCTGCAGCGTGATGCGCGGGTCGAACATCACGCGCAGCAGGCCGATGATCTCGAGCTCGCGGTTCAGGTTGGCATGCACCTGCTTGATGGTGTTGACCAGGTCCGACAACCCCTCGAGCGCAAAGTACTCGCACTGCATCGGCACGATGACGCCGTGCGCGCTGACCAGGCCGTTGAGTGTCAGCAGGCTCAGCGACGGTGGGCAGTCGATGAGCACGAAGTCGTAGTCGGACTTGACGGTGGCGAGCGCATTCTTCAGCCGCCGCTCGCGCTGCTCCAGGCCGACGAGCTCGACCTCGGCGCCCGCCAGTTCGCGGTTGGCGCCAAGCACGCGGTAGCCGGTCTTGGGCGATTCGCGGGCGGTCTCCGCCACGGTCGCGCTGCCCAGCAGCACGTCATAGACGCTGGGGTCCAGGCTGCGCTTGTCGATGCCCGAGCCCATGGTGGCGTTGCCTTGCGGGTCAAGGTCGACCACGAGCACACGCTGCCCGACCTGGGCCAGTCCAGCCGCGAGGTTGACGGTGGTCGTGGTCTTGCCGACCCCGCCCTTTTGGTTGGCGACGCAGAAGATGCGCATGAAGCTGTCGTTATTGGCTGCCCAGGCGGATGCCAAAGCCGACGAGGAAGACCCCGGCCAGCTTCTCCAACGCCTTGGCGAGCTTGCGGTGGGCACGGACCCGGGCACCGATGGCGTTGGCAAACGCGCACAGTGTCAGGCAGTAGACCGCCGTGATGGCCGCGATGGTCAGCGCCATCGCGAGGAAGGTCGGCACGCCCAGGTGAGTGGACGGGTCGATGAAGAGCGGGAAAAACGCCATGTAGAACACGATGGCCTTGGGGTTCAGCACCGTGATCAGCAGCGCCTGGCGGAAGTAGGCCCGGGGCTGGATGTTCACAGGGTTGGCCGCCCCGTCGCCTTGAGCGAAGACCAGCTTCAGCCCGATCCACACCAGATAGGCCGCACCCAGGTACTGGACGGCCTTGAAGAGTGTCGGATGCGCGGCCAGCAGCGCCGCGACACCGGCCACCGCCAGCCACAGCAGCACCTGGTCGCCGAGGATCACGCCGAAGGTCGCCGCCGCGCCGGCCCGGAAGCCGCCCTTGGCCGTGGAGGTCAGAAGCGCAAACGTGCCCGGGCCGGGCAGGGCAAGAAAGACGAGGATGGCGGCGCAAAACGCACCGTAGTCGGCAATGCCGAACATGGCAGGCTCCCTCGGGGCAGGTGGATCACGGCCAATCGGGCCGTTGCGGTCGGTTTCTCAGGCTAGGGCGAGGCCGTCGCTGAAGCTCTGGGATGGTCGGGAGCGTATCGCATCCAGACCAGGCATCGCTGGGCGTCCAGGCCCGGAATGGTCAGTGGTTCCACGTGAAACACGTCGATGTCCGGGGGCAGGGCGGCGATCTCGTCGGCCGGTCGCTGGCCCTTCATCGCCATCCAGCATCCCGCTGGCGAGAGCAGACCGCCGGTCAGCCGGGCGATGTCGGCCAGGCTGGCAAAGGCGCGCGCGGTGACCACGTCGAAGGCGGGCGCACGCAGCGACTCGACTCGACTGTGTTCGGCATGCAGATTGGCGAGGCCCAGCTCCGCTGCGACCTGGCGGACAAAGGCGGCCTTCTTGCCGACCGTGTCGACACAAACCACCGTCCATGCCGGGTTCATGACCGCCAGCACGACACCGGGTAGGCCGCCACCACTGCCGACATCCAGCACCCGTCCGGCCGGGCACACCCGCCGCAACGGCTCCACCACCGCCAGGCAGTCGGCCAGATGCTGCACGCGCATGGCCTCGGCATCGCGGACCGAGGTCAAGTTGTAGGTGGCGTTCCAGCGCTGCAGGAGCGCCAGGTAGGCCTCCAGCTGTGCGCCCTGTTCGGGTGTCGGCACGGCAGCCGGTTCAGGCCGCACGTGGCGCTGCGTCCGCGGGGTCGGCCACAGCCGCTGCACTGCCCGCGAAGCCCTTGAACCGGCCCTTCTTCAGGTGCACCAGCAGCAGCGACACCGCTGCCGGCGTCACCCCCGAGATGCGCGACGCCTGGCCCAGCGTTGCCGGTCGGTGCCGGCTGAGCTTCTGACGAACCTCGAACGACAGCGCCGTGACCTGGGCGTAATCCAGTTCGGCCGGAAGCACCAGCGACTCCAGCGCCTGGGCGCGCTCGACCTCGTCGTTCTGCTTGGCGATGTAGCCGGCGTAGCGGATCGTGATTTCGGCCTGCTCGATCACGGCATCGGCTTCGGCCAGGCCGTAGTCGGCGCGCAAGGTTTCACGTGAAACATCGCCGACGCCCGCCAGGGTCGCGAGCGCTGTCACCGTGTCATGGTCGACTCCAGGCCGGCGCAGCAGGTCCGCCAGGTTGTATTCGTGCTCCAGTGCCTTGCCGAGCAAACGCTCGGCGTCGGCCGCGGTCACGGTCGCGGGGCGGACCCAGGTGCTGCGCAGCCGCTGCAGCTCCCGCTCCAGCCGCTCACGCTTGATCTGAAACGCCGCCCAGCGGGCGTCGTCCACCAGGCCCAACTGGCGGCCGGCTTCGGTCAGCCGCAGGTCGGCGTTGTCTTCCCGCAGCTGCAGCCGGTACTCGGCCCGGCTCGTGAACATCCGGTATGGCTCGGTGACGCCTTTGGTGACCAGGTCGTCGACCAACACACCCAGATAGGCCTGGTCACGACGCGGCAGCCAGGGACCACGTCCCTGGACCTGCAAGGCCGCATTCGCCCCAGCGAACAGCCCTTGTGCCGCCGCCTCCTCGTAGCCCGTAGTGCCGTTGATCTGCCCCGCGAAGAACAGGCCCTGGATGGCCCGAGTCTCGAAACTGGGCGACAGCTCGCGCGGGTCGAAGTAGTCGTACTCGATGGCATAGCCCGGGCGCAGGATGTGCGCACGCTCCAGCCCGGCCATCGACTGCACGGCCGCGATCTGGATGTCGAAGGGCAGCGACGTCGAGATCCCGTTGGGATAGAACTCGTGGGTGGTCAGCCCTTCGGGCTCCAGGAAGATCTGGTGACTGGTCTTGTCGGCAAAGCGGTTGACCTTGTCTTCGATGCTCGGGCAATAACGCGGGCCGACGCCGTCGATCACGCCCGTGAACATCGGGCTGCGGTCAAAGCCGCTCTTGATGATCTCGTGCGTGCGCTCGTTGGTGTGCGTGATCCAACAGGGCACCTGGCGCGGATGCTGCTCGGCTCGACCCAGGAAGCTGAACACCGGCACCGGGTCCAGGTCGCCCGGTTGTTCTTCGAGCCGCGAGAAGTCGATGCTGCGGCCGTCGATGCGAGGTGGGGTTCCGGTCTTCAACCGGCCTTGCGGCAGCTTCAGCTCCTTCAGCCGCGCCGACAGGCTCACCGCGGGCGGGTCGCCCGCCCGGCCGGCAGCGAAGTTCTGCAGACCGATGTGGATGCGGCCATCGAGGAAGGTGCCCGCCGTCAACACCACCGACCGGCTGCGGAAGCGCAGACCCGACTGCGTCACCGCACCGGCCACGCGTCCACCCTCGAGGACCAGGTCGTCGACCGCCTGCTGGAACAGCCAGAGATTGGGCTGGTTCTCCAGCCGGTGGCGAATTGCGGCCTTGTAGAGCACCCGGTCGGCCTGGGCGCGGGTGGCACGAACCGCCGGGCCCTTGCTGCCGTTGAGGATGCGGAACTGGATTCCGGCCTCATCCGTTGCGGCCGCCATCGCGCCACCCAGGGCGTCGACCTCCTTGACCAGGTGACCCTTGCCAATGCCGCCGATCGACGGGTTGCAGCTCATCTGCCCCAGCGTCTCGATGTTGTGCGTCAGCAGCAAGGTGGCCGCACCCATGCGGGCAGCGGCCAGCGCGGCCTCCGTGCCGGCATGTCCGCCACCGACCACGATGACGTCGAACGTTTGGGGGTGCCACATGACGGGACGAATTTTAGGCGTCCCAGACCTCAAGGCCCGGGGCAGGGGCGATGCCGACATTGCTGTGAATGATTCTCGTTCTTGTCAGAGGGCAGGCCTGGACTACGATGCAGCCCATGGACTGCCGTCCGCACTGCGCCGCCTGCTGCATCGCGCCTTCGATCTCGTCGCCGATCCCCGGAATGCCGCTTGGCAAGCCCGCTGGAGCCCGCTGCGTCCAGCTCGACGACGACGACCGCTGCCGGCTGTTTGGCCGGCCCGAGCGCCCCAGCGTCTGCAGCTCCCTGCGCCCGACCGCCGACATGTGTGGCGACGACCGGTCACACGCCTTGCGCTGGCTGGGTCATCTCGAACATCAAACCAGACCCTGAGATGGACCGACAGAACGCCGCGCAGTTGAATCGGCTCTACCCCGCGGTGGCCGCCCTGGACGCGCCGTCCTGGACCGAGGCCTTCGCAGCGCTGGAGATCGTCACCATCGCCGCGGGCACGGTGCTGTTCGATGAAGGCGCTCCATGTCGCGGCTTCCCGCTGGTGCTCAGCGGCGGCGTGCGGGTCGCACGCGGCACGCCAGGGGGACGCATGCTGGAGCTGTACCGGGTCCTGCCGGGTGAGCTGTGCGTGGTCTCGACCGCCTGCACCCTGGGCCGTGCGCCGTTGCAGGCCTGGGGCCAGGCACTCGCCATGACCGAGCTTGTCGTGCTGCCGCCGGCCACGTTCGACCGTCTGCTCGCACAGACGGGCTTTCGCCAACTCGTGCTCGGCGTCTTTGCCGACCGCATGGTGGACCTGATGGCTCTGGTCGAGGCGGTGGCCTTCCACAAGCTCGACCAACGGCTTGCGACGGCGCTGTTGGCCAGTGGCCGCGACTACCGCGGCACGCATCAAGACCTCGCCGACGCTCTGGGCACCGTGCGCGAGATCGTGACCCGGCTACTGCGCCGGTTCGAGCGCGCTGGCTGTGTCGAGCTTGGCCGCGAACACATCGCGATCCTCGACCCCACCGCGTTGCAGGGCGTGGCCGACGGCCACGGCTGAGGCCTGGCACAGCGCCGGGCCCCGGACCCGCGCTGGCCTGGCCTTGCCTTGCGTTGCCTCAATCCCTGGGTGACCGAGGTCACCGACAGCATCGCCGCCGACAGGCACCATGACAAGCGTCTGATCGGTACGGCGCTGCAGAAGGCCCGACCCGGCAGGTCCTCAACGTATCAACAGGAGTTCACCATGTTCAAGACCAACGTCGGCAGCATCGACCGCATCCTTCGCATCGTCGCCGGGCTGCTGCTCATCGGGCTGGCCGCCAGCGGAACCATCGGCGTCTGGGGCTACGTCGGCGTCGTGCCGCTGCTCACCGGTCTGCTGCGCACCTGCCCGGCCTATTCGCTGCTCGGCATGAGCACCTGCCCGACAAAGTGAGTGGTGTGGGCGCGGCGCCGACCGAGCGTACGTCGGCGCCACCTCGCCCTCACTTCAGCGCGGCACTCCTGAGCTTGCGCGAGACGTAGCCCAGCGCCACCACGACCACCGCGGCGGCCACGACCACCGGGATCAAGACCTCCATCGGCTCCATCCCCTCGCCCTTGAGCACACGCGCCATCAGCGTGCTTTGCGCCAGAGCAGGCAGCCAGAGGTGCCAGGGCTTTTCGCCTTCCTGGCCGAACATCAGCACCAGTGGCAGCAAAGTCACCACGAGGATCACGACGGTCGCGTTGGCCTGCGCCTCCTTGAAGGTCTTGCAGCGGATCGCGATCGCCATCAGCAAGGCCGACAGCGCAGCGGCCAGCGGCAGCAGCAGCCCGACAAAGGCTGCCGCCTCGCCGACGCCGAAGCGGAACATCGCCGCCAGCGCCTCGCTGCGAATCAACCACTGCCCGGGCAGGAAGCTCAGACACGACAGCACGGCAATCAGCATCGCCACCGCCGCCACCGCGAGCCACTTGCCGGCCACCAGCGCGCTGCGTTCGGCCGGGTTCATCAGCAGCGGTTCGAGGGAGCCGCGCTCGCGTTCACCGGCCGTCGTGTCCAGCGCCGCGTTCATCGCACCGTACAGCACCGCCATCAGCACGAAGTAGGGCAGGATGAACGCGAGCTGCGCCGAACGCGATGCGCTGTCGGCCAGATCGCGGTTCTCCACCCGCATCGGCTCGAGCAGTGCAGGCGCCACGCCGCGCCAGGCCAGCCGCAGCGTCGCCTGCTCGCGACTGAAGCCGCGCAACAGCCGTTCGACGCCCCGTGCGCTCGCCTCCGCTCGCGAATTCGCGGTGTGCGAGACGATCTCCACCAGTGGCGCCTCGGCTGCGGCCAGCTCAGCCTCGAAACCCGGTGTCACCACCAACACCGCGTCGCCCAGCGAGCGGGCCGCCAGCTGGCGTTCCCAATCGGCCGGCGGCGCCTTCACGGTCCAGGTCTGGCGTTCGAGGTGGTTGACAAGCGTCGGCGCATGTTCGGCACCGGCCACCAGCACCACACGTTCCTCGGCGCGCTTCTCGAAGCTTGCCACCAGCCCCGAGATCAGCACCAACACCAGCGGCCCCATCGCCACCGAGCTGAGCAGCACCATCAGCAGCGTGCGCCGGTCGCGCAACGCGTCGATCAGTTCCTTGCGGAACACGGTCCAGACGGCGCTCATCATGCGGCTGCTCCCTGTTGCGCGGCCATCGCCGCCGGTCCATAGGCCAGGCGCACGAACGCCTCTTCGAAGTCGCGCTCGCCGGTCTGCTCCAGCAATTCGGCCACCGTGCCTTCGGCGACCTTGCGCCCGCCGGCGACCACGATCACCCGGTCGCACAGGCGTTCGACCTCCTGCATGATGTGGCTCGAGAACACGATGCACTTGCCGTGTTCGTCGCGTAGCCGGCGCAGCGCCTCGCGCAGCGCGCGTGTGGCCAGCACGTCCAGGCC
>JAJTGU010000144.1 GCA_021297985.1 Rubrivivax sp.
CAAGTTCAATACATTGACTTTCAGAGCCAAGGCGCGCCCACCGGCTTCCTGGATGGCTGCTGCCGTGGCCTGGGCCTTGCTCTCTTCGAGGTCGGCGACGACGACCGCCGCTCCTTCACGGGCCAATCCCTGGGCAATAGCCTGGCCGATACCTTGAGCACCGCCGGTAACAATAGCGACACGATCCTGAAGTTTCACAAATACCTCGCTCGGATTGGTTCTGTTGAATCTGGGGATATTGAGCCCAAAAAACCGCCGTATTGAGAACTTGGTCATTCAATTGGCAAGCGCGCGCCCAAATTTCAATGAGGGGCAGGGACCGGCTGCCACGGCGTGTTGCCCAGCCAAATTGGTGCTTTCCGCTTCTGTTTGCCACCTCGGGGCCGGCAAGGGCCATGTTGGTGAGTAACTCGAAGCCGAAGATGCACGCGCACCATCGTCTGGTGACGGGAGGATGCAACTCGTCGATGTACAGATGCTCGCTGCTCCGCTCGATGTCCGCACGGCTTGCACTCGTCAGGCGACAACAAGTAGACTCAGTGTATGCAAAAAGATCCCGACCTCGACGAAGACGCCGTGCGGCCCGGCTGGCTGGCGCTCGACGGCCTGCACACCATGTACTTCGAGGAGTCGGGCCCCGCGCAGGGGCGGCCGGTCGTCTACCTGCATGGCGGGCCGGGCGCCGGCATGGAGCCGAGCATGCGCCGGGTGCACGACCCGCGGGCCCATCGCCTGGTGATGTTCGACCAGCGCGGCTGTGGTCGCTCGACGCCGGCGGGCGAACTGCGCGACAACACCACGCAGCACCTGGTGGCCGACATCGAACGCCTGCGCGAACACCTCGGGATTGAGCGCTGGATCGTGTCAGGCGGCTCCTGGGGCAGCACGCTGGCGCTGGCCTACGCGCAGGCCCATCCACATCGCTGCGAAGCCCTGGTGCTGCGCGGCGTCTGGCTGGGTTCGGCGCGTGAGATGCAGTGGTTCCAGGGCGGCCTACGCAACTTCTACCCCGACGTGTGGGAGCAGACCGTCGGCCCTGTGCCCGCCGACCATGCGACCGCCTGGTTCGAGCGCCTGCGCGACCGCATCCTCGACCCCGACCCTGCCGTGGCCGGGCCGGCCGCGGTACTGAAGTCGCGCTACGAATGGCTGAGCTGCTCCGCCGACCCGAGCACCGAAGACCTCGCGGCCATCGACGCCGAGCTGACGCCGGCGTACTGCATTCCCTACCAGAGGGTCGGCACCCACTACATGCGCCACCGCTTCTTCCTGGCGCCCAACCAGTTGCTCGATGACATCCCGGCCATCCGCCACATTCCCGGCTACATCGTCAATGGCCGGCTGGACGTCGTGTGCCCGCCGGTGACGGCCTTCGAACTGCACCGCGCCTGGCCCGAGGCGCACCTGGAGCTCGTGCCGCTGGCCGGCCACTTCAGCACCGAACCCGGGATCGAAGCGGCGCTGCGGCGCATCATGGAAAGTCTCAGATGATCAAGGTGATGTGGTTCCTCAAGCGCGCCGAAGGCATGAGCCTGGAAGCCTTCCGCGACTGGTGGCTGAACCGCCATGCGCACGACGTCGCCCGGCACCAGGCGCCTTACCTGCTGCGCTACGTGGTCAACGTGCGGCGCGACGACAGCGGCCTCGGCGGAAAGCCCGCTGACGACCACGACTGGGACGGGGTGGCCGAGCAGTGGTTCGCCGACGAGGCCGCCTACAACGCCGTCTACCACGGCGGCCCGAGCCCCACACGGGGCGACACCCTGGCGCACACCAGTCGGTTCACCCGCCTGATGGTGACCGAGCATGACTTCACCTCTCACGAAGGAGCGTCCCGATGAAACTCCCCCTCAACCGCCGCCAGGTGGCGCTGTCCATTGGCCTGATGGCAGCGGGCGGCTTTGCGCAGGCCCAGGACAAGCCCGCTGTGCGCATCCTGGTCGGTTTTGCGCCGGGCGGTTCCGCCGACATCCTGGCGCGCTTGCTGGCCGAGAAGCTGCGCCCGGTGCTCAGGCAGAACGTCATCGTCGAGAACAAGCCGGGGGCTGCCGGGCGGCTGGCATTGGGCGACCTCAAGCGCGCGGCGCCCGACGGGCTCACGCTGTGTCTGGTGGGCGGGGCCGCACTGGTGGCGCTCCCCTGGGTATTCAAGAACGTCGGCTACGACCCGTTCAAGGACTTCGCGCCAGTGGCGGGCGTGACCACGTTCGACTTCGCCCTGACCGCCGGGCCTGGTGCCCCGCCGGGTGACCTGAAGGCGCTGCTGGCCTGGATGAAGACCAACCCCGGAAAGGCAAGCTACGGCCACTCAGGCGCTGGGACCCTGCCGCACTTCACCGGTTACCTCATTGCACAGGCCACCGGAGTGCCCATGACCCACGTTCCGTACAAAGGTGCGGCGCCGGCCGTGCAGGACCTGCTTGCAGGCCAGATCCCTCTTGTCATCGACACCGCGGCCGAGACGATGGAGCATCACCGCGCAGGTCGACTGCGCATCGTGGCCGTCACAGGCGAGAAGCGCTCGCGGTTGCTGCCCGAGGTTCCCACGATGAAAGAGGCCGGGGTCGACGTGACCTCCGATGGCTTTCTGGCCTTGTACGGCCCTTCAGGCATGACGCCGGAGCTCGTGACGCGGCTGTCATCCGCGGTGGCCGAGGTCATGAAGCTTGCCGATACCCAGGAGCGGATCGCAGCGTTGGGGCAGCAAGCCAGCTACTCCACTGCTGTTGATCTGGCGCGCATGCAAGCTGCGCACTACAGGCGCTGGGAGGCGCCCATCAAAGCCAGCGGGTTCACCGCCGACTGACACCACCGGGGACTGGTACAACATGCGTGTTCTCTTCGTAATGTTCGACACCTTGAACCGCCGTTCGTTGCAGTGCTACGGCGGCACCACGGTCAAGACGCCCAACTTCGACCGTCTGGCCCGGCGCTCGGTGGTCTTCGACACGCACTATGTCGGCAGTCTGCCCTGCATGCCGGCGCGCCGCGAGATGATGACCGGGCGCTACAACTTCCTGCACCGCTCCTGGGGGCCGCTGGAGCCGTTCGACCACGCGTTGCCGGAGCTGCTCTACCAGGCCAAGGGTGTCTACAGCCACCTCTGCACGGACCATCTGCACTACTGGGATGATGGCGGTTCGACCTACCACAACCGATTCGACAGCTACGACCTGATCCGGGGCAACCAGGGCGACCCCTGGAAGGCGGTCGTGGCACCTGACGAGACGGCGTGGAAGGAGCAGTACCACCCCGTGCAGTTGCGTACCGAGCGTCGCAACGTCTTCCGGCGCGACATGATCAACCGCGCGTTCATCAAGACGCCCGAAGACTACCCAGCAGCAAAGACCTTCCAGGCCGGGCTGGAGTTCCTCGAGCTCAACAAGGACGCCGACAACTGGTTCCTGCAGCTCGAGACCTTCGACCCGCACGAGCCCTTCGATGTGCCGGCTATGTGGCGTGCCGACTACCCGACGCACTACCGTGGTCCCACGCTGGACTGGCCGCCCTACGGCCCGGTGCACGAAACGCCCGACGAGGTGGACGAGTTGCGCGCGAACTATGCCGCCACGCTGGCGCACTGCGACCACCAACTCGGCCGCGTGCTCGACTTCCTGGACCGGCACGACATGTGGAAGAACACCGCCGTGCTGATGACCACCGACCACGGCTTCCTGCTCGGCGAGCAGGACCTGTGGGGCAAGTGCCTGATGCCGGTGTACAACGAGGTGGCCCACATCCCGCTGACCATCTGGCACCCGGCACATGCCGTGCGAGCCGGTCAGCGCCGCAGCGCCTTGACCCAGACCATCGATCTGGTGCCCACCTTCCTGGACATGTTCGGCGTGCCCGCTCCCGCCGAGGTGCAGGGTCGGTCGCTGCTGCCGCTCCTTGATGATCCGCGAGCGCGCGTGCGCGAGTTCGGTCTCTACGGGCAGCACGGTTGCGCGATCAACGTGACTGATGGCCGCTACACCCTCTTCTACTATCCGCCCGACATCCACGGCGGCGATCTCTACAACTACACCCTGATGCCCACCCACCTGAAGCGCCGCTTCAGCGTGGCCGAACTGCGAGGAGCGACCCTGGCGCGGCCCTTCGACTTCACGCAGGGCGTGCCCCTGCTGAAGGTGCCTTGCGACGAGAAGTCGCCGATCTACAACTTCCTGGGTTCCGGGGTGCAGATCGACTGCCGCACGAGGCTATACGACCTGCATGACGACCCGGGGCAGCTGCACCCCATCGAAGCACCGGAGATCCGTGACCGGCTGCTGGCGCAGATCGTGGACCTCATGCGTTCCAACGACGCTCCGGCAGAGGCCTATCGGCGCTTCGGGCTCGCGGCCCCGGCCCAGGCCCAGGCCGAGACAGCCTGAGCGGCCGCCCCTTCGATCGAAACCCATGCGAAGCGCGAACCAGGAAGACGGAATGCCAGCACGCGTGCTGATCACCGGGGCGTCCAGCGGCCTGGGCCAGGCCTGCGCCGCGGCCTTCTGTGCCGACGGCGCCGAGGTGATCGGAATGGACCGCAGCCCGGGCGACGCCACGGCCGCCGCAGCCGGCCCTCGATTCCGCGGCATGATCGCCGACCTGGCCGATGCCGCCCAGATCGAGCGTGCCTTCGAGCAGGTTGACCGGCTCTGGCAGGGCCGGTCGCCGGACCTGTTCGTGGCCTGTGCCTCGATCTCGCGCGCAGGCCACTTCCTCGACATGCCCGTGGCCGACATCGACGCGCAGCTCGCGGTCAACGTGCGCGGCATGATCCTGTGCGGACAGCAGGTTGGCCGCCGTATGAAGACCGCGGGCCGCGGGCGCATCGTGCACATCACCTCGGTGGCGGCCAGCACCGCCTGGGCGACCGAACCGGTCTACGGCGTCACCAAGGGCGCGCAGGCTTCACTGACGCAGGCGATGGCCATCGAACTGGCGCCGTTCAACATCCAGGTCAATGCCATCGCGCCCGGGCCACTGGAGGTGAACAGCGCGTCAATGGTCGGAACAAGAGCGGACCCCGAGGTGCTGCGCCACGACCTCGAGCGCACGCCGATGGGTCGTTTCGGGCGTGCCGAAGACATCGTGCGCGCGGTGCGCTTCCTGGCCCAGGCGACCTGGATGACCGGCCAGACCATCGTGGTCGACGGTGGCCTGCTGGCGACGGGGCTGGCCTACATCGGCGGCCTGCGGCAGGGCCTGAAGGCGCCGTGAGCCAGAGCCGGGGCCCGATCGAGCGCCTGGCCTGCGACGTCGTCGTGGTCGGCAGCGGCGCCGCGGGCCTGACCGCGGCCCTCACGGCGGCGGCGCAAGGCTTGTCGGTCACGATGATTGAGAGGTCCGCCCAGTGGGGCGGCACCACCGCGCTCAGCGAAGGCATGGTCTGGGTGCCGGGCAGCCGCCAGGCCCGCGAGGCCGGCGTCCGGGACACGACCGATGACGCGTTGGCCTACATCGAACGGGCCGCCGGGCCGCTGTTCGAGCCTGCGCGGGCGCGCGCCTTCCTGGCAGCAGCACCCCAGATGCTGGCCTTCGTGGAACAGGCGGGCGGCCCGCGCTTCACGCTGGCCACCGGCTCGATGGACTACCACCCCGACTGGCCGGGCGCTTCGAAGGGTGCGCGTTCACTGATTCCCGGGGTCTTCGATGCCCGACGGCTCGGTGAGCGCTTCAGCAGCCTGCGGCGGCCGCTCGAGAGCACCATGGTCTTCGGCGGCATGACCATCCCCAGCGGCGAGTTGTCGACCCTGCGACGAGCGCACCACTCGCCTGTCGCGGCCTGGCACGCGGCCCGACTGCTGGCCCGCCATGTGCTCGACCGTGCGGCCGGGCACGCGCGCGGCACGCGCATCGCCAACGGCAACGGCCTGGCCGCCGCGCTGGCGGCGGCAGGCTGGGCGCGCGGTGTGCGGCTGCTCACCGAGACACGGCTCACGGGGCTGCATCTGGCCGAGGGTCGCATCCGTGGCCTGTCGGCGGCAACGAGGCAGGGCGCGCTGGAGATCGCCACGCGGCGCGGCGTGGTCCTGGCCGGCGGCGGATTCAGCGGCAGTGCCGCGATGCGGCGGCGCTTCTTTCCGGCTGGTGCCCAGGGCGAAAGCCACGTGCGCATCGTGCCCGACAGCATCGAAGGCGACGCGCTGTCGCTGGCCGAGGCCCTGGGGGCCCGCATCGTGGCCGGCCCCAG
>JAJTGU010000040.1 GCA_021297985.1 Rubrivivax sp.
CATGCCAGGCACGAAATCCATCGATACCCACCTGCGGACGATACGGAATGCCATCGATCAGCATCCCGGCCTTGCCTTCAGCAAAGATCAGAGCGCGACGAGCAAGGGGCTGAGGGCGAGTTTCAGCGTCAGCGACATCGGGCAGTGCCTCCGGGTTCGGTCAGCTGAACTTGGACCAGTCCGGCTTGCGCTTCTGGAAAAACGCCTGGAAGGCCTCCATGGCCTCGGGGCTCTTCAATCGTGCGGCGAACAGCTCACCTTCGGTCCGGATGGTCGCAAGCACCTGCTCGCGCTGCGGCGCGCGAAGCAGCCGCTTGGCCTCGCGCACCGCACCGGGTGGCAGCTGGTTGAAGCGCTCGGCAATGCGCCGTGCATGGTGGACCACCTCACCGGCCGGGATCACCGCATTGGCGATGCCGCACTCGACGGCGTTCTCGGCCGTGAAGTGCTCACCCAGCAGCAGCTTCTCGCTCGCACGGGCACGGCCCATCAGTTGCGGAACCATCAGGCTGCTCGCGAACTCGGGGACCAGGCCCAGGCTGACAAAGGGCATCGACAGCCGGGCCTCGTCGCTGACATAGACGAAGTCGCAGTGCAACAGCATCGTCGTGCCGATGCCGATGGCCGCGCCGGTGACCGCTGCGACGACCGGCTTGTCGCACGCCAGCAGGGACCGCATGAAGCCGAAGACCGGGGAATCGGTGGACTCGCTGCCTGAACCCTGGCCGACACCTCGCTTCATGAAGTCCTCGAGGTCGTTGCCGGACGTGAAGATGCCGGGCTGGCCGACGATCAGCACGGCACGCACGGACGGGTCCTCGCGTGCCGCGTCCAGGCCCTGCGACAAGGCCTCGTACATCGCGACGGTGAGCGCGTTCTTCTTTTCGGGGCGGGCGATCTCGAGGGTCGCGACGCCGTTCAGGATGGCGGTCTTGATGGTCATGGTGGGTTCCGGAGGGGTCGGGATCAGGCAAGTGCCGCGTCGCGAAAGCGAGGCCACAAGGCGGCGGCGCGGCGGCGGAAGAGATCGAAGTGGCCGAGCCTTTGCAGGCCGGCAAGGCCTGGCGCCAGGTGCTCGCAACGCACAGACGTGCCCGTGAGCCGCATGGCGACCCGTTGCATCGCCGCCGGCGTCGCAAACGGATCGTCGCTGGCCGCGAACATCGTCACCGGCGGCAGTTGGCGGGCGTACAGCGCACTGGCCTCTGCTGCAGAGCCAAGATGCCAGCCGGTGAACGGATCCTTCCAGGGTCGGCCCGCCCACTGCAATGCGACGCCGCGAGGCAGGTCTTCGCCCAGGCGGAGCGCACGACCCGGGAAGTAACCGACCAACAACGTGGCCAGGGGCATCAGGCCGTGCCAGAGCAGCAGCATCGGCAGACGCTGCGCCAGCGGCCAGTCGCGCCAGTAGGCGGTCTGCGCGCCGACCAGCACCAGACGGTGCAGCCGCGGCGCCTGCTTCGTCAACGGCGCCAGGAAGCCACCGATGCTGTGGCCGATCAGGCTCACTTGAGCATGGCGCTCGAGCGCATGACCGAGCACGGCGTCAAGGTCCAGGACCCAGTGCCGGAATTCGGCCTCGAAGCCGCGCAGCCGCGGCGGCCGCGACGCCGCCGTGCCGCGCCAGTCGAAGGTGTAGACCGCATGGCCGAGCGACACCAGCCAGGAGGCGATGCCACGGTAAAGGCTCTGGGGCACGCCAGTGGCACATGCGATCACAAAGGCGGGTCGCTCGGTCGCCGCCGAATCCTCCGGCGTTGCCGAATGGGCCGTCGCCACCACCTGGCCGCCGTCGCTGCACCTGAGCACAAACGGCGTCGCCAACGGGGCGGCGGCTGCGGTCACACCCGCTCCAGGATCCCAGCGGCGCCCTGGCCCATGCCGATGCACATGCTGACCATGCCGTAGCGCAGTTGCTGGCGGTGCAGGGCGTGCACCACGGTCGCGGCGCGGATGGCGCCGGTGGCGCCCAGCGGATGGCCCAGCGCGATGGCGCCGCCCATCGGATTGACCCGCGCCGGATCGAGCCCGATCGTCTGGATGACGGCCAGTGCCTGGGCCGCGAAGGCCTCGTTCAATTCGATCCAGCCGATGTCGTCGAGCGTCAATCCGGCGTAGCGCAAGGCGGCCGGAATGGCCTCGACCGGGCCGATGCCCATCACGTCGGGTGCGACGCCGCGGGCGGCAAAGCTGACAAAGCGCGCCAGCGGCTTGAGGCCGAACTGCTTGACCGCCTTCTCGCTGGCGAGGATCAACGCACCAGCGCCATCGCTGGTCTGGCTGCTGTTGCCGGCGGTGACACTGCCCTTGGCCGCGAACACCGGCTTGAGCCGGGCCAAGCCTTCGAGCGTCGTGTCCGGCCGCGCGCCTTCGTCGAGCGACACGACGCGGGTCTTGACCGTGACCTCGCCGCTGGCCAGGTCGGGCAGACGATCGAGCACCGTCACCGGTGTCGTCTCGGCCGTGAAGTGGCCAGCGGCCTGCGCCGCCAGGGCCTTCTGGTGCGACGCCAGCGCAAACGCGTCCTGGGCTTCACGGCCGACCTTCCAGCGGTCGGCCACCCGTTCGGCGGTCAGGCCCATGCCGTAGGCGATGCCGACGTTTTCGTCCTTGGTGAAGATCTCGGGGTTGAAGCTCGGCTTGTTGCCGCCCATCGGCACCATGCTCATGCTCTCAGCACCGCCTGCGATCATCACGTCGGCCTCGCCGACGCGGATGCGGTCGGCCGCCATCTGCAACGCCGTCAGGCCGCTCGCGCAGAAGCGGTTGATGGTGACGCCGCCCACCGAGTGCGGCAGACCGGCCATCACGGCCGCGACCCGCGCCATGTTGATGCCCTGCTCGCCCTCGGGGAACGAGCAGCCGATGATCGCGTCCTCGATGGCCGCCGGATCCAGCGTCGGCACCTGCAGCAGCGCGCTGCGGATGGCCGCCACCAGGAGGTCGTCGGGCCGCGTGTTGCGGAACGCCCCGCGTGGGGCCTTGCCGATCGGCGTGCGCGTCGCGGCGACGATGTAAGCGTCTTGAACTTGCTTGCTCATGATGTTCAGTTCCTTCGGTTCGCTCCCTCTCCCGCGGGCGGGAGAGGGTTGGGGTGAGGGTGGTGGAGCGTCAACCAGTCGTGGATTGCGCTCAAGACGGCATCGGTTTCGATCAGGGCTTGTCGGTCATCGAACCGCAGTACGGAAAATCCATGCTGCTTCAAGATCCGACTGCGGTGTTCGTCTGCAACCGCATTGGCGCCAACGAGGTGCTGGCTCCCGTCCAGTTCCACAACGAGACCGGCCTCTACACACGCAAAGTCGGCGAAGAACCCCGCAACCGGATGTTGGCGGCGCCACTTCAAGCCGAGGACAGGACGCACCCGCAGCCGACTCCAGAGCAGGCGCTCCGCATCGGTGGAATGACCACGCAGTCGCCGTGCACGATGAATCGTTTCCGACCGCGCACTGTCACCCTCACCCCAGCCCTCTCCCGCAAGCGGGAGAGGGGGCAGGCTCCGGCTGGTGCGGACCGCGGTGCCCATGCTTCAGTTCCTCACCGGCTTGCCGGTCGACAGCATGCCCATGATGCGTTCCTGGGTCTTGGGGTGGTCGAGCAGGTTGCAGAAGCGTTGCCGCTCCAGCGCCATCAGGTATTCCTCGTTGACCAGCGTGCCGGCGTCGACGTCGCCGCCACAGACGACCTCGGCGATCAGGACGGCGATGTGGAAGTCGTGGGCGCTGATGAAGCCGCCGTCGCGCATGTTCGTCAGCTGGCCGCGGATGGTGGCGATGGCGCTGCGGCCGGCCACCGGGATCGGCACTCGGGCCGGCGGCCGCCAGCCGCTGTCGGCCATCGCCTTGGCCTGGACCATCGCGACGTGCAGCAGCTCGTCCTTGTGCGCCACGATCACGTCGCCGTCGATCAGGTAGCCGAGCTTCCTGGACTCGATAGCGCTGGTCCCGACCTTGGCCATTGCGGCGTTGGTGAAGCCGTCGATCAGGAACTTCAGCAGATCGGCGCTGGCGTTGCCGGCCGCCGCCATCTCGGCCGCACGGCGCGCGACGTAGGCCAGTCCACCGCCAGCGGGCACGAGGCCGACACCGACCTCGACGAAGCCGACGTAGGTCTCCATTGCGGCGACACGGCGCGCGCAGTGCAGCGCGATCTCGTTGCCACCGCCCAGCGCGATGCCACGCATCGCGGCGACCACCGGGACCTGCGCATAGCGCATGCGCAGCAGCGCGTCCTGCAGCTTCTTGACCTCCGGGAGGATGCCCTTGGAGCCGAGCTTCATGAAGACCGGCATCAGGCTCTCGAGGTTGGCCCCGGCCGAGAACACGTCGTCCGGGCTCCAGATCACGAGGCCCGCATAGCCCGCCTCGGCCAGTTCAACCGCCTTCAGCAGGCCTTCGACGACCGCCGGGCTGATGAGGTGCAGCTTGGCGGTGATGCTGGCCACCAGCACCTCGCCGTCAGGGCTCCAGAGGCGGATCTCGTCGTTGCGGTAGACCTCGGTCCCGGTCTTCAGCGGGTTCGGCGCACCGGAGCCCAGCACGTCGTCGCGGAACATCTGGCGCTGGTAGACCGGCAGGTCGGCCAGCGGCAGGTAGGCCTGACGCGACGGACTCCACGAGCCCGCCTCGGTGTGCACGCCCGTGCGACCGTCGAACACCCAATCGGGCAGCGGAGCGCTGCACAGCGCCTTGCCGGCCTCGATGTCGGCCTTGACCCACCCGGCAACCTGTTGCCAGCCGGCCTCCTGCCAGAGCTCGAACGGGCCTTGCTTGCTGCCGAAGCCCCAGCGCATCGCAAAGTCGACATCGCGCGCCGTCTCGGCCACGTCGCCCAGGTGCACCGCGGCATAGTGGAAGCTGTCTCGCATCAACGCCCACAGGAACTGCGCCTGCGGGTGGCTGCTTTCGCGCAGCAGCTTCAGCCGCTCGGGTGCCGGCTTCTTGAGCATGCGATCGACGATGGGCTCGGCCTTGCCACCCGCAGCCACGTAGTCACCGCTGGCGAAGTCAAGCCGCTGGATGTCCTTGCCGACCTTCTTGTAGAAGCCGGCTCCGCTCTTCTGGCCCAGCGCACCCTGCTCGATCAGACGGCGCAGCACCGCCGGTGTGGCGTAGCTGGCGTAGAACGGATCGCCCTGGAGGTTGTCCTGCAGCGTCTTGATGACGTGGGCCATCGTGTCCAGACCCACCACGTCGGCGGTGCGGAAGGTGCCGCTGGACGCGCGCCCGAGCTTCTTGCCGGTCAGGTCGTCGACGACATCGATGCTGAGGCCGTAAGTCTCGGCCTCCTTCATCGTCGCCAGCATGCCAGCGATGCCGACGCGGTTGGCAATGAAGTTCGGCGTGTCCTTGGCGCGCACCACGCTCTTGCCCAGCGTGCGGGTGACAAAGTCCTCCAGCCGGTCCAGCACCACGGGCTCGGTGGCCGGGGTGGCGATCAGTTCCACCAGCTGCATGTAGCGCGGCGGGTTGAAGAAGTGGATGCCGCAGAAGCGCGGCTTCACGCTTTCGGGCAGCACCGCGGCCAGCTGGGTGATCGACAGGCCCGAGGTGTTGCTCGCCACCAGCGCGTGCGGCGCCAGGTGCGGCGCGACCTTGGTGTAGAGGTCGAGCTTCCAGTCCATGCGCTCGGCAATGGCCTCGATGACGAGGTCGCAGCCGGCCAGCAGCGCCAGGTGCTCCTCGTAGTTGGCGGCCTGGATGCGGTTGGCATCGTCGGCCACGCCCAGCGGCGACGGCTTGAGCTTCTTCAGGCCGTCAATCGCCTTGTTGACGATGCCGTTCCTGGGGCCGTCCTTGGCCGGCAGGTCGAACAGCACGACCGGAACGTTGACGTTGACGAGGTGGGCGGCGATCTGCGCGCCCATCACGCCGGCGCCGAGCACGGCCACCTTGCGCACAGGGAATCGATTCATGGACTGTCCTTCAATCAAGGAACCCGGCAAGCGTCGCTCGTCTCGGATCCTGGTCTGGGTTCGACCGAACCTTCAAGTCGGTTCGGCCTCGGCCTCAGCTTGGGGCTGGGGCCAGGGCTCGGGGGTCGGTCGTGGCCGTGGCAACAACCGCGGAATCTAGAACAACGCTTCTTCCATCGCCATCAGCGGGGCCACCCCGGTGCGGGCCGAGCGGATCAGGCCGGCGGTTTCGGGCAGCAGCTTGGCGAAGTAGAACCGTGCCGTGGCCAGCTTGGCGACGTAGAACGGATCGCCGCTGCCGGCCTTCTGCAGCGCGATCTGCGCCATGCGGGCCCAGAACCATGCCAGCACCAGGTGGCCGACGACACGCAGGTAGTCCACCGCCGCAGCGCCCACCTCGTCGGGGTTGCCAAAGGCCTTCATGCCGAGCTCGGTCGTCAGCTTGGTGACCTTGTCGCCCAGGTCGGCCAGCGGGTTGACGAACTCCTGCATCGCCTCGTCGGTGCCGTACTCGTCGACGAATTCGGCGATCTGCGCGCCAAAGGCCTTGAGCTTCTTTCCGTTGTCGCCCAGCACCTTGCGGCCCAGCAGATCCAGGCTCTGGATCGTGTTGGTGCCCTCGTAGATCATGTTGATCCGGGCGTCGCGCACATACTGCTCCATGCCCCACTCGCGGACGTAACCATGGCCACCATAGACCTGCATGCAGTGGCTGGTCGCGAGCCAGGCGTTGTCGGTCGTGAAGGCCTTGGCGATGGGTGTCAGCAGCGCAACCTGGTCGGCGCATTCGCGCCGCTCATCATCGTCATCGGTCGACAGTTCGCGGTCGATCAGCAGCGCGATGTACATCGACATCGCACGCGCGCCCTCGGCGTAGGCCCGCGTCGTCAGCAGCATCTTGCGCACGTCGGGGTGGACGATGATCGGGTCGGCCGGCTTGTCCGGCGCCTTGGGTCCTGAGAGCGATCGCATCTGAAGCCGGTCGCGGGCGTAGGCCACGGCGTTCTGGTAGGCCACCTCCATCAGGCCCAGGCTCTGGTTGCCGACGCCCAGCCGGGCGGCGTTCATCATCACGAACATCGCCGCCAGGCCGCGGTGCGGCTCGCCGACCAGGGTGCCGAGTGCACCGTCCAGGTTCATCTGGCAGGTCGCGTTGCCGTGGATGCCCATCTTGTGCTCCAGCGCGCCGCAGCGGATGCCATTGCGCGCGCCCAGCGTCCCGTCGGCGTTGGGCAGGAACTTCGGCACCACGAACAGGCTGATGCCCTTGCTGCCCTGCGGCGCATCCGGCAGCCGGGCCAAGACCAGGTGCACGATGTTCTCGGCCAGGTCGTGTTCGCCGCTGCTGATGAAGATCTTCTGGCCCGTGATGCGGTACTGGCCGTCGGCCTGCGGTTCGGCCTTGGTGCGCAGCATGCCGAGGTCGGTGCCGCAATGCGGCTCGGTCAGGCACATCGTGCCGGTCCAGTGGCCGCTGGTCAGCCGGGGCAGATAGGTCTGCTTCTGCTCCGGCGTGCCGTGCGCATGCAGGCACTCGTAGGCACCGTGGGTCAGGCCGGGGTACATCGTCCACGCCTGGTTGGCGCTGTTCATCATCTCGTAGAAGCATTGGTTGACGATCAGCGGCAGGCCCTGCCCGCCGTAGGCCGGGTCGCAGGACAACGCGGCCCAGCCACCTTCGACGAACTTCGCGTACGCGGCCTTGAAGCCGGCCGGCGCCGCGACCTCGCCGCTGGCCTTGTCCAGCGTGCAGCCCTCTTCGTCGCCGCTTCGGTTGATCGGGAACAGCACCTCGGCGGCGAACTTGCCGCCCTCCTCAAGCACCGCGTTCATCGTCTCGGCGTCGATGTCGGAGTGACGCGGCAGACGCTTGAGCTGGGCCGGGGCGTCGAGCAACTCATGCATCACGAACTGCATGTCGCGCAGTGGCGGGGTGTAGGTGGCCATGCTGGGTCCTTCTAGGGGTTCGGGTTCGGTGGACGGGAGCCGGGCTCAGGCCCGGTTCGTGTCGACAAGTCGGGTGAATCCTCGACGCGCGCGGTCGAGCACACCGGGGTGACGAAGGAATCG
>JAJTGU010000126.1 GCA_021297985.1 Rubrivivax sp.
ACGTGCATCAAGCCATGTGCCGGAATCAGATTTCAATATGTGAAATCATACTCCGGAGCTTGGCATGTACATCGTGGCGATCGGCTGGCTCTACGTGGTGCTGATGATGGCCGTTGCAGAAGCCCTGTCCAGTCAGGGCACTGTGCTGGGTGCGGTCTTCACCTTCGTGCTCTATGGCGTCATCCCGCTGTCCATCGTGCTCTACATCATGGGCACGCCCGGCCGCAAGCGGGCGCTGAAGGCCGCCGAAGCGCGTGCCGCCGCCGAACAGGCCTCAGCCTCGGCGCCAGATGGCCGCGGCCATGCGGCCGGTGATGCCGTCTCGGCGGTAAGAAAAGAAGGCTGACCCTTCGGCCACGGTGCACCGCCCTTCGGCCTGCACGTCGTCGACCCCGGCCGCCCGGAGCCGCGCCGCGGCAAGCGACGGCAGGTCGGCGCGCCAGCGCGGCGAGCCATCCGGGCGCGGTCGGTAGACAAACGGCGATTTGCACAACGACTGCGAAGGCTCGACACCAAAAGCCTGCACGACGTCGGCGCCGACCTCAAAGGCCGGCGGCCCGATGCACGGCCCGAGCCAGGCAACGATGTCCTCCGGCCGGCTCCCGGCGGCGTCCTGCATCGCGGCCAGCGTCGCTTCCAGTACGCCGGAGGCGAGGCCCCGCCAGCCGGCATGTGCCGCGCCGACCACGCGGCCGTCACGGCTGCCCAGCAGCACCGGCAGGCAGTCCGCCACCATCACCGTGCAGGCGATGCCAGGTTCGGTGGTCACCGCAGCGTCGGCTGGCGGATCGGCGGCATCGTCCGCCAGGTCGGCTGCCGTCAGCCGGCGCACCGTCGTGCCGTGCACCTGGCGCAGCCACACGGCGCGGACTGCAATCGGTTCACCACCGAGCGCCGCTTCGAAACGATCACGGTTGGCCTGCACCCTTGCGGCGTCGTCACCGACCGCGCGGCCGAGATTCAGCTCCGCCCAGGGTGCGGGCGACACGCCGCCAGCCCTCGTGCTCATCGCCGCGCCCACGCCGGGGATCCCTTCGAACGCTGCCGGCCGCAGCAGCGGCAGGTTCACTCCGCGTCCGGGCACTTCGAGGGCTGGGTGCTGCTGAAGGCCTCGAGCGCCATGCAGCGCTCGAACACCCGCATCGTCTGCGGCACGTGGTCGAGCCGGGCCTCGAAACGCCTGGCATTGAAGATCTGCGGCACCAGCACGCAGTCGGCCAGGGTCGGGGTGTCGCCATGGCAGAAAGTCGCCGGTTGGGCCGCCAGTTGGCGTTCGACCGTCGCCAGCCCGGTCTCGACCCAATGCCGGTACCACGCGTTCTTGGCGTCCTCACTGACCTTGAGCTCCCGCACCAGGTAGCGCAACACGCGCAGGTTGTTCAGCGGATGGATCTCGCAGGCGATGTCCTGCGCCAGCGCCCGCACCCGGGCCCGGCCCAGTGGGTCGCGTGGCAGCAGCGGCGGCTCGGGATGGGTCTCGTCGAGGTACTCGATGATGGCCATCGACTGCGTCAGCACCGCGTCCCCGCCACCGTCGCCACCACCGTCGCCGCCACCACCACCATCGCCATCGCCCACCGCGACCTTCAACACCGGCACCAGCGCCGCCGGCAGCGTGCCGGACCAGGCCGCGCCGAGGTGCTCGCTGTTGGCGAGGTGGACCGAGGTGTAGTCGTAGGCCAGGCCCTTGATCGCCAGTGCAATGCGGACCCGGTACGACGCCGACGACCGGAAGTAGTTGATCAGTTCCATCGCATCAGCATAACGGCCGTGCGGCAGCAGCCCTTGCGGCGGCCTCCTACACTCGACCGCACCGCCGACACCCACGCATGTTCGCCACCCACCGCATCCAGCATTGCCGAGTCTGCGGCAGCCCCACGCTCTACCGGGTGCCCGAGGGCGACAACCGCGAGCGTGCGGTCTGCACCGCGTGCGGCGAGGTCCACTACGAAAACCCGCTCAACGTCGTCGGTACGCTGCCGGTCTGGGGCGAGCAGGTCCTGCTGTGCCGGCGGGCGATCGAGCCGCGTCACGGACTGTGGACGCTGCCGGCGGGATTCATGGAGCTCGGCGAGACGGTCGAGCAGGGCGCGCTGCGCGAGACGGTCGAAGAAGCCGGCGCGCGGATCGAACTGGAAGGCCTGTTCACGCTGCTGAACGTGGTGCGGGTCGGCCAGGTCCACTTCTTCTACCGCGCGCGGATGCTCGATACCTCGCTGGACCCGGGACCCGAGACGCTCGAAGCCCGCCTGTTCCGCGAGGACGAGGTGCCCTGGGACGAGATCGCGTTCCGGACCGTGCGCGAGACGCTGAAGCACTACTTTGCGGATCGCAGAAGCGGCCAGTTCCGGCTGCACATCGGCGACATCGGCTGAGTCCAGGAACCGGCTCCCCGGCCGCACGGACCGGCGACTGAGCCGGCGGCGACGGCTTCGGTGCCGCCCAAGCCCGGTACCCGCGGAGCGAGCGCCCTCAGGCGTGGGCAGCGCGCAGCTTGAGCGAGAACTCTTGCAGCGCGGCGATGCCGCTCTCTTCGGCCTTGCGGCACCAGGTTTGCAGGTCGGCCACCAGCTGTTCGGCGGAAACACCGGTGCGCGTCCACAGGCCGCGCAGTTCCTCGCGCATCGCGACCAGCTTGGCAAGCTTGGGACTGTCCTGCAGCGCCGCGGCCAGGCTCGCCTGCATGGCATGCGGAACGCGGTCGCTGTCGCGATGCAGCCAGGCCTTGGCGGCGCGCAGGTGACGCGCCGGAGCACTGTCGCCACCGCCCTGGCGCTGCACACGCTCCAGTTCGTGGCTGACGGCACGGCGCAGTTCCTTGGCGTATCCGGCCATCACCTCGTAGCGATTGGCGATCACCGCCTCCAGCGTCTTGTTGTCGGCGACCGGCTTGACCGAACCCAGCGCCAGCTTGGGCGGTGTCTTGCGTGCCTTGGCCAGGCCAAGCGCCTCCAGGCCACGGATGTAGAGCCAGCCGATGTCGAACTCGTACTTCTTGACCGAGAACTTGGCCGACGTGGGATAGGTGTGGTGGTTGTTGTGCAGCTCTTCGCCCCCGATCAGCACGCCCCACGGCACGATGTTGGTCGACGCATCAGGGGCCTCGAAGTTGCGATAACCCCAGTAATGACCGATGCCGTTGATCACGCCAGCCGCGGTGACCGGAATCCAGGCCATCTGCACCGCCCAGACCGCGGCGCCGGCAGCACCGAACAGCAGCAGGTTCAGGATCAGCATCAGGCCCACGCCCTGCCAGGTGAAGCGGCTGTACAGGTTGCGCTCGATCCAGTCGTCGGGCACGCCGTGGCTGTACTTGGCGATCGTCTGCTCGACCTTGGCCTCGGCGCGGTAGAGCTCCGAGCCACGCAGCAGCACGGTCTCGATGCCGCGCGTCTGCGGGCTGTGCGGATCGTCCTCGGTCTCGCACTTGGCGTGGTGCTTGCGGTGGATCGCGACCCACTCGCGGGTCACCATGCCGGTGCCGATCCAGAGCCAGAAGCGGAAGAAGTGCGAAACGACCGGGTGCAGGTCCAGCGCACGGTGGGCCTGAGCGCGGTGCAGGAACAGCGTGACCGCCGCGATCGTCACGTGGGTCGTGACCAGCGTGAACAGCACGATCTGCCACCAGCTGGCGTCCAGAACGCCAGCAGCCAGCCAACTCACCAACGCGTCGTGCGCACTCCAGAGCTCATTCATTCAAAGGGTTCCTTGAAGCCAGTGCAACAAATGGCAACCTGAAGATTCTAGGCGGCGAAGCTGAAAACAGGGCCATCGAACCGGCAGGCCCCTCAGGGTCTGCTCCGGAGACTTGAGTTCCTTTGCTCAGGATCAAGCCGGGCAAGCGAAGCTAGCGGCGCTGCCAGACGGCGCAGAAGAAGCCGTCGCTGCCGCTGGTCTGCGGCAGCAGGCGCAGCCAGCGCGCACCCTCCCCGACCGTCAGCGCCACGGGATCCAGGCCATGTTCGGCCAGCAATGGCCCTACGGGCAATGGGTCGAACTCACGGCCCTGGGCGGTGTCGAAAGCCTCGGCGATGGCCTCGTTTTCGCTGCGCAGCAGGCTGCATGTGGCGTAGACCAGGCGGCCGCCAGGCTTGAGCAGAGTCGCCGCACCGGCCAGGATTGCCGCCTGCTTGGCGTTCAGTTCCGCGACGGACCTGGCCGACTGGCGCCATTTCAAGTCCGGGTTGCGGCGCAGCGTGCCCAGGCCCGAGCACGGCGCGTCGACCAGTACGCGGTCGATCTTGCCGGCCAGCCGGCGGATCCGGTCGTCGCGCTCGTGGGCGATCTGCATCGGGTGCACATTGGCCAGCCCGCTGCGCGCCAGGCGCGGCTTCAGCGCTGCGAGCCGGTGGCCGGACACGTCCAGCGCATACAGCCGGCCGGTGTTGCGCATCGCCGCACCGAGCGCCAGCGTCTTGCCACCCGCACCGGCACAGAAGTCCACCACCATCTCGCCACGCTTGGCGTCGGTCAGCAGGGCCAGCAGCTGGCTGCCCTCGTCCTGCACTTCGAAGGCGCCGCTGGTGAATAGATCGAGCTTCTGCAGCGCCGGCTTGCCCTCCAGCCGCAGGCCCCAGGGCGAATGCGCGGTCGGTGTACTGGCGATGCCGACGGCGGCCAGTTCGGCCTGCAGCGCCTCGCGGCGCGTCTTCAGCGTGTTGACACGCAAGTCCAGCGGCGCGGGTTGCAGCAAGGCTTCAGCCAATGGCCAGAAGTCGGGCTCGCCGATGTCGCGCTGCAAGGCGCCGGCCAGCCAGTCCGGCAGGTTGTGGCGCAGCTTGTCGGGCAAGGTGTTCGGGCTCACCGCCAGCACCTGCTGGCGCCAGTCACGCTCCTGCGGCGAGACCGCGGCGGCCAGAAACGAGTCGCTGCCCTGCCAGCCCAGGATCGCCAGTCGACGCTCGAGCGCTCCGCTGCCGCTCTGCGCCAGATGGCTGAACAGCAGCCGACGCCGCAGCACGGCGTACACCGTCTCGGCCAGGGTATGGCGCTCGCGCTGACCCAGGGCCTTGTGCTGGCGGAAGTGCGCCGAGATCACGCCGTCGGCCGGCTGGTCGAACTTGAGCACCGCGCGCAGCAGCACGGTGGCCTGGTCGAGCAAGGCAGCGGGATGCATGGCGGTCGATCAGATCAACACTTGCGAGGCACCGCCTCGGTGGCGCACTCGGCCGTCAGCGCCCAGTTCAAGCGCACCTTCGCAAAACCAGCGCACCGCCAGCGGGTAGATCACGTGCTCGCTCTTCAGCACCCGTGCCGCAAGGGCATGCTCGTCATCGCCCGGGTGCACCGGCACCGCGGCCTGCATGACGATGGGACCGTGGTCGAGTTGCGGCGTCACGAAGTGCACGGTGGCGCCGACCACCTGGCAGCCGGCCTCGAGCGCACGTCGGTGCGTGTGCAGCCCCGGGAAGGCCGGCAGCAGCGACGGGTGGATGTTCAGGAAGCGGCCGGCATAGCGTTCGACGGCGTCGGCACCGAGGATGCGCATGAATCCCGCGAGCAGAAGCAGATCCGGCCGGTGCACGTCGATCGCACGGACCATCGCGGCGTCAAAGTCCTCGCGCCGGGCGAAAGCCTTGTGATCGACCACCGCGGTGGCGATGCCGCGAGCCGCCGCCCAGGCCAGGCCGGCGGCGTCAGGGCGGTTCGAGAGCACCGCCACGACCTCGGCGGGCCAGGCCTCTTCGGCGCAGCGCTCGACGATGGCCTGCATGTTCGAGCCACGGCCGGAGATCAGGATGACGATGCGCTTCATGCGGCGGGCGAACGCGGACAGGGGGGCCAGGGGGAACCGGGCAGGCGAAGGGCGCGCAGTGTAGTGGGCCGTCGTGGGCCGCCCGGGAGGCCGATGCGAGAATCCGCGGCTTCGCCCACCCCCGCCTCACGGCCGCTCCATCGTCATGCGAACCCGCGTCCTCTCCGGCATGCGCCCCACCGGCAGCATGCATCTGGGCCACTACCACGGCGCGCTGAAGAACTGGGCCAAGCTGCAGCACGAACACGACTGCTTCTTCTTCGTCGCCGACTGGCATGCGCTGACCACGCACTACGAGGAGCGCGAGGTGATCGAGAAGTCGGTCTACGACATGGTCGTCGACTGGCTGGCCGCGGGCCTGGATCCGGACCGCTGCACGATCTTCATCCAGAGCCGGCTGCCCGAGCACGCGGAGCTGTTCACGCTGCTCGCGATGGGCACGCCGCTGGGCTGGCTGGAGCGCGTGCCGACCTACAAGGACCAGATCGAGAAGCTGAAGGACCGCGACCTCGCGACCTACGGATTCCTGGGCTACCCGCTGCTGCAGGCGGCCGACATCCTGATCTACAAGGCCGACTTCGTGCCGGTGGGCGAGGACCAGTCCTCGCATGTCGAACTGACACGCGAAGTGGCACGCCGCTTCAACAACCTCTACGGCCGCGGCCGGGACTTCGAGGCCCAGGTCGCCGCCGCGCTGGCGCTGCTGAGCAAGGACGATTCACGCTACTTCGACAAGCAGCGCAAGGCCTATGGCGAAACCGGCGCGGCCGAGGCCTACGGCCGGGGCGAGGCGATCGTGAAGAAGGCCGCCGTGCAGGTCAGCGGCTGGACGCCGGCGCAGACCGAGCTGCTGATGGGGCACCTGAAGGGCAGCGGACGCAGCGTGCTGGTCGAGCCGCAGGTGCTGTTGACCGAAACGCCCAAGCTGCCCGGCCTGGACGGCGCGAAGATGAGCAAGAGCTACGGCAACGCGATCCTGATGCGCGAGACGCCCGAGACGCTGACCAAGAAGGTGCGCGGCATGGCCACCGACCCGGCACGCGTGCGCCGCACCGACCCGGGCGAGCCGGACAAGTGCCCAGTCTGGAACTTCCATCAGGTCTACAGCGACGACGCGACGCGCGAGTGGGCTGCCGCCGGCTGCCGCAGCGCCGGCATCGGCTGCCTGGACTGCAAGCAGCCGGTGATCGACGCCATGCTGCGCGAGCAGCAGCCCTGGCGCGAACGGGCCGCGGCGCTGCTGGCCGAGCCCAAGAAGGTGCAGTGGATCGTCGAAAACGGCACCGAGCGTGCACGCACCGTCGCCCGCCAGACCATGAAGGACGTGCGCGAGGCCATGGGCCTGGCCTACTGAGTGCGCGACATGGACCTGCAAACCCTCGAACTGAGCGGCCAGGCGCCGGCACGCGCCAGCATCGTGATGCTGCACGGCCTGGGCGCCGACGGCACCGACTTTCTGCCGATGGCCGACGAGATGGACCTCGCCGCCGTGGGGCCGGTGCGTTGGCTGTTCCCGCGTGCACCGGTGCGGCCGGTGACGATCAACGGCGGCTACCCGATGCGCGCCTGGTACGACATCCGCGGCACCGAACTCGTCAACCGCGAAGATGCCACCGGCCTGCGCGAGACCTTTGCCGCGGTGCACGCGCTGATCGAGCGCGAGGTCGCCCGTGGCGTGCCGGCCGCGCGCATCGTGCTCGCCGGCTTCTCGCAGGGCTGCGCGATCACCCTCGGCGCCGGACTGCGCTGCCCGCTGAAGCTCGCCGGCCTGGCCGGCCTGTCGGGCTACCTGCCGCTGGCCGACACCACCGCCGCCGAGCGCCTGCCGGCGAACGCCACGACACCGGTGTTCATGGCCCATGGCCTGCGCGACGGCATCGTGCCGCTGGCACGCGGCGAGTCCAGTCGCGACGCCCTGCTGGCGCTGGGCATGTCGGTGCAGTGGCAGGCCTATCCGATGGAACACTCGGTCTGCATCGAGGAGGTGCAGGCGCTGCGGCAATGGCTGCTGAAGGTTCTGGCCTGAACGCACCGGCGGCGGCCGTCACCCGGCTGGTCGTGCCGGACGGCGCGCACCTGGCGGCCTACGACGCGGCGCTGGCGCGGGGCTATCTGCCCGCGAGCAACCGGGGCGCAGAACTCGCAGCCGAACACCGCCGCCTGATCGCAGAGGATCCGGCCGGGCTCCTGGCGCGCATGCACGACCCCGATGGCCGAGGCCCGGTCGTCGTGACCCCCGACGGCAGCCAGCACCGCCGCATCCCGAGCACGCAGCGCTGGATGTTCGACGGCCCGGGTGGCGACGAGCCGGGCGGGTTTGTCGGCTCCATCTCGCTGCGCTGGAACTTCAGTCACGCACCGCTGCCGCCGCACGTGCTGGGCCACATCGGCTACAGCGTCGTGCCGTGGGCGCAGCGGCGCGGCCATGCGACGCGGGCACTCGGGCTGATGCTGGCGATCGCGCGCGAGCAAGGATTCGAGCGGGTGGAGATCACCACCGATCTCGACAACGCGGCATCGCAGAAGGTGATCCTGGCCAACGGCGGCGTGCTCGTCGGCGAGTTCGACAAGGGCCCGGCCTGGCTGCACAGCCACGGGCTGCGGTTTGTCGTCGATCTGGCTTGACGGCAAGGCGCCTGCAATGAGCTTCACCCTGCACCTTCACGACGCCGCCGAGGGCGAACTGCCAGCCGACGGCATGAGCATCGTCGACGAGGGCATCGGCCGCTACAACGACGCCGCGGCACCGCTGCACGAGGTGGTGGCGCTGGCGGTGTTTGCGCGCGCCGGCAGCGGCCAGGTGGTCGGCGGCGCGGTCGGCCGCCGCTGGGGCGCGGTGGCCGAGCTGCAGCAGCTCTGGCTGCGCGAGGATCTGCGC
>JAJTGU010000053.1 GCA_021297985.1 Rubrivivax sp.
GGTCGACCAGCGGTAGTCGCCGGCGACCGCCGCGCCGTTGACCGTGAGCGTGTTGTTGCGGAAGTTCCAGACCGCCGTCGTGCCCTCGGCCAGCAACGCACCGCGGGGGCCAGGCGTACCACTGCCGTCGAGCACCCCCGTCACGTCGCCACGGGTGTCGAAGTCGGTCAGCACGTAGGCCAAGTCGATCATCACCGCCGTCGGAGTCCCCTCGGCGTCGATGGCGGTGAAAAGAAGACTGCTGTTCGCACTTCCCGGCAGCCCGAGCTGGGCCTGCACCGCGCCGCAGGCGAGCAGCGCTGTCGTGGCCGCGAGCGCTTTGAATCGAACGTTGAGCATCGTGGTTCCCTGTACTGGAGTGGACGCTGGACAGGCACGCGGCGATGCCAGTCCTGCCAGCGACGGAGGCTAGAAAGGCTTGGTGACGGATCCGAGACGTTGACCCCAGAGGAGTGATCCGTATGGCCCAGGCTTGCGCGCCGAACGGCTCCCCGCGATCCGGTGGACCGCCAGCAGGACCAGGCCCAGCAGCGCCGTCAACGGCGCCCAGGGCTCGGGGATGGGTGTCACGTCCAGGGGCAGCGCGTTCGGCATCCGCGCGCCGAGATCGCCATCGACCGTCGACTGCCACAGGCCGACACTGCCCAGCCGGGACTGAGCCTCGCCCCCCGCGACCCGTGGCGCACGGGGACCGGCGTACTCGGCCCAGTCGGAGCCGCTGGGCAGGGCCAGGGCGGTACGGCCGGCGGTCAGTCCGGTTCCGCCGAGGCCGCCCACCTCGGCGGCGAAGTCACCGTTGCCGATGGCAGCGACAAACCGCTGCGGCGTCAAGGCGTCGCTGCCTTGGTAGGCGTACAGCGTCTCGGCGCTCTGGCTCAGGTTCGGCAAGGTGCTGCCGGGGATGTTCAGGCGCTCCAGGCGCCCGTTGCTGGCAGCCAACCGGGAGGCGCTGTCGATGTTCATGAAGCGCAGCCAGGTGCCGGCGGCGATGGCCGAGTCGCCGCTGGTCCAGCGCAGGAAACCCTCGCCACTGGTGAAGGCCTTGCCGTCCCAGGCGTTGTCGCTGAAGTAAAGCTCGATTCCGGGCGCCAGATCGACAAGCGCCACGAGGCTCCAGCCGTCTTCGTCGGCGTTGAAGGCGCTGAACATCAGGTCGCCCGCGCGCAGCGTCGTGCCCGCGGCCAATGCGGGCGCCGCCAGGACCGCCATCACCACCCACGCGAAGGCAAGGCGCAAACGCCGGAATGCAAGGTCCAATGACATGACTTGGAGACTAGGCCGGTGGGGTGACAGAGCAGGCCTGTGTGGACCCCCACCATGGGCCCAACGGACCATGCCCAGGCCGCTGACCGCTCAGGTCAGCAGCTGTTTGGCCACCGGCTCGTGGGACATCTGGGCCAGCACCGGGGCCGCCGGCTGCGGCAGGCCCACCGGTACCGGCAGCAGTGCCGCCTCACGCCCGCGGCTGGCCAGTGGCGCGCGCTTGCCCGACATGTCCAGGATCTCCAGCCGGCCGTCCATGTGCTCGACCAACGCCGTCAGGCTCTCGACCCAGTCGCCGTCGTTGCAGTACAGGATGCCGTCGATCTCGCGCATCTCGGCGTGGTGGATATGACCGCAGACGACCCCGTCCGCACCGCGGCGAGCGGCCTCGCGCGCGACCGCCTCCTCGAACTGGCCGACGTAGCTGACGGCGCGCTTGACCTTGAGCTTCAGGTACTTCGACAGGCTCCAGTACGGCAGCCCGAACCGGGCACGAAGCGAGTTGAAGCGGTGGTTCAGCCGCAGCACGAACTCATAGGCCGAGTCGCCGACATAGGCCAGCCACTTGGCGCACTGGATGACGCCGTCGAACAGGTCGCCGTGCACGATCCACAACCGGCGTCCGTCGGCCGTGAGGTGCATCGCGTCCTCGACGACCTCGATGCCGCCGAAGTTCTGGCCCAGGTAGCGCCGCGCGAATTCATCGTGGTTGCCGGGGACGAAGACCACCCGCGTGCCCTTGCGGGCCTTGCGCAGCAGCTTCTGCAGCACGTCGTTGTGCGCCTGCGGCCAGTACCACTGGCGGCGCAGCTGCCAGCCGTCGACGATGTCGCCGACGAGGTACAGCGTGTCGCAGTCGACCTCCCGCAGGAACTCGAGCAGCGCCTTGGCCTGACAGCCTGGAGTGCCCAGGTGTATGTCGGAAATCCAGACCGTGCGGACCTTCAGGTCAGGGCTGTCGTCGGCGTGGCCGGTCGGAACTTCGGACCGGTGTGTCGCAGCGTTCATCTGCGGCTCCTGGTGACATCGATGCCGGAATGCTGACCGGCCCGCGAGACACCTGCGTGAACGTCATGCGACGGCTTGGTGAAATGCAACACCCTCAGGACCGGTCCTTTCGGCGAGCCGCGCCGCAATCAGCCCCGGGACCTGGAACACGGCGGCGTTGTGCACCGCCTGGACGCGGGCCTGGTAATCGGGCAAGCGGTCCAGCAGCTGCGTCACCGCGCCGCGCACGTCGGCAAAGCGACGCAACACGATGCCGACCCCCTGCTGCTCGATCCAGACCGTGTTCCAGCGCTCCTGCGGCATGGTCATCGCGTTGCGCGTCACGAGAGTCGGCAAGCCGCACTGCACCGCTTCGCTGAGCGAGCCCGGACCCGGCTTGCCGATGAAGTAGTCCGCCATCCGCATCCACTGCGCGACTTCACCCGTGAAGCCGACCACCGCCCGCCGCGCCCGCGGTCCGCCGCCGGGCGCGGGCAAGGTGGCCTGCGCGCGCAGGGCGGTCGCCAGCGCCTCGTTGCGGCCGCACATCAGGATCAATGGCTGGTCGTGCAGGGCGGACTCGATGCGCAGCATCGCCCGCGAGCCCGTGCCACCGAACAGCACCAGGCCGACCGGGCCGCTGGCCGGCAGACCCACGGCGATGCGCCGCGCAGCGCGCGCCTGGGCATCCGCAGGGTCGTTGCCGGCCTGGGCCGCGCGGTGGAACTCGGGCCGCAGGATCATGCCGTCGACGCGGTGCACGCGGTGGTCCGGTACGCCGGCCGCCAGCGCCTGCTGCAGCGCGTGGCCGGTGCCGCAGACGATGTGCTGGGCGGTGTCGGGCTCGATCCAGAAATGCGGCGGGTGGTCCGCCATGTCGGTCATCACCGTCATGAACGGGGCCGTCGGGCAGGCCACGGCCAGGCTGTCGTGCAGCGCGCGATTGAAGTTCGGGATCAGCGACACGACAAGGTCGGGCCGTGTCGCGCGCCAATGCACGGCCAGGCGCTGCACCAGCAGGCGGTGCGCCAGCCGGATGCCGCCTTGCAGCAGCTTGAGCTCCTGCTTCAGGCCGAGCGTGAAGCCGCTGGCCAGGCGCTTGTTGTAGAGATCCTCGGGCGCCAGTCCGGTGGTGCGCCGGAACATCTCGCTCGGGTCCAGCACCTCGGTCAGGTTGACGCAGCGCACGTTCCAGGGTCGCCCCTGTTCGTGGATCGCCTGCTCGAGCGCCAGGGCTGCCGCACGGTGTCCGCCGCCGGCGGCAAACCAGACCAGATCGACGTTGGGGCGTGGGTTCATCCAGGCATGGTCGGCGGCTGCCGTGTCGGATCGGTGACATCCACCGGGACCAGCAAGGGCACCCCCATCCGCACCCGACTGCCTGGGCCAACGCCGGGCGCCAGCACCCAGCCCGACGGCACGAACACGATGATCGTCGAGCCGTGTTCGAACCAGCCCATCTCGTCGCCGCGGCCCACGGCGCTGGCGGGGTGCCAGACCGCGGCGCCCCGCCAGCGGCCGTGCAGCACGGCGTCGATGCAATGCAGGCGCAGGCTCGCGACCAGGATCGCGGCGACCGGCACCAGCGCCATGCGCGTGCCGTCGGCCAGGCGCAGCGTCAGCGAGGCACGCTCGTTGCGGCAGAAGAGTTGCGGCACCCGGGCCAGTGCGGCGGGGTTGACGTTCCAGCAGTCGCCATTGATGAAATGCACCCGCTCGAC